>CAIOYO010000350.1 GCA_903862595.1 uncultured Opitutaceae bacterium | reverse complement strand
GTCGGCGGCGGCGAGTCCGTGGGTCCGGGCCGCGAGGTCAACCAAGCGCGCGCGGACGAGCCGTCCCGGGTGGGCGGCGGCGTCGGTGATGACAGAATGCAGGTGGGCCTCCACGCCCGGGGCGGTGGGGGCATTCCGTTGCAGGGCCTCGACCAGTTCGGTCAGGCGTTCCGGGCTGTCTGAACGAGGGCGGGCGAGGCCGCCGAGCGTGCGATGGGGCATGGCTCAGGATGCGGAGGGTTTGGCTTGGAGGTGGAAGCGCACCTTCACTTGGGGGTCGACGGTGAGCAGCCCGAACATGCGGATGATCGGCAGCCCGAAGTCGCGGGTGTCGAGCACCGCCTCGCCGTCGAGGCTCCACGCGGTGGCGGACGGCACGATCGTTACGGGAAACTCGACCGCCTTTTCCTGCCCGTGCAGCGTGAGCACGCCGGCGGCCCGGTAGCGGTCGGAGCTGCCCTCGCGGGTGAGTTGGCGCAGTTGAAAGCGGCCCTCGGGAAAACGGTCCGACTCGAACCAAGCGTTCATCTTGCGATCGCGCTTGTCGTTGCCGGTCTTGAGATCGGCGACGCGGAACGAGACGGTGGCGGTGGCCGGAGCGGTGTTGGTATCGTCGAGTTCGATCGCGGCGGTGAAGCCCGTGAGCGTGGCGGTGAACGCATCGCCGGTGGCGCGAACGTCCACCGAGACCGACGAGCCCGTTGGTTCGACGCTCAGCGTCGGGCGGGCGGCGACCAAGGCGGTCGCCAGACTGAGCAGGAGGAGAAGTCCGGGAAGAAACCGTTTCATCGCCGCCCACTGTGGACGGCGTGGATGAACCCAACGTGAAGCAGAGATGAATTTTGGTTCATCCTGCGGGCCGGACCTAGGGCGAGTCCGGCCCGGAGCGCCACGCGCGCGCGAGAGCCGCGCGGCAGGCGAGGAAGAGCAGCCACATCAGCACGAGGGTGATGAGCGTGTGGCTCAGGTAGTGGGCGCCCTTGAGCATCTGGTAGATGCCCATCCATGGTCCGACGGCGAGACCGATGGCGATGCCGAGCAAGCGCCCGCGGCGAGTCGCGGCGAGGCCGGAGAGGGCGAGCAGGGCGAAACCGCCGCTGGCGTGGCCGGCGGGAAAGCACACCCCGCGCCGCTCCGGACGGGCATCATCCGGGAAGCGTTCGAAGAGTTTCACGTACGGCACGTCCCCGCCGTAGCGGGTAAGCTCGTACGGACAGAACATGTTGGTATTGGCCTTCGCCACGCCGGTGAGGTACGGGCCCAGCCCGAGGCAGACGATCACGGCGGCGAGTTCGCGGCGCCGGTGCGCGAGCCCAAGGCGGCGCCGCCAGCCTGCGGGCCCGAGGAGCAGCGCGATGCACGCGAGGCCGAAGGCGATGAGCACAGCCTTTGGTCCAGTGTAGAACAGGGCCTTCGGCAGGCTGGCATTCTCGTCCACCCGCCACTGCCCGGTGGCAAAGTCAAAGCAGGCATCCTGCACCCAGAGATCCAGAGGGGTGAACTCGGCGAGCAGGAGGACGCCCAAGAGGGCGGCGACGGCCGGCCAGAGCGTGCCCCGCAGGGGATCCTTTCCGGACGGGGCGGATGGGCTGACGGCGCTCATCTGTCCTAACGGCCGTCGAAGTGACGCCGCCACCAGTGCTTCAGGTTGGAGTCGACTCGAACCTTGACCGAAAGGGAGGACGAGGTGCCGTCCGGGCCGAGCGTGGTGC
>CAIOYO010000349.1 GCA_903862595.1 uncultured Opitutaceae bacterium | reverse complement strand
CCGCAGGGTGCCGGCTCCAATTTCGAGTACTCCGTGCCCTTCACCGAGACCGTCTGCCTCGGCACCCTCGCGATCCTCGTCGGCAAGTCCTTCACCTGGGACGCGAAGGCGATGAAGACCAACCTCCCCGAGGCCAACGAGCTCCTCTTCCCGACCTACCGCGAAGGCTGGCGCCCGCAGGACCTCGCCTGAGCGGGTGGGCGGGCGGGCCGGCCCCGTCTGCTTGCCGCGGCGGTTCACAGGCTTTCAAAGAGCCTGTTCCTCCGCTGGTCAGACAGCCACCGCTCGGTGTAATTGTTGGGTAGGCCGGCTGCGCTGTGACCGCACGCCTTCGCTAAGGCTTCGAGGGAGACCATTCGGTCTAGGAGCTTCAGGTGATGCAGCGCGTTCACCGTGCCGCCGTCCGGCCCGCACAGCCACCAGGCCTTTCCGGACAACGTGCGCGCGTAGGCCAGAAGCTCCGCTTCGCCCGCATCCACGTCGTTCCGGTTACCGATCGTCAAAGCGAGGTCGGCTCTGGCGAGGTCATCCACTCCGCCAAGGACCAACTCCTGGACGAGATCTTCCCACGGTCGTTCGACCAGTCGGCGTCCCTTCTTGTTGGGTCGTGTGACCTCCTCCACACAGAGTCGCACGCTGTGCAGTGCGTAGTTCCTCCGCAGAGTGTTCCAGCAGCCGAGTTGGTGCGCTGCCTTCATCGCGTTCGCGTCCACCAGCACGACGCTCTGTCGAGGAGGAGCGAACACGGATCAAAGGTCGAAGGGCGGCTTCATCTGGTAGGACGTGAAGACGCCCTTCAACTCGTCCTCATCCAGATCGAGCAAGGTCAACACGCGACGGACCGTCACGAGTCCCTCGGTGATCAGGGTGTGCAGGTCGCGCACAAAGTCCGCGCTGTAGAGCGCGGGACGTGACTCCACCGCGTCGCTGCGGAGGCGGTCCACGCGGCGCAGCAGGTCGGCGTCCGATTTGATCAATCGGAGATTCACGAGGCGCCAATAGAGAGCGAGGTGGGAAACGCCGAGGTCGCGGGCATTGGCACTCAACCACTCCGCGAGCGCTTGATCCCCGCGCTGAGCCCAACGGTTTTGCACCGTCGCGCTCGGCATCAGTAGGCCCGCCGTGAAGGCATCCGCCAGTTTCTCGACTTTCGGCCGCTTTGCTCCCGGCTCGCCTTCCTCGGAGATCTGATCCACCCGGGGAGGCGGCATCTTGTCCCAGGTCAGAATGTGGAACAGTTCGTGGCCGAGATCGAAGTTCCGCCGCGCCGCCGGCTCGGCTCGGTTGATCAGCACGTACGCGCCATCCGCCAGGCGGCAGGCCGCACCGGAAATCGTCCGCGGGGCATCCACGTGGAGAACGACCACCCCAAGGTTCTTCGCCGCCGCCTCGCGCAGGCGCAGCGCCGGAGCATCCCCCAAGTGCCATGCGGCCGCGCAGCGTTCGCCCTGAAGCGCGGCAAAGTCTAGCGAGGCCTGCGGCGTGAGCATCGCGATTTGGGGCTGCGCCGGGCTCGTAGGCCGCGACAACAACTCCTGAAACCGTCTCTGGGCGGCGATCAGGCTCCCCGCCTTCACCTCGAAGGCGCGCAATTCGGCGGCGGTCGTCCGTTTCGCCCGATAGGAGAAGGCGTCCGCGCCCGCGACACGGTAGGGATCGGTAAAGTAATCCACGGACTGACCCAGCGCCTTCGCAAAGCAGACCAATTCCTCGGCACTGACCCGACGCTGCCCCAGCTCGATCGTGGAGAGGGTCTGCCGGTCGTTGAAACCCAGGGCTTGGGTCAGCTTCTCCTGCGAAAGACCAGCGCCTTCCCGGGCGAGCCGGATCCGTTCACCAACGAGTTGGGTAAAGGTGTCCATGGGGTTTTACCAAGAGAAGAGGCCGCCTAATCTTGCGAAAGTCAATTTCGCAAGAAAGATACGGGCGGCCTCGCCCCATCCCAAGGCGGTTGTTTGCCCGACTCAGGGCAGGGAGTTGGATTCGAGGAGGGCGAGGCGCGGAGTGATGGCCGCGGGCTTGGCCGCGCCGGGCCATCGCCGGTGTCTTGCCTCGGCTTCAGGGTTGGTCGACTCTCTCTGGCTCGGTCGTCCTTCTTCCCTTTCCGCATGTCCACGCCTTCCGCCCAACCTCCTCTTGAGTCTGTCGCGCCGACGCTGGGTCAGCCGTCCGCCGCCGCCGCCGGGCTGGCCGGGGTGCTGCAGACCGGGCGCTTCGCGTTGGGGTCGCCCGGGGTCCTCGCCGGCGCGGCCGCGCTGCTGAAGGTCAACCAGCTCGATGGCTTCGATTGCCAGTCTTGCGCTTGGCCGAGTCCGGATTCCGACCGCCATCTCTTCGAATTCTGCGAGAACGGCGCCAAGGCCGTCGCCGACGAGGCCACGCGTCGACGCGTCGACCGCGCATTCTTCGCCCAGCACTCCGTCGCCGATCTGCTCCAGCGCAGCGATCACTGGCTCAACCAGCAGGGCCGGCTCGTCGAGCCGATGGTCCTGCGCCCCGGCGCTTCCCATTACGCGCCGATCGGCTGGGACGAGGCGTTCGCCCTCGTCGCCGAGCACCTGCGGGCGCTGCCGACCCCCGACGCCGCCGCGTTCTACACATCGGGCCGCACCAGCAACGAGGCCGCCTTCCTCTACCAGCTCTTCGTTCGGCAGTTCGGGACCAATAATCTCCCGGATTGCTCGAACATGTGCCACGAGAGCAGCGGCGCGGCGCTCAACGCCAGCGTCGGCATCGGCAAGGGCACCGTCACGCTCGAGGACTTCGCCCACGCCGACCTCATCCTCGTGGTCGGCCAGAATCCGGGCACCAATCACCCGCGCATGCTCTCGACCCTGAGCGAGGCGAAAAAGCGCGGGGCCACGATCGTCTCGATCAACCCGCTGCCCGAGGTCGGTATCGACCGCTTCAAGAATCCGCAGGATTTCATGAACCCGCTGAAGGCGCTTCCGACGCTCCTCGGCGAGGGCGTGCGGCTGGCGGACGTCTGGCTGCAGCCGCGCATCGCCGGCGATCTG
>CAIOYO010000348.1 GCA_903862595.1 uncultured Opitutaceae bacterium | reverse complement strand
CTCGAGCCTGCCGTTTTCGGGGCGCTGGAATCCCTCGAAAAGGGCGGCGTTTCCGAAATGGTGACCACGGGCGCGAAGGGCATGATCGTGCACGTGGCCGATAAGGCCATGCCCGCGACCGACGAAACCAACCCTCGCTTTGTTGAGACGCGCGGCCAGATCGCTGCCTTCATCGGGTCCCGCAACGCCGGAGACTATCTCAACGAGCTCGTGGAAAAGGAGTTGGCCAAGACGGAACCGGCCACGCCCTGATGTCCGCGTCCAGCGCGGGCGGAACGCCTGCCACCGTCCGCACTGGGCATTTAGACGTAGTCTGCGGGCTCAGCGTTGAAACCTGAGGCCCTCTGGTTTCGTCTTCCTTCCGATCTTCTCTCGCCCAACTGGGTTCGGCCCGCTTGGCGATTGTCCTGTGCAACTTCTTTTTCTCGACTGTGTGCTAGCTTAGCAGAGTCGTCCTCTCGTCGCATGATCTCCCGTCACCGATTCCTCATCGCCGTCGTCGCCGCCTGTGGCCTGCCCGCTTTGACGGTGGCGCAGACCCCGTCCCCGAGCACTCCGCCTCCCGCTCAAGCAGCGTCCGCGCCCACCCTTTCCTTGGAGGCGTGCATTGCGCGCGCGCTCGATCGGAATTTCGACCTGCAGATCCAGCGCGTGACCACCGGTCAGGCACGCGAAGCGGTCACGATCGCCGATGCCGCGTTCGATCCCACGCTCGAACTCTCCGCCAGCACGAGCACCAGCCAGCAGCCCACGGTCGTCAGCTCAATCGATGGCGTCAGCGCAGCCGGTCTCCGCAACCAAAGCCGCGATCTCCGGGCCGGCGTTTCGCAGCGGCTGTCCACCGGCGCAACCGTGAGCGCCAGCGCATCGCTGGACCGCGGCGAGTCGAACTCCCGCAACCTCTTCCTCAACCCAGCTTACACGGGCGACCTCAATCTCTCCGTGCGCCAGCCGCTCCTGCGTGGGGCCGGCTCGGAATATTCCCGCGCCTCCTTCCGCCGCGCCGAATTGGGCGTGGATCGAGCCAACCTCGACCTCAAGGGCAGCGTGCTGGTCATCGTCCGCAACGTCGAGGCCGCCTACTACAACTTGGTGTTCGCGCGCCAGCAGCGGGGGGTCCGGCAGCTGAGTCTCGAGCTCGCTCAGCAGCTCCTCGAGGAAAACCGGGCCCGGCGCCAAACCGGCGTCGCCACGGATCTCGATGTTCTCCAAGCCGAGGTCGGCGTTGCCAATGCTCGCCGTTCGCTCCTGCTCGCCGATCAGACCGTTCAGGACCGCGAGGACGCGCTAACCGCGCTGATCGGTCAGTTCGAGTTCAACCAGACCATCGGCGAAGTGAGCTTCGAGAATGCGCCGGTCCCCGCCGTCTCCTTCGACTTCTCCTACAAGCTCGCCCGCGAAAACCAGCCGGCCCTCGCCTCGAGCGCCATCGCCATTCGCCAGCTTGAGATCGATCGCGAAACCGCGAAGCGCAATCGCCTGCCCGACCTCGGTCTCGGCGCCGGCCTCGGCCTGAACAGCCGCGAGGCTTCCTACGGCGATGCCGCCACGCGCACCTTCGACGGCGACGGCTACGCTTGGCAGGTCGATCTGACCCTCCGCGTACCGTGGGCCCAGCGGGAGGACAATGCACGACTCCGCCTCGCGCAGTCCAACATCGTGAGAGAGCAGACGCGCCTCCAGCAGCTCGATCAGGATCTCGTCGTCGAGGTCCGATCCGCCGTCCGTGCGGTCGAGACCAACCGCGAGAGCGTCGCCATCTCCGGCCTCGCCACCCAACTTAGCCAGCGCCAGTACGAGCTTGAGCGCGCCCGCTTCAACGCCGGTCTCTCGACCAGCCGCCGGGTGCTCGAGGCTCAGGACGATCTCGAGCTCGCTCGGGTCAACGAACTTCAGTCCCAAGTGAATCTGCGCATCGCGCTCGCCGAACTGCAACGGCTCGAGGGTTCATCCCTGACGCGATTCCGCATCGTCCTCGACTAGGTTGTCCGAGGGCGTCGACGCGCCCGGATCCGCTGCGGCGAACAGCGTCTCGACCGCTGCCCGCCCCAGCGGAACAAGACGGTGGGGCGGCAACTGGGTGCGAAACCAAGTCCGCTGCTTCTTCACCAGCGCACGGGTATTGGCCGCGATCTGCCGGGCGAGGTCCGCCTCGGTCCCTTGACCGCGTAGGACCGCGAGACACTCCCGATACCCAATCGCACCGCACGCGCTTGGGTTGAGTTCCAGACCGCGTGCTCGCAAGGCCGCGACTTCAGCGAGGAGCCCGGTCGCAAGCATCTGCTGGGTACGGCGCTCGATCCGCTCCGAGAGCTCGGTGACCTCACAGTCGAGCCGACTCAACCGGAGCTCCCAGTCGGAATAGGGAGCAGGTCGCGCCGCAAACGCCGCCGCCAGTTCTTCCAGGGTGCGACCTGACACCAGACAACGTTCCAGCGCCCGCAGCACACGTCGCGGGTTGTCCACGTCGAGCGTACCGAGCCCCGCCGGATTCAACCGCGCCAGTCTCTCCACCAACCCACCCAGACCCCGGGTCGTCCACTCCGCCTCCAGTTCACTCCGCAGCGACTCCGGCACCTCGATTTCGTCGGTCACCGGCGCAAGGAAGCTCCGGAGGTAGAAGCCACTGCCTCCGACGACCAGGACCGCCCGGCCGCGGGAGTGGATTTCCTCAACGGCGGCACGCGCCCGGCGGGCATACTCCACCACGGTCATCCGCTCCGCCGGATCAAGGATGTCAATCAGGTGATGCGGCACCCGGGCAAGCTCGTCCGCCGAGGGTTTGGCCGTGCCGATGTCCATCCCCCGGTAGAAGAGCAAGGAGTCGCACGACACGATTTCCGCGCCGTGCTGCTCCGCCCAGCGCAACGCCCACTCGGTCTTGCCCACCGCGGTGGGGCCGGTCAGGAGGTGCAGGATGCGTGGCATGTGCCGGGAGTGAAGCACGCCCGCCGCGCATGGCAACCGCGGCCGCCGCGCCGTTCTCCGCTCGCTCCATCCCCATTTTCCTGTTTCCTCGGACGGTCCGCATGAAGTGTCGGTTCATCTTCAATCCCCGCTCGGGCCATAACGCCCGCAATCCGTACCTTCTCGACGAGGCCCGTCGGTTCATCCGCACGCAGGGGCTCGATGGCTCGGTCGAGGTGACCGAGCGGTCCCGCCACGCGACGGAGTTGGCCCGCCGGGCGGTCGACGAGGGGTGCGAGATGGTGGTCGCCATCGGTGGCGATGGCACGATGAACGAGGTCGCAGCGGCGCTGGTGGACTCACCGGCGGTCCTCGGCCTGATCCCCTGCGGCTCCGGCAACGGTCTCGGCCGTCACCTCGGCATTCAGCGTGGTGGGGCCGCTGCCTTCGCCACGCTGCTCAAGGGCCGCGTCCGCCGCATCGACACCGGGACCGCCAACGGGGTCCCCTTCTTCAATGTCATGGGGATGGGCTTCGACGCCGACCTCAGCGCCCGCTTCAATCAGCTGCATCGCCGCGGCTTCAGAGCCTACGTCACGACGACCTTGCAGTCACTTCGGGCTTACCGTCCCAAGCGCTACCGCATCCGCGCCAGCGATCTCACCATCGAGGAATCGGCTTTCCTCATCGCCGTGGCCAATTCCGACCAGTACGGAAACAACTGCTTCATCGCGCCGCGAGCGCGGGTGGATGACGGTAAACTCGATCTGACGCTGATCCGTCCGGTCCGGTTCCGCGACGCCCTGCCGCTCACGGTCCGATTGTTCGCACGTTCCGTGGACGGAAGCGCGCGTGCG
>CAIOYO010000347.1 GCA_903862595.1 uncultured Opitutaceae bacterium | reverse complement strand
TCACCCACGGATCCCGGCCTCATCATGTTCTGCCACGAGGGAAACTGGCACAAGGTAGAGCGTCTGTGGACGATCCGGACCGACGGCACCGGGCTGGCGCGCGTGCATGCTCGCACGATGAACATGGAGATCTGGGGTCACGAGTTTTTCTCCCCTGACGGTGGCACGATCTGGTACGACCTCCAGACGCCGCGCGGCGAGGTCTTTTGGCTGGCGGGCTACGAACTCGCGACCGGACGCCGCATGTGGTATCACGTCGAACGCAATGCATGGTCGGTGCACTTCAACATCTCGCCCGACGGCCGCCGTTTTGCCGGTGACGGCGGTGATGCTGAGATGGTGGCGAAGGCTCCGGACGGAAAATGGATCTACCTGTTCGAGCCTGAGGGCATTCCGGACGTAGCGGGGATCAGCGCTCCTGGTGCGGATACGCTGGTCCATCCCGGCCGCCTGCGGGCCCGGCGCCTCGTCAATCTCGGCGCGCACGACTACCGCGTCGAACCCAACGTCCGTTTCAGCCCGGATGGACGCTGGGTGATTTTCCGCGCCAATCTTCACGGCGAGGTGCACACCTATGCGGTCGACACCCTTCCGACCGCGCCGCGCTCTTGATCGAGACGGCGGCGCGATCGGCCGATGGAGATGGTTTGCCTGATGCCGGCTCCCCGGAGCCGGAAACTTCAAGGCAACCTCAGCCCTGCGTGAACGCCGGGAGGCGGACAATGCGTCCGCCGCGTAGAGCGGACTCGTGGGCGCACAGGCCGACGCAGGTCCAGTTCGCGGACTGGCGCGCGTTCGGGTAGGGTTCGCGGCCCTCGACGAGGGCGGTGACGAACTCGTGGGCGAGGTGCGGGTGTGATCCGCCGTGACCGGCGCCCTGGGTGAAGCTGAGGTGGGTTTTCTTCCCGAGATCGTAGACTCCCTTGGTCGTGAACGGACGGATGCCCTTCGGCAGTCGCTTCGCGTAGTCGGGCACGGTGATCTTCTTCGGGATCTTGTGCTCGGGGAGCTTGGCGGTGTGGAGCACGTGGGGCTCGTTCTCGACCAGCGTCCACTCGAAGGACTTCTTCGAACCGTAGACGTCGATGCTTTCGCGGTACTGACGTGCGGTGTCGAAGAGCGAGCGAATGATGCGCGCGGTTAGATCGCTATCGCGAAGCTTCACGTGTGCGGTCTCCACGGCGAAGGGCGACTTGTAGTGCTTGACGAGTTCGCGGCGGATCGTGCCCGAGCCGAAGCAGGAGACGTACTCCGCCGCGGCGTTGGTCAGCGCGAGCATCGGGCCGACGCAGTGGGTGGCGTACCACATCGGGGGCAGGCCGGGCCAGTAGTTCGGCCAGCCGTCCATGTCCTGCTGGTGGCTTGCCTGCAGGAACTGGATTTTGCCGAGCTCGCCGCGGTCATAGAGCTCCTTGATGAAGAGGTATTCGCGGGCGTAGACCACGGTCTCCATCATCATGTAGCGGAGCCCGGTGCGCTGGGTCAGGTCGACGATGGTGCGGCAGTCGGCCACGGAGGTGGCCATCGGCACGGTGCACGCCACGTGCTTGCCGGCCCGCAGCGCGGCGATCGACTGGGCCGCGTGGTCCGGGATCGGCGTATTGATGTGCACGGCGTCGATCTCCGGATCGCGCAGGAGATCCGCGTAATCCGTGTAGCCCTTGGCGATGCCGAAGGCCTTTTGGATGGCCGCGAGCTTCTTGGGATCGCGCTGGCAGACCGCCACGAGATTGGCGTTCGGGTGGGCCTGATAAATCGGGATGAACTCTGCTCCGAAGCCGAGGCCGACGATCGCGAGGTTGATTTTCTTGCTCATGGGATGGGAAAGGAAGTGGCGGAGGAGGTGGATCCGCAATCGCAGACCGTTCGTCGACGTTCAGCCCGTCGATGCTCAGCGAAGGGGCGTGGTGGTTTGGAGGTAGGCGATCAGGTCGGCGACGTCGGGCTCGGTGAGGGCCGACAAGAGACCGGACGGCATGAGTGAGATCTCCAGACGCTCCTGTCGGCGAATCTGCTCCTTGGAGAGCGTGATGGTCTCCGCCTGATTCACCAGCGTGATCGCCGCCGCCGTCTCGGCACGCACGATGCCGGCGGCGACGCGCCCGTCTGCGAGCTCGACGGTGACCAACTGGTTGTCGCGACCGATGTCCGCATTGGGATCGAGGATGTTGCGGAGGAGGTAATCGAGATCGCCGCGATTCGAGCCGGTCAGTTCCGGTCCCACGGCGCGGCCGTCGCCGTAAAGCACGTGGCACGAGGCGCAGGTCGCGAGATAGAGCTCGCGCCCGCGATGGAGATCCGCCGCGGCGAGGCGGGCGGGCGTCAATTCGGTCTTCCAGCGTGCAATGGCCGCCGCCGTTTCGGCGGGGGTCTCCCGGGCGACGCCCCAGACGCGGGTCAGCGCGAGATCGAGTTCGGGTTCCCCGTGGAGCCGCATCTGGCGCGCGAGCGAGGCATCGAAGTCGGTCCGGGGAATGCGTCCCTCCGCCAGTGCCGCGACCAGTTCGCGGGCGTACAGCGGGCGGGCGGCCAGCAGTCCGAGGGCCACGCGCTTTTCCTCGCGCGTGAAGGACGCGTACACCGCGAGGATCGCCGGTGGCGTGGCCGGCACGTCATAGGCGGCGAGCCCGCGCAGAGCGTCGCCGCGCAGGCCGGGTTCGGTGAGGAGGCGGTGGTAGATTGGCGAGAGCTGGAAGTTCTGCGTCTCGAGCATGACCTTGAGCGCCGCTTGCCGCGCCGGCAGGGGTGCGAACGCATCGGTCACGATCGCCGCTTTGCGCCAGGCGAGCTGGCGGTCGCCGAAGCGGACCGCGAGGGCATCGGCCTGCGCGACGACTGCTGGGTCGGTGCTCAGGCCGAGGTTGGCGTACGCCGCGCCCCAGGCTGCAGGGGCCGTGAGGTTGGAGCGGCCTTCGGTAGCCGCCACGAGGCTGGCGAGTAACTCGCGTTGGTAGGAAGGATCCTGGGTGCGGGCGAGGGCTTCCGCGAACGTGTCGAGCCCGCTGCGGTTCGCGCCGCCGTTGCTGACCGCCGCCGTCTCGTCGGCGAGTGCGGCCGCGCGCCGAGTGAAGAAGGAGCGCAGCGCTGTGAGCGGCATGCGCTCGGCGAGTGCGGCCGCGCGCGCTGGGTCCGCCGGCACGAGGGGCTCCGCGGCATACCAGTAAAGCAGAGGAAGATTCGGGTCGTCCGCATCCTCCCCGTGGCCCAAGAGCGCTTCCACGATCGGCCAGCGCTCGTCCACCGCGATGCGGCGCGCCGCGGAGGCGAGGAAGCGACGCACCACCGGAGAGGGATCGTTCGCGGCGAGCGTGGCGAAGGCCGCACGCAACGTGGGCGACGGAGCCCGGTCCTCGGACATCAGCTGGACCGTCCACCCGCGCACTTCCGGGTGAGGCGACTTCAGGCACTCCAAGGCCAACTCGCCGGTGAGGCCTCGCGTCACGTGCAAGGCCCAGAGCACGCGGAGCTGGCGCGTCACCTCGGGCGTCGTCCGCAGCAGCTCCCGCAAGGCCGCATGCACCGCCGGATCCGGCCCGCGTTCCTGCAAGAGAAGACGCGCGCGCCGCACGTGCCATTCGTTTCGGTGTAACTGCAGCCGCACCAGTTCGTCGCTGGAGAGCGCAGCGAGGTCGATCGCGACCGGCTTCGGATCGCCGTAGCTGATCTTGTAGATGCGCCCGTTCGTGCGGTCCTGTGGGTGTTGCTGATGGCACGCCCGCGCGTCGTACCAGTCGCTGTTGAAGAGTGAACCGTCGGGCCCGGTTTCCAGACGCAGCCCTCGGAACCACGAGTCATTTGCGCGCATGAAGTCAGGCAGGTGTGAACCGATGTAGCCCGAGCCACTCGGGCGCAGCACTTCCCGATTGATGCGACTGCCGAGGACATTGTGCGTGAATAGCGTGCCGCGGTACTCGTCAGGAAAGTTGTCACCGAGGTAAACGAGCGTCCCGGCGTGCGCGTGTCCGCCGCCCGCCGCATCGGTGCCGCCGGCGCCGATGCGCGCGTCCGACCACTTGACCCCGCGATCGTAGTGGAAGTGGTCCGCGATCGTCTTGATGTCGCCGTAGGCGAAGCGGTTGAAGTGTTGTCCGGCCTGGCGGTGGTAGTGGCCGCCTTGGATGACATGATACAGGTGGGGAATCACGCAGGCGGTGACGAAGGCGTCGCCGACGTCGTTGAAATCGAGACCCCATTGGTTGCTCATGCCCTCGGCAAACACCTCGAAGAGTTTCTTCGTCGGATGATAGCGCCACACGGCAGCGTTGAGCGGCGAGCGCTCGGCGTCGCGCGCGCCGGGGCGTCCGACGTTGGAATGCGTGAACACGCCTTGGTTTCCGTAGAGCCATCCATCGGGTCCCCACACGAAGCTGTTCAGCGTTTCGTGCGTATCCTGCCAGCCCCAGCCGTCGAGCACCGGCTGCGGCGGGCCGTCCGGGACGTCGTCACGATTGCGATCCGGAATGAACAGGAGGTAGGGCGGGCTGCCCACCCACACGCCGCCGTGCCCGACGGCGATGCCGCTCGCGAAATTGAGCTGATCGTAGAACACCGTCGAGCGGTCATGGCGGCCGTCGCCGTCGGTATCTTCCATCACCAGGATCCGGTCGCGGCCGTACGGGGACCAGGTGGGGTAGGCGTAGTTCTCCACCACCCAGAGGCGGCCGCGCTCATCGATCGTGAACGCGATCGGCTGGTGCACCGCCGGCTCGCCCGCGAAGGGCACGGCGCGAAAGCCGGGCGGGAGCGACATGGCGCGTGCGGCTTCCTCGGGGGTGAGCCCCTTGCCGGCGGCGATGGGGAACTCCCCTGCCTGCGCCGCGAGGCGGACGGACGTCGCGTCGTTCGCGAGCAGAGTGAGGAGCAGCGCGGCGAGGGCGCCGAGCGTGCGCGGTCGGATCAAGGGGAAGCGGGACATTGGGGCGAAGTCTCCGGAGGGGAAGGTCGGGGAACGGGACCGGGCAGCGACGTGGGTACTTTCGCTTCCCCGCTTGTGCTGCGTCAACCAAGGAGGCGCGATCACGGATGCGCTCGACCCTCGGCACGATGCACGCCGTGCGCCCGGGCGGCACCTGTCGCGACCGCGGCCGCGACCCGCGGCGTGCGGCGTACGGCAATCGGTCAGCGCGGCTCCGTCCCAGCCTGAGGATTTCGCTGATGAAATTTCAATTTTGCGGACCCGGATGGCGAAAGGCTTGGCTGGCGCCGCGGCCGAGCGGCGTGTTGAGTCGGAGCGCGTTCACGGAAATGCGTGGACGGGAGGATCGTGCGCCCTCGGGCGCGGGTTCCTTTCTGCTTCAGATACCCCACGAATTTCGACCATGCCCGTCCCCCGTCCTGTTTCCCGCCGCCGCTTTCTCGGCGCGGCGTCCTCTGTCACGGCGGCCCTTGCCTTTCCGGCTCTCCTGCGGAGTGCGCCGGGTGGATCGCCGGGTCAGCGGCTCAACGTGGCCTGCGTTGGCGTGGGTGGCCGTGGCTGGGCGGCGGTGCAAGGGGTGAGCAGCCAGAATCTCGTGGCGTTCGCGGACGTTGATGACGTGCGGGCGGCGCGTACCTTCCGCGAGCATCCGGACGTGCCGCGGTTCCGTGATTATCGCGTGATGCTGGAGCGGTTGGGCAAGGAGATCGATGCGGTGACGGTTTCGACTCCGGACCACATGCATTACCCGATCGCGCGGGCGGCGCTGGAGCTGGGCAAGCACGTCTTCGTGGAGAAGCCGCTTGGGCACACGGTCTGGGAGGCGCGCGAACTGAGTCGCTTGGCGAGCGAGAAGCGAGTCGCCACGCAGATGGGAAATCAGGGCCATGCGGCGGAAGGCATGCGTCTGCTGCGCGAGTGGTATCAAGCGGGTGTCTTGGGAGAGATTCGCGAGATTCACTCGTGGACCGATCGTCCGATCTGGCCGCAGGGCGTGAAGGGATTCGATCACAGTCAGCGCATCCCGGTCGTGCCGGAGACGCTTGATTGGGACAGTTGGCTCGGCGTGGCGGCGGCGCGGCGGTACGATCCCGGATACCTTCCGTTCAACTGGCGCGGATTCTGGGACTTCGGCACCGGGGCGCTCGGCGATATGGGATGTCACCAGATGGATGGGGCGTTCTGGGCGTTCGACCTCGGCGCGCCGGCCTGGGTGGAGCCGGTGAGCGCGAACGCGACCGAGCTGAGTGCGCCGACGTCCTCGATCGTGCGCTACGGATTTCCTGCGCGCGGCGCGCGACCGGCGGTTCAGTGGACATGGTATGACGGCAACCTTGGTCCGCCGCTCCCGCCGGAGTTGGAGGAGGGGCGAACCCTTCCCGAGAATAGCACGCTGATCGTCGGCACGCGGGCCTCGGTCATCGCACAGGCGAACTACTTCACCGTCCGCATCGTACCTGAGGTCAGGATGCGCGAACTGGCCCCGACGCTGCCCCCGAAGACGATCCCGCGGATTCCCGGTGGGGATCACTTCGCCGAGTGGATCAATGCGTGCAAGGGAGGACCGGCGGCGGGCTCACACTTCGGCTATTCCGGACCGCTCACGGAGATGGTGCTGCTGGGTAACGTCGCGCTTCGGGCGCGGCGTCGCATCGAATGGGATTCCGCTGCCTTCCGCATCACCAACCTACCCGCAGCCAACGCGCTGCTCACGAAGGCCTATCGTCCCGGTTGGGGCGCCTAGCGATCGTCGGCTTCCCCCGCGCCGATCCGGTGGGTCCGGTCCGATGGGCGTTCGGCGCGTGGGCGATCTACCCGCGCGCCGGATCTCGCCGCTGTTGCATCACGGCTTGGCTAGCTCGGCCTCGATGAACCGGTAAGCCTCCTCCCGGATCTCGGGAGGAAAGTCGTGCCCGCAGTCCGGGTAGCGCACCTGCAAGCGCTCCGGCACGCCGAAGAGGGCGTAGATCTTCGACGCCTCTTGCACCGAGCGGCGGACGCCCTCGACCGCGAAGTTGGTGTCTCCGATCGGGGAGTTGGAGAAGAAGGCCCGTGGAGCAAGGGCGGCGAGTAACTCCGGAAAATCCCAGGGTACGCGCGCCGGATCGTTCCCGTACCGCTCACGGAAACGCGGCAGGTAGCGCTCGCCCTCCCAGCCCTTGAGATCTCCGTTCTTGTAGTTCGGGATCGCGGTCCAGCCGCAACTCGACACGACCACGCGGATCCGCTCGTCCACGACGCTCAACCAGATCGCGTTGTGCCCTCCGAGCGAGTGGCCGATGGCCGCGATCCGCTTGGAGTCGACGTCCGGCAGATCGACCAGCAAATCGACGCAGCGCATGTGGTTCCAGATGCCCTTCAGCGTGCCGGAGGGATAGCGATCCTTCGCGAAGTCGTACTTGTATTCTCCGAGTGTCGGGAACTCGGGGGCGATGACCACGAAGCCGCGCTGCGCCAGTTCGCGGGCGTAGGCGAGGTTGGGCGATCCGGCGAGGCCGACGATCTCATCCTTGCCGAACCGAACGTGCGTCTGGTGCAGCGCGATCACCGCCGGGCCCCGGGTGCCGGGGGGCGTGTGGGTCGGACGGAGCAACCATGCCGGGATGCGATCGCCGTCATCCGCGTCGATCATCAGCTTCTCGCGCGTGAAGCCCGGGCCCTCGGCGCGGCTGCCCTCGACGACGGTATAGCGCACCGGACCCAGTACGCGGCGATCCGGGAGTTCTCCCGTCGAGGCGTAAAGCCCGACTAGGATGTCGGCACGTCGCTTCGCCCAGTCTGCCTGAGTCCGCACCGGCTGCTCGCGTCCGGCCTCATCAATGAAGTACTCGACGCGGAGATGATCGCGGGCGCGGGGTTCGATGACGGTGTCGGTGGAGGCGGCTGTGGCCACGGGAGCCGACGGTTGCGGTGTGCCGACCGGTGTGGCGGAGCCTAGGCGCGCCGTCAGCGCGAGGAGTGTGACGAGTCGCACAGCCCCGCTGAGGGAACGGCGCTGGCTGCGAGCGGACGGAGCGGATGAGTTGGGGCTCATGGGGTGGGAGAGACGGTGGAGTGTGCAGCGGTCAGCGCGCGAGGGAGACGCCCGTCAGGCTCATGACGAGGATCGCGAGCTGGGCGAGGGAGCTGGACGATGAGGACGTCAAACGAAACCGGTTGCTCAAGACCGCACTCATCTCTCCGGGCATCGCATTGAAGGGCGCGGCGCCGGTCAAGCGTCGGCGAGGTTATCCGAAGAAGAGGTAGGCCACAAAGATTGCCGCGACCACGCCCGCGAAATCGGCGAGGAGGCCGTAGGTCACGGCGTAGCGGGTGCGCTTCACGCCGACCGACCCAAAATACAGGGCAATGATGTAGAAGGTGGTATCCGTCGCGCCTTGGAAGACGCACGAAAGTCGGCCGACGAAGGAGTCGGCGCCGTGGGTCTGCATGGCATCGATCATCATGGCGCGGGCGCCGCTTCCGGAGAGCGGCTTCATCAGCGCGGTCGGCAGCGCCGCCGTGAAGTCGGTTGGCCAGCCCACCGCGCGGAGCGCAACGTCAAAGCCCGACACGATCATTCCCATCACGCCGGAGTTCCGGAGCACGCTGATCGCGACCAGCATCGCCACGAGGTAGGGGATGACGGTCATGGCCGTTTGGATGCCGCCTTTCGCACCCTCGATGAAGGCCTCGTAGACGTTGACGCGGCGCTTCGCCGCGATGAGCAGGAGCGTCACGATTAGGGTGAGCAGCGTGACGTTGGCCGTGACCTTCGAGAAGACTTCGATTTGGGGACGCGAGAGCTGGGTGGCGAGAAGCCAGACGCCCCCGATGATCAGAAGCGTGAGTCCGCCGAGCCAGCCGAGGATCACGCGGTCGAAGAGATTGATGCCTTGCCGGAGGGCGACCGCGACCAGCGCCGTGACTGTCGCAACATACGTCGCGATCAGGATCGGGAGGAACACGTCCGCCGGATTAGCCGCCCCAAGGATCGCCCGCTGCGCGATGATCGAGATCGGGATCAGGGTGAGTCCCGAAGTCTGAAGCACGAGGAACATGATCTGCGCGTTACTCGCCTCGTCCTTGCGGGGGTTCAGGCTTTGGAGGCTCTCCATCGCCTTGAGGCCGATCGGCGTCGCGGCGTTGTCGAGGCCGAGCATGTTGGCGGAGAAGTTCATCAGGATCTGGCCGCTGGCGGGATGGCCTTGCGGGATCTCGGGAAAGATGCGGGCGAAGAAGGGACCGATCAGTCGTGCCAGCCACTGCACGGCACCGGCCTTTTCCGCGACCGACAGGAAGCCGAGCCAGAGGGTCATCACGCCGGCGAGTGGCAGCGCGAGATCCATCACGGCCGTCTTCGCCGAGGTGAAGGTGCCGTCGACCACCGTCTTGAAGACATCGGCGCTGCCGGTGGTGATCCACTGGGCGAGCGCGGCGAGGAAGCCGACGGCGAAGAAGGCGATCCAAAGATGATTCAGGACCATGGCACTATGCGTGTCGGCTTCCCGTTCCGGGGGCGAGCACGTCCTGCAGGAAGGTCAGGGTGCCGGCCGAGGCATCCAGCGCGACGGGCGTACCGAGTGGCAGGACCTGCGCGCCGGGGCCGTGCCCGGCCGGCCAGCCGCTCAGGACGGGCCGCCCGAGGGGCGCGAGGTAGTCGGCGAGGACCTCCGCGGGTGAGTCCGCGCCCGAGAACCGCCCGAGCAGGAACCCGTTGGCTTCGGCAAGCACGCCCGCGTGCCGGAGCTGCTGGAGGAGCCGGTCGACGCGGTACGGTGCCTCGCCCACTTCCTCGAGGAAGAGAAGGGCGCCGCGGACCTTGAGCGCGTACGGCGTCCCGACGAGTGAGGCGATGAGGCTGAGGTTGCCGCCGACCACCGGACCTTCTGCCGCGCCCGGGTGGTGGAAGAGCGCGGTCTCCCGCGCGGGAGTCCAGCGGGTCCCGGCCCTCAGGCCCTCACGAAGGATATCGAATCCGAGCTTTGCGGGCGGGAGCGGCGAGTCGACGAGGTCCGAGGCGAGCATGGGCCCGTGAAACACGATGCGGCCGGCATTGGTGAACTGCGCGTGCAGAGCCGTGAGGTCGCTGTAACCGACGAACGGCTTTGCCTGAGCGAGGAGGCGTGGCCACGAGACGCGATCGAGGATGCGCCCGCTGCCGTAGCCGCCGCGGACCGAGAAAACGGCGGCGATCTCCGGATCAACAAATGCCGCCTCTAAGTCGCGGGCCCGCAGGTCGTCCTCACCAGCGAGAAAACCCTTCCGGGCGTGGCAACTCGGGTAGAGCCGGGCGCGATAGCCCATGGCCTCGAGCGTGGCCGGGATGCGCGCCACCGCTTCCGCCGGTGCCGGTCCGGCGGGCGCAATCACGCCCACCAGCGCGCCCAGAGGGAGCGTAGGCAGCAGGGGAGAGGGTGAAGGCGTCGCGGGCAGAGACATGCGGGCTTTTTTTGGGGTGGAAGTCAGAGCGGGGATCGCTGCGTGAGCAACGGGGTGCTGCGGCGATCAACTTGAAGCAAAGATGTGCACGTTCGCGACACGACTCCCTTGGTCAATGGGCCGGATTCTTCGGCTCAAGTCGTGCCTCCAGCCACGCGTCGATGGCCGTGCCCAACTGCGGCACCTTCCACGTGGTGGCGGTGTTCTCCGTCGGCGCGTAGCGCGTGCCAAGGTTCGAGAGCAGGGCAATGATGTAGTGGCGGCGCTGCGGTGTGATGCCCACCACGATGCCAGCGTCGGACAGGAAATTCTCCGTCGTGCCGGTCTTGTGGTCGAACTGGACCTCGGCCGCAGACTGCGCGGCACGGATGTCGGACGGTCGCTTCAGCTCAAACGCCGCCACACCGCCTTCGGGCGTGATCCAGCGCTCCGGCACGCGCGCCGGAATGCCCGGGCGCCAGCCGGGGACCCCGGCCACGGCGGTGCTGGAGAGCACCTCATGCAGGGCTTGGCTCGCCAGCAGGGCGCGCACCTCGGCGCGGCTCGCGTCGGTCAGCAGCGGCGGTGTCCCCGCCTCCAGCCACGGCGGGGGTGGAGCGGCCGCGTCCAGCAACCAGAGCAGACGCGCGGTGTCCCAGGCAGTCATCTGCAGTTCGCCGACGCCCGCGCCGTCGCGGTTCATCCAGCCGCCGTCCGGGCGTGTGTTGCTCAGACGGAGCGTGGTGAGTCCGTAGCGGGTGAATGCGTCGTGCACGCGATTGCGCTGCTCGGCCCCGTCGGTACGGACGATCGCGCCCGCGTGGTGGAGCAGCGCGACGAGCGCCGACGTCGCGTCGTTGCTGCTCACCGCGATCATGCGCTCCGCCCACGTACGCACGGGTAACGTCTCGGTGCGATAGGTCCAGGGTGCGGACCACGTCGTGCGGCCGGAGTCGATTTCGCGGGCGATGCCGACGAGGACCATGAGCTTGACCAGGGAGGCGGGGTAGGGCGCGACGAACCGCGGCTGATCGGCTTGGCCGGCCAAGGTGCGCCACGTCAGGCGATCCCAGTCCGCTCCGGGAAGCCAACTCGCGGAATTGCCGGCGACGTCGCGCTGGTCGGCAAGAAAATGCACATTTCGCACGGAACCAAAGGCGCCCGCGAACTCCGCGATGCGGCCGTCGGGGTGGTCGCGGGAAAAAAGAACGTTGGCCCCCACCGGTGGTCCGGAGGAGGGGAAGGCGATGACCGCCACATCGATCGTCGGGAAGGCTTCGACGGGTGCGCCCTGCCGCAGACGGTCGGGGGTGGATTGGAACTGCTGGGTTTGGACCGCGAGCAGCAGGGCGGCGGCAAGTTCGGCGGGAATCATAGGGCGGTCGAAGGAGGCGGGGTCGGTTCCTCCGCGGAGGAGGGGGCTGCGCGCCGGCGCAGGGCATAGAGAGCGGCACCGACCGCGAGCGCGCAGGCACCGGCGACCAGATTGCGCCAAGTCGCGCTGGCGAGGAAGGCGAGTGAGACGGTGACGGCGATGATCGGGATAGTCGGGCCGCCCGGCAGACGGATCGCGCCGGGGGCTCCCGGGAACTTGCGCCGCAGCACGGGCACGGCGGCCGCGGTCCCAATGTACGTGGTCAGCCGTGCGATCACCGAGAGCATGGCGAGCTGGACGAATGAGCCCGAGAGCGCGAGGGCCAGCGCGATCGCGGTCTGTAGTACGATCGCATTGGCCGGCGTGCGGTAGCGCGGGTGGATGGCCGCGAGGGCGCGGGGACCATAGCCGCTTTGGGCGAGGGCGAAGAGATAGCGCGGACCCATCAACGTCGTGTTGCTGAGATTACCGATGATCGAGACCACCGCTCCGAACGTGAGCAGCGTCGCGGCCCCTGCGCCGGCAAACGTGGCGGCGGCTTGGGCCAGCGGAGCCTTAGCGGTCGCGACATCGGGGAGCGTGCCCATGGTGATCACCTGCACCGCAGTGTAGATGACCGTCACGACCACGATCATCGTCAGCATTGCGAAGGGAATGTCGCGCCGGGGATTCCGGTACTCTCCCGCGGCTGCCGGGGTGTTCTCGAAGCCCGCGTAGGCGAACAGCAGCAGCAGCGCGGCTTCACCCAACGATGCGTTTTCCGGCGTCGGCACTGCGCCCAGACGCGCCCCATCGATGAACCACATCCCAACCAGGATGAAGAACACCAGCGGCACCAGCTTCGCGATGGTGAGGATGACGGCGGTGCGCGCGCCGGAAGTAACGCCGACCACGTTGATGCGGGCGAGCGCGAGCAGCGTGACGACGATGATCGCGGCGCGCGGCCAGCCTGAAGAGGCGGCTGGCCAAAGGTAGGCGGAGGCAAGCGCCAGTCCGTTGGCCAGCGAAGCGAGCGAGGCAATGCGCGCGAGCCAGGTCATCCAGCCCACCTCGAAGCCGACGAAATCCCCGAACGCCGCGCGGGTGTAAAGGAATGCGGCCCCTGGCTGATCGAAGTAGCTGGCCGCCTCGGCGAAGCACAAGACCAGGAACGCCACGGCCAAACCGGCGGCCACGACCGCCCATGCGCTTGAGGGGCCCAGCAACGCGGCGGCGGCGGCCGGGAGCAGGTAGACGCCGCTGCCGATGACGTCGTTGATCGAAAGGCCGACGATTTGCCACCGGGAGATGCCGCGCACCAAGGTGGGCGCAGAAGGAGAAGAGGACGACATGGGGTAACCGCGGGCGCGGCGCAGTCAGGCTGACTTCGCCCCGCCACGATTCAAGCTCCCGCGTCGGGTCCGGGCGCAGCACGCGGCCCGACGGGCGAGGGTGGAAACGATGCCCGGTTCCCCCGGACAGATCAGGGAGCGGGACCCGGCTGGGTGGGGGTGCCGCCGGGGAGCGCGTGCCCGATGGCGTGGTCGGCGGGACGCACGCCCCGACGGTAGCCTCCGAAACGATAGGGAGTCGGCGTGTAGGGATCGACGACGCGTGCGTCGGCGCGGCCGGGGATGAAGAGACCGAAGCTCCAGTAAACGGAATTGATGACGAGACGCCGGAGATCTTCGTCGACGAGATCCGAGGCGGCGCCGAGGGTGGTGCACACGATGCGCTGGGGTGTGCCGCCCTCGCGTGGACGCTCACGGATCCAAGCGACGGGCATCATCGGTTCGTTCACCGGTTGCTTCAACCCGTCGGAGGCGCGGACCTTGGTGTACGTCGCGGGCGGATCGGAGGCGTTCATTCCACTGAGGACCTGTCCGCGCAGTAGGATCGT
>CAIOYO010000346.1 GCA_903862595.1 uncultured Opitutaceae bacterium | reverse complement strand
GTGCGTGTAGCGCTCGCCGAGGATGGAGACGAAGCGGAAGATGTAGGCCTCGTCCAGCTGTCCGCCCTCGGCGTAGGCCGAGATCAACGCCTCGCCCGCGACCTTCGAAGCCGCGTAGAGCGAAGTCTGGATCGGGAACGCATCGGTCTCCGGAGTGGGGCGGTCGGGCGTGACGAGGGCCTCGCCGTAGACCGAGCCAGTGGAGGAAAAGACGATGCGGCGCACGCCGGCGGAGCGCATTGCCTCGAGCACGTGGAACGTGGCGATCGTGTTCTGCTGAAGATCCTTGTCGGGATGGTTCCAGCCATCGCGCACATCGGCGTTCGCGGCGAGATGGTAGACGATGTCGCAACCCCGCATCGCGGCGGCCATGCCCTCGCGGTCGAGGGTGTCGCCGCGCACCAGCCGGAAGCCGGGCGAGGCGAGCGCCGGCGCGAGAAAGCGCTCCTGGCCGGTGGAGAAATTGTCCCAGCCCACGACGGAGGAACCTCCGGCGAGCAGGTGGTCGACGAGATTGGAGGCGATGAAACCGGCGGCACCGGTGACGAAAGCGCGCTGCATGACGCCACGCTGGGCGGCGAAGGCCGGGAAGGCGACGTCGAAACCATCGTCCGAATCACCGGATGCCGATCCGGAGCAGCGCCCCCCCGCAGTGGCGTGGGATGACTTGGGGCGCGTCTGCGCGCCCCGAATGATGTAGGCCACTCAGCAAGGTTGCGCTTGGGTACGCCTTGCGCTTGCCTCCCCCGTTCTCATGACGGCACCCGTTTCCCCGCGACGCCACCGGGTCTCAGGGGTCTGTCCGCCCGCCCGGGCGGCGGTCCTCGACGGCCTCCTGTGTGCGCATCCGGCGCCGGTGTGGCTGGTGGTGCTCGCGGAGGCGCGGGCGGCGGAGCAGTTGACTGAGGACCTCGTGTTCATGCGCGCTGCGAGCGGTGCCGGTGCGGCGCTGGAAGTCCTGTACTTTCCGGAAGGCATGCCGGACGGGCGGGACATGCGCGAAGCGTTTTCGGTGTCGGCGGACCGGCAGACCGTGCTCTCCCGGCTGCGGGCGAGGCGTTCGGCGCCGGCGGGTGCGCCGCCCTCGGGAGGATCGACGCTGGTGGTGGTGACCACTCCGGCCGCGCTGGCGCAGCCGGTGCCGGCGCTGGAGGCATTCGCGGAGCGCGAGGTTACCCTGCAGCGCGGCCAGCGGCAGGGATTTCAGGCGCTCCTCGAGCGACTGCGGGAACTCGACTACGATTGCGAGGCGGTGTGCGAGTCGCCGGGCCACTACGCGATCCGCGGCGGCATCATCGACGTCTATCCCATCACGGCGTCGGAGCCGTACCGGCTGGATTTCTTTGGGGACGAGATCGAAGAGATCCGTGCCTTCGATCCCGTGACGCAGCGGTCGGGTGCGTCCGTGGAGACGATCGCTCTTTCGGCCTCCCCGCGGCTGCGCCTCGCAACCTCGCAGACCGGCCTCGCGGATTACCTCCCGCGTGGCGCGGCGCAACTCGCGCTGATCGAGCCGGCGGGGCTCGATTCGGAGTGGAGCGCGCTGGCGAGGGACGGGTGGGTCGGACTCGATCCGCTTCTCGAGCGCATGGGAGGAATCTTCGGGGTCAGCGACCTCGATGAAGCGGCTGCGCTGCTGGAAGGAGCCGAGATCGAGGAAAGTACCTGGGATACGGACAGTCTCGTGCATCACCGCGCGTACCCGGACGATCGTCTCGTGGCGCAGGATCGCCTCCTCGCGGAAGTGGAAGCGCGGCGGGAGTTCCTGGAGCGGGTTCGCGAGTGGAGCCGGATCGGCTACGCGGTGGCCTTCGTGGTTTCGAAGGAAGGTGAGGAACAGCGTGCGAAGGAGATCCTCGAGGAGGAGGGCTTCTCTCCG
>CAIOYO010000345.1 GCA_903862595.1 uncultured Opitutaceae bacterium | reverse complement strand
TCGGCGACGGCGATGCCGAGAAGGCACACGATCACGGTTCCGAGCGGGGGGAAGTTGATGAAATTTCCGATCACTCCCACCAAGATGCGGTGCAGGCCCTCGACGGAGAACAGACTCACCACCGCAACCGTCTTTCCGGTCGTGGGATGCGTCGCCGACACGCCGGCCTCGGCCAACGGCCAGGACAGCAGGACGACCGCGGTGGCGAGCAGGGCGAAGAGCGTGGCGGGATTCGGGAGCCGGTTGCCGACGCGCTCCACCGCGCCGAGCACGCGCTGTAGCCGCGTGGAGGAAGTACCTGGGGTCGAGGCCATGACCCAGCGAATGAGCCCACGTCGGGGACGCAAGCCTCGCGCGTCGTCAGCGCGTCGTGGCGGAGCGCCGCGTCGAACTGTCGCACGCGACTCCGTTTGTCTTGCCGTACGGGATGGGGTACGGTGGATTTTCGCCCCCGTCATCCCCCTTTTCCGCATGACTGCTTCGCTTCGACCCTTCGTCCGCTCGCTCCTCCGTCCGTCGCGTCACTTCGCGCCCCTTTGGGTCGCCGCCGGGTGCCTCGGAGCGGTCACCGCCCTGGCCCAGCCGGCTCCGGCGCCGGCGACCACGCCGGCCGCCGCTGCCCCAGCGGAGAAGGATCCGGCGATCGTGACGACCGACCTCTTCACGCTGCCTGAGGGTCTGGAAATCACCGTGTGGGCGCACACGCCGCTGGTGCGCAACCCGACCAACATCGACTTCGACGAGCGCGGCCGCCTCTGGGTGGCCGAGGGCGTGAACTACCGCAGCAACGCCCAACGGCAGCCCGCGGGCGACCAGATCCTCGTCCTTGAGGATACCGACGGTGACGGCCGGGCGGACCGCTCGGAGCGCTTCGTGCAGGAACCCGGCTTCATCGCCCCGCTCGGCGTGGCGGTGCTCGGCGACAAGATCGTAGTCTCTCAGACGCCCGACCTGATCGTCTTCACGGATGTCGATGGCGACCGCCGCTTCGATCCGGCCAAGGATCGCCGCGAGGTACTCCTCACCGGTTTCAACGGCAAGAATCACGACCACAGCCTGCACTCGGTCACCGCCGGTCCCGACGGCCTGTGGTACTGGAACGCGGGCAACAACGGCGCACTCTTCACGGACCGCTCCGGCAAGACCTTCCGCGTCGGCAGCCCCTACGATCCCCGAGGCAAGGAACCGCTCTTCAATCCGACCCTGATCGCCGGGCAGCGCAGCGACGATGGCCGCGTCTGGATCGGAGGCTTCATGGCCCGCATGAATCCGGACGGCACCAACGTCACGATCATCGGCCACAACTTCCGCAACAGCTACGAACAGTCGATCACGTCCTTCGGCGATGTGTTTCAGTCGGACAACGACGACCCGCCCGCGTGCCGCGTGAGCTTCGTGCTTGAGTACGGCAACGCCGGCTTCGCCTCCCTCGATGGCCAGCGGTCCTGGCAGGCGGACCGCCGTCCGGGGCAGGACGTGCCCACCGCCCAGTGGCGGCAGGAGGACCCGGGTTCGATGCCGCCCGGTGACGTCTATGGCGGCGGTTCGCCGACGGGCGTGGCCTTCTACGAGAACGGCGCGCTCGATCCGAAGTGGAACGGCCTGCTGCTCGCGTGCGAGGCCGGCCGGAACGTGATCTTCGGCTACCTTCCCAAGTCCGAGGGCGCGGGTTTCCGCCTCGATCGCATGGACTTCCTCACCTCGAACCCGATGAAGCAGTTCGCGGGCTCCGACTTCGTCCAAGGCAAGGTCAACCGCGAGCTCCGCACCTGGTTCCGCCCCTCGGACGTCACCGTCGGCCCGGACGGCGCGATCTACGTCGCGGACTGGTTCGATCCCCGCGTCGGCGGCCATGCTGACCTCGACAAGGCGACCAGCGGCACGATCTACCGGATCGCACCGAAGGGCTTCCGCTCGAAAGTCCCGCAGTTCGATCTCGCGACCACGGCGGGTCAGATCGAGGCCCTGCGTAGCCCCGCGGTGAACGTCCGTAACCTCGGCTTCACGCGCCTCAAGGCGCAGGGTGAGGCGGCGGTGCCCGCGGTGGCGGCGCTGCTCTCCGATTCCAACCGCTTCATCGCCGCCCGCGCCGTCTGGCTGCTCGCGCAGATGGGCCCGGCCGGCGTGGCGCGCGTGCGCCCGCTGCTCGCTTCGAAAGACGACGCGCAACGCCTCTTGGCCTTCCGCGCCCTGCGCCGCGCCGGCATCGACATTCTGGAAAACGCCCGTCGTCTCGTGACCGATCCGTCCCCGGCGGTGCGCCGCGAAGTGGCGGTGGTGCTGCGCGACATCCCGGCGGCCGACAGCGTGCCGCTGCTCGTGCAACTGGCGCGGCAGTACGACGGTCAGGACCGCACCTACCTCGAGGCCTGGGGCATCGGCTGCGAAGGCAAGGCCAGCGCCGTGTATGCGGCGCTGCTCGTCGACCAGCCGGCTCAGGCCGAAGCGTGGACGCCGGCGTTCGCGCGCCTGGCCTGGCGGCTCCACCTGCCGGAGTCGGCGCCCGCCTTCCGCGCCCGGGCGCTGGCCTCCTCGCTCTCGCCGGAGCTGCGCAAGGAAGCGATGACGGCGCTCGCCTTCACGCCCTCCACCGAAGCGGTGGCGGCGATGGTGGAGCTGGCAACCAGTAAGGAATTTCCGGATACGGAAACCGCCAACTGGTGGCTGCGCAACCGCATGGGCAACCTCTGGGAGCCCTTCGACGTCGGCGGCGCGATGGAAGCCCGCGGCCTGCCGAACCCGGAGAAGGCGGTGCTGACCTCCTCGATCATCCCGGAGCCGCCGGCGGCGACGACGCCCGGAATCACCGTGGCTCAGGTCTTGGCGATTTCCGGCGATGCGGCTCGCGGCAAGGACACCGTCGCGGCCTGCTACCTCTGTCACAAGATCGGCCGGGTGGGGAACGACTTTGGCCCGAACCTGACGGTCTTCGGCCGCCAGCAGCCGCGCGAGGTGATTGCGCAGGCGATCGTCAATCCGTCCGCCGACATCGCGCACGGCTTTGACGGCAGCCGGATCGAGACCCACGACGGCGTGGTGATCGACGGCATGATCCTCTCGCAGCGCAGCCCGATCATCGTGCGCATGATGGGTGGGACCACGCAGCAGATCTGGCGCAAGCGGATCAAGTCGATCACGCGCCACGAGCGCTCGCTGATGTTCACCCCGGAGCAACTCGGCCTCACTCCGCAGTCGGTCGCCGACATCATCGCTTACCTGAAGTCGGACCTGATCGAGCGCTGAACAGGCGCCGATCGCCCGCGACGGACGAAACACTCCAAACGCCCGCCCGGCACGCGCCGCGCGGGCGTTTTGGCGTCGAGGTCTCAGGGCGTGTAGTACGAGCCCATCGCGGCGACGATCGCGGCGCGGGCGGCGGCGGGGTCGATCATGCCGTTGTGGCGCCAGAGGATCTGGCCGCCGGGGGCGACGAGGATCGTGTGCGGTACTGGGCCGGGCCATTCGGGGTCGAGCACGGCGGCGAGGCGATCCTGTGAGCCTTCGGTCGTGAGATAGTGGTTCGTGCGACGGCCTTCGCGGTCGACGGACTTCTGGCGTCGCCCGCTCAGGCCGGCGCCCTGCTTCTGGAGAAAGCCCTGCGCCCGCGCGAGGTCCTTGGGGTCGTCGAGGCTGACGGTGATGAAGTCGAATTCCCGCATGTCGTACTGGCGGGCGATTTCGACGAGGTCCGGGAATTCCTCGACGCACGGGGCGCACCAGGTCGCCCAGATGTTGATGAGGCGGTGCTTGCCGGTCGGGTTGGCGCGGAGCGCGGCGAGGCCGTCGGCGTCGATCTTCTCGACGGTCACCGGCGTGCGGTCCCACGCGGCGGCGGCGGCGACGTGGCCGGCGTGCTTCTCGCGCCACTTGGTCGAGCAGCCGTGCGGCTTGGTACGCTCGACCGGCACGGGGCGGCCGTCGAGCAGGGCGAGGATCGCGTTGCGGGCGTCGGGATGGCGGATCGTCGCTTCGTCCACGAAGCGGGAATCATCGAAGCGGCCGGCGTAGCGCAGCCGCCGTTCCTTGTCGAAAATGAAGACGTGGGGCGTGGCGAGGCAGCCGTAGGCGCGCGCGACCTGCTGGGTCTCGCCATCGTAGAGGTAAGGGAAGTCCCAGCCGTTGTTGGCTGCGTAGGGCTTCATGTCCTCGAACGAATCGTTGAATTCGCCGTAGCCGAGTTCGTCGATGCTCAGGCCGTCGGGGTGGTTGGGGTTGATCGCGACGAGCGCGAAGCTGCGCGAGCGGAGTTCGTTACGGAGCGTCTGGAGGCGGCGCTCGATCGCGTGGGACGTGGGGCAGTGATTCGAGGTGAAGAGCACCATCAGCACGTCCGGTCCGGCGAAGTCACTGAGCTTCCACGTGCGCCCATCGATGCCCGGGAGCGCGAAGTCCGGCGCGGCGTCGCCGATCTGCAGCGTCCGCAGCGAGGGCGGGTGACCGGATGCGTCGAGTTTCTCCAGCGCCGGTGCCGGCTTCGCCACCGCCGCTCCGGCGGCGTGGGCGGCAGTGGGGGCTGTAGCGCTGGCCGAGGGCGCCGCTGCAACGCAGAGGGGCGCAGCGAGGATCCATGCGGCAAAGCTAAGCGAGGCAACGACGGTCGCGCGGCGGAGGGAGGGGCATCGGAGCGAGGGCATGGGAGGCAAAGTTTGAGGTTTCGGGACGGCGGGGTCGGGGTGGGGAGCGAAGCCCGGTCCCAGGGTCCACGCGAGGCGCTAGGTGGGGTTGCGCGGACCGTAGCGCGACTTGCCTTGGTGGCAAGTGGATCGCTGCGGGTCTGGATCGGCCGTGGGACGGCTCCTTGCCCGTAGAATTACGCAAGTTCACTCGCTCGGTTGCGTTGGGTGTTTTTTGTGTA
>CAIOYO010000344.1 GCA_903862595.1 uncultured Opitutaceae bacterium | reverse complement strand
GGTTCTCCGCGTCCCGCGAACGGGTAACTCGGACGACGCCCGCGCCGTCGAAATCCTCACCCATGCCGACGCGCTCGCGCATGCGGTGGTGGCGCGGATCCGCGCGCGGGGAGGGCCCTTTCGCTCGGTGGCTGAATTCGTTGACTCCGGTATCGTCGACGACGCGATTCGCCAGGTCGGCTTGAACGATGGACTGGCGGTCGACCGAAGAGGCTGGCCCGGCTGGATCGACCAAGCGGACCTGTTGGTCCGGCTTGGCCCGCGCTTGGTGGCGCGATCCGACACGTTTCTGGTGCGCGCTTATGCGGAGGTGCAGGACGTCCTGTCCCAGCGTGTGCTGGCGCGGGCGTGGTGCGAGGCGACGCTGCAGCGAATGCCGGACGTGGCAGCGGATGACTCGCCCCGCGGCTCCGGGGGCGTGGGTCCTCAGGAGCGTCGCTTCGAGATCGTTGACTTCCGCTGGTTATCGCCGAGCGAAGTCTAGCGGCGGGGGCTGCGCCCGGGTGTTCACCGGCGCGGCCGGAAGTGGTGCCAGAGGGCGGGATTGAACCGCCGACCAAAGGCTTATGAGTCCTCTGCTCTACCACTGAGCTACTCTGGCATTAATGCGGACCGACGGAGTCCTGCGCGATTCTGTGAAGGTACCACGGGGTGGACGTCGGAAAACGCTACCCGGAAGGACGATCGCAAAATCAACGTGGGAAAGAACGCCGGCACCGAGACTTCTCCGCTTTGGAGAGGGTACGGGACTATGCGGGCCGAACGAGTGCCCGCAAGCAGAAAGGGCGAACCTGAAGCCGGATGCCGTACATGGGTCATACTATGGTTAACCCGAGCGGCTAAACAAGGCTGCGAAGGTGGAGGCGCCGACGGTACCGCGGCAATCGGGATGTGTGATTCGGGTCCGCGTCTTCCGTCTGGGTGCTCCGGATTGAGGCGGGGGACCTAGCGCCGTGCGCATCACTGAGCGCGAAAACGCGCAGCTGGGCTGGAGCAAATTGAGCACGTCAAAGTGCCGGTTCTTGGCTTTACCGTCCCGGTCTCAACCACCGCTCGCCAAACCGTCCGATTGCTGCTGCTGGTCAATCGTTTGGCCCAAGTTCTGCTCCCCTTAATCGAATGCCCAACCTGACCCACACCCGAACGTTTTGTCTCCCGCTTGTTCTAGCGGGTCTCAGCTTGGCGGTCGCGCCGCGGAACCACGCGCAGACCGCTCCCAAACCCGCCCCGGACATCGTCACCATGGAGCAGTTCGAGGTGACCGACGTTCCGATCGACAAGCAGATCCTGCCGACTTCGCGTCCTTTCAATTCGGTGTTCGGCACCGACGACAACATCGTCGATGTGCCGCGGAACGTGACGATCATTTCTCGGCAGCAGTTGAGCGACATTTCCATCTCGAGCGTGTTGGACTTCTCGAAGCTGACCTCGAGCGCCTACACCACGACCAACTTCGGTGCACCAGCCAATCCCAGCATCCGCGGTCAGACCGCGGATCTGTTCATCAACGGAGTCCGCGGACGGATCACATCGAACGGCAACGGCCTTCCGCTGAACTTCAACTCGGTTGAGTCGGTCAACATCGTCAAGGGTCCCGCCACGGCGGTGCAGGGCACCTCGATGTACGTCGGTGGGTTCGTCGATCTCATCACCAAGCGCCCGTACTTCGACGGCTTCAAGGGCACGGTGAGCGTCACGGTCGGGTCCTACTCGCAGAAGGAGTGGACCGTCGACATGGGTGGGCCGCTCTCGAAGACCTCCGCTTACCGCGTCAGCTACTCTGGCCAGGACAGCAAGGGGTACTGGGAAAACTACTACAACAAAAACCATGCTCTCTACGGTGCGCTGACGATTCGGCCGTCCGAGGGGTACGAGATCTTCCTCAGCGGCAGCCTTTCCCGTTACGACTATACGGAGAACTGGGGCTTCAATCGCGTAACCCAGGACCTGATCGACAACGGACGGTACCTGACCGGAGTGAACAGCAACCCGGCGCCTGATTTCGCCAAGTTTCCGCTGGGGTATGCGGATGCCAAGGGCGCTCCGATCACCTTTGGAAACGTTGCGACTGTCGGCGGCGTGGCCGCACCGGTATCGGACCCGCAGAATTCGCGGTGGGTCACGTCGGGGTTTCCGGCGGGCAATCGCGTCGTATTCGGCCCGACGGTCGAACTTAGCCGGCACAAGCGCCTGCTCAAGCCCGGCGACAACTCGGTCGGTGACGAGTTCAATGCGCAGGCCATCCAAACGCTGACCCTCAGCCCGTCGCTTCGGATCGTGAACAACACCTATTGGAGCTACACTGCCCGTGACACGCTCAGCTCGTACTACTACTCGGAGGTCATTGATCCCTCCTGGTTCGCGGAGAACCGGACGGAAGTCATCTTTTCCGAGAAGGCGTGGCGGCTGAACACCGGCCTCGACCTGCGTTACCAGCGCACGAAGGCGTACGACGACTACTTCTTCGAGCCGGCGAACGTGTGGGACCTCACCAAGGACCTGAACTTCGTCGATGTCTACCGTTCCGCGATCTTCCCCAATCCGTTCACGAGCCTGCCGATTCCTGGTTGGCCGGGCCGTTACGCCACAGACGGCATCACCAACGGCGACACGAACGACTCGAAGGGCAAGACGGCCGGCGTCTTCGCTCAGGGTACTTACAAGGTCTCCGAAGCCCTGAACTTCGTGCTCGGCGGACGTCTGGATCGCTTCAGCGCGACGGTACGTGAGCCGCTGCTCGCGACGCATCCCACGGCGTCGATCAGCGTCTGGATCCCGAACTACAACACCAGCGTGGTCTACAAGGCGACGCCGACCTCGAGCGTCTATGCCACCTACAACTTCAGCCGCAACACCTCCGGAGCTGTCGGCAACGGCGGCGGCATCACCGGCTGGAATTCCACGGGCACCGCGTTGTTCAAGGACAACTTCCTGCAACCAAGCGAACTGATCGAGTTGGGCACAAAGTACGCGTTGATGCAGGGTAAGCTGTTCCTGAACTTCGCCGTGTTCGACCAGAAGCGCACGTTCAAGAGCACCAGCAGCACCATCATCCAGCGCTTCCATTCCAAGGGATTCGAGGCTGAGCTGAACTACCAGCCGAACAAAAACTTCTACGGCACGCTGTCGTATTCGGCGGTCGATGCGAAGTCCTCGGCGGGCTTTCAGTCGGACGGGGGGGTGGGGCAGTTCTTCAATTCCAAGTCCACCGAGGGGCGCGTATCTGGCCTGCCGCGGCACCTCTTCAACGCGCTTGTTTCCTACACGATGAACAACGGTTGGGGCGTGAACTCGAACGTCGTGGTCACGAGCCCGATCAACAACAACTTCGCCGGTACCCTCGTCATTCCCACCCAGTACCAGCTCGATGCCGGCGTGTCCTACAACACCAAGTCCTGGGGCGCCCGCGTGAGCGTCAGCAATGTGACCGACGAGAAGAACTGGGCTCCGCCGAATGCCGTGTACGGCAATGCTTCGATCCTGCCTCTCCCGGGCACGCTGGTGCAATTGAACGTACGGTATAGCTTCTGACCGGGAGCGTACGTTCTCCCCTTCGCGAAGAGGCTGGGCTCGGGCTCAGCCTCTTTTTTTGTCCTTGTCTCAGAGTGGGCTCAACCCGTCGCCGCCTCCGCGAACGCGGGGTGGGTCCCCTGACGGAGCGCACACCTCCACGATCAGCGGAAGGGCCAGAGGTGGAAGAACTGCGCGAAGAACACCGCCGCGATCACGTACCCGAGGACCGTGAGGCGCTTGGGCTGCCCGATGCCGACGGCCAGCAAGGCGGCGGCGATCAGCCCGAGTCCAATGCCTTCCGCGATGCTGAATGTGAGCGGGATCGCGAGCAGCATCAGCACCGCAGGCAGCGCCGTGCGGAAGTCGCTCATGTCGATCTCCGTGACCGACTGCATCATGAAGACACCCACGATCACGAGAGCCGGGGCCGTTGCCGCCGCCGGGATGATCAGGATCAACGGCGTGAAGAACAGCGCCAGCAGCATCAGCACCGCGGTCGTCAACGAGGTCAATCCGGTGCGCCCTCCGGCTTCCACTCCGGACGCCGACTCGATGTAGCTCACGACGGTCGAGGTGCC
>CAIOYO010000343.1 GCA_903862595.1 uncultured Opitutaceae bacterium | reverse complement strand
GCGGCTCAGTAACGGTAGTGCTCGGGCTTGTAGGGCCCGTCCACCGGTACGCCGAGGTAGGACGCCTGGTCCTTGCTCAGGACGGTCAGCTTCGCCCCGATCTTCTCGAGGTGGAGCCGCGCGACTTCCTCGTCGAGGTGCTTCGGCAAGCGATAAACACCGACCGCATAGCTGGCGCGATTCTTCCACAGATCAAGCTGGGCCAGCGTCTGATTCGTGAAGGAATTCGACATCACGAACGACGGGTGGCCGGTCGCGCAGCCGAGGTTGACCAAACGTCCCTCCGCGAGGAGGTACATGCTACGGCCGCTCGGAAACACGAACTGGTCGTACTGCGGCTTGATCGTGATCCGCTTCACGCCGGGCGCCTGATACAGGCGGTCGACCTGGATCTCGTTGTCGAAGTGACCGATGTTACAGACGATCGCCTGATCCTTCATCTGCTGCATATGCTCCAGCGTGATGATGTCGCGATTGCCCGTCGTGGTGACGTAGATGTCGGCGGTGCCGAGGGTGCTCTCGACCGTGTTCACCTCGAAGCCCTCCATCGCGGCCTGCAGGGCGTTGATCGGGTCGATCTCGGTGACGATGACGCGAGCACCGAAGCCGCGCAGGGAGTGCGCCGAGCCCTTGCCCACATCGCCGTAGCCGCACACGCAGGCGACCTTGCCCGCGATCATGACGTCCGTCGCGCGCTTGAGGCCGTCGGCCAGCGACTCGCGGCAGCCGTAGAGATTGTCAAATTTCGACTTCGTGACCGAGTCGTTGACGTTGATGGCCGGGACCAAGAGCTTGCCGGCCTCGTGAAGCTGGTAGAGGCGATGCACGCCGGTCGTGGTCTCCTCGGAGACGCCCTTCCAGTCCTTCACCATCCGCGAAAACACCGTCGGGTCCTCGCGATGGATGCGCTTGAGCAGGTTCTTGATGATCTGCTCCTCGTGCGAACCCGAAGCGGAGTCGACCCACGTCGAGCCATTCTCCAACTCGTAGCCCTTGTGCAGCAGCAGGGTGACGTCGCCGCCGTCGTCGACGACCATTTCCGGACCCTTGCCGCCGGGGTGGCTGACGGCGTGCCACGTGAGATCCCAATATTCCTCGAGCGTCTCGCCCTTCCAGGCGAAGACCGGAACGCCCGCCTGCGCGATGGCGGCGGCGGCGTGATCCTGCGTGGAGAAGATATTGCACGAAGCCCAGCGAACGGAAGCCCCGAGCTCGACCAGCGTCTCGATGAGCACCGCCGTCTGGATCGTCATGTGCAGCGAGCCAGTGATGCGCACCCCGCGGAGCGGCTTGGCCGCGCCGAACTTGCGGCGCAGCGCGGTGAGGCCGGGCATCTCGTGCTCGGCGACGGCGATTTCCTTGCGACCCCACTCAGCGAGGGAGAGGTCACGGACCTTGAAATCAGACGACGAGGCAGCGGCTTGGGCGGACATGAAGATGAGAAGTTAAAGGAAGCGGACGGATGAGGGGGCGAGCCAGGAGCAAGGACGCCCCGGCCAGCGGTGGAAGGCTTGGTCAGCCCTGGTGGCGCTTGACGGCGGCGCGCAGCGCGGCGGCGCGGGTGGTCTGTTCCCAGCTCAGCCCGTCCTTGCCGAAGTGACCGTAATTGGTCGTCTGGCGATAGATCGGGCGGAGCAGGTCGAGCTGTCGGATGATGTCGGCTGGCTTGAAGCTGAAAACATCCTGAACGGCCTTCGCGATCACCTCGTCCGAGACCTTACCGGTGTCGAACGTATCCACAAAAACACTCACCGGCTTCGGGTGACCGATGGCGTAGGCCACCTGGAGCTCCGCGATGCGGGCGAGACCGGAGGCGACGATCGTCTTGGCAACCCAGCGCGCCATGTAGGCCGCCGAGCGGTCCACCTTCGACGGATCTTTGCCGGAGAACGCGCCACCCCCGTGGCGACCCCAGCCGCCGTAGGTGTCGACGATGATCTTGCGGCCCGTGAGACCGGAGTCGCCCTGCGGGCCACCCACGACGAAACGTCCCGTCGGATTGATCAGAAATTCGGTGCGCTTGTTCAGCAGGTTGGCCGGGATGACCTTCTTGATCACCTGATTGATGAGGAAGGACTCGATCACTGAGTGCTTCACGTCCTCGGTGTGCTGGGTCGAAATCACCACGTTCACCACCTCGACGGGCTTGCCGTTGTCGTAGCGGATGGAGACCTGCGACTTCGCGTCGGGGCGGAGCCATTTGACGCGGCCGCCCTTGCGGATGCGGGTCAGTTCACGACCAAGCCGGTGCGCGAACATGACCGGCGTCGGCATCAACTCCTTGGTCTCGTCGCACGCGTAGCCAAACATCAACCCTTGGTCGCCGGCGCCCTGTTCCGTGGTCTTCTTTCCGTCGGCCGCCTTGGCATCAACACCTTGGGCGATGTCCGGGGACTGCGTTGTGAGGAGATTGTGGATGAAAACGCGATCGGCGTGAAACACATCGTCGTCATTCACGTAGCCGATGTCGCGGATCGCATCGCGCACCACCGCGCCAATGTTGATCGCCTGATCGATCGGCTTCGTTCCGATGGCCGGGATCGTGATCTCGCCGGCAAGGACCACGGCATTCGACTTCACGAGCGTCTCGCAGGCCACGCGACTCCGCCGATCGATGCTCAGGCAGGCGTCGAGCACGCTGTCCGAGATCAGATCCGCGACCTTGTCGGGATGCCCCTCACCCACGGATTCCGAGGAAAAGACGAAGGAGTTTGCCATAAAACTCGAAGAAAAAGGCCCCAGCCGACCCCCGGCAAGCAATTATCAACATATTCGAATACTTTGATATGTCCTTTAAGCCGGTCCGGCCTGTCGCGGGGGCGGGGTCGAGCCCCCAGTCCCGGGCCCGAGATCGCTCAACTTCGGCCGCGGGATGCCCTCAAGGCGATCCCCTCACGGGCCGTTAGACTCGGGGCACCGTCCGTCAACCGTCCCTCCCCTCATGAGCTCCGACTCCCCCGTACTCGATCCCGAAGCGATCTCGAGTCTGCGCGAACTGAGCCCCGGCGACGACACCTTCCTCAAAGAGATCATCCAGATCTTCCTCGAGGACACCCCGGCCCGGATCAACGATGCCCGCGCGACGCTGGCCGCGGGCGATGCCGTCGCGTTTATCCGTGCCGCGCACACGATCAAGGGGAGCTGCGGCAATCTGGGGGCCGAGCGGCTCCGGCGCACGGCGGAACGGGTCGAGCACGGCGCGCGCAAGAACGGACTGGTGGGACTGGAGAACGCGGTCGCGGAACTCGAGGCGGAGTTCGCCTCCGTGCGCACCGCGCTCTCGGCGCTGCTGTGAAGCCGCGGGCCTCGGCGCCCGCGCACGATCCACGCCGTACCCACCCCACCGCGGCCGGACTTGGTCCGCGCCACGGAAGTGAACGCGGCGAACCCGGAGACCGCTCAGTCCCGCGCTAGGTGCGGTCGAGGAAGAAGCCGCGTTGCCGTTCGGAAATGGCGAGGCCGACACGCTCCATGACGAGGAGCAGATCCTCCCAGATGGCGCGCTTCGAACGATTGGAACCATTGCGCAGGATGTAGCTCGGGTGGTAAGTCACCATCACCGGCTTGCCTGCGAACTCACTCCAGCGCCCGCGGACTTCGCCAAGCGCCTTGAAAGAGCCGACGCCGAGGAGCCCCTGAGCGGCAGTTGAGCCCAGCGCGACGATCACGTCGGGCGCGACGATCTCGAGTTGGGCCCGCAGGAACGGAAGGCAGTACTGGAGTTCCTCGGTCGTGGGCGGACGATTGCCCATCTGCTCCTGTCCCTCGGCAGTCGGGAGGTCGGGCCGCCAATTCATGATGTTCCCGATGTAAACGTCTTCACGGCGGACGCCCATCGCCTGGATCATGCGCGTGAGCAACTGACCCGCCGGACCGACGAACGGTTCGCCCTGCGCTTCCTCTTCGGCGCCCGGCGCTTCGCCGCAGAAAAAGAGCTTCGCATCCAGGCTCCCCGTACCGACGACCAGCTTCTTGCCTGGCCGCACCTGCTGCCGGCAGACTGGGTCAGCGAAAATCCTCTCGCGCAACGCGGTCATCCGCTCGGCCTTCGCGCCCGCAGGGATCGAAAACGGCTGCGGCGGCGGCAGCTTCGGCGCGGCCGTCGCCGCCACCAACTCGGCGGGTTCACCGCGCCGCGGAGACGCTGGCGCAGCGGGCGATGCCGTTCGCGGAGGAACCGATGGCGGCATCGACGCGACGGCGGGAGCGAGCAGCGGCGCGACCACCGCACTCATCGGTCCGCGCGACGGCGATCCCGCCGGATCAGCGGCGATTGCACTCACCGCTCCAGCGGCCGATGCGACCCGGGAATCGCGACGGGGAGCCGCCTCCGCCAGTTGCCGCAAGGCCGCAAGTGACTCCGGCGAGATGGCGACGGTCTTGACGCCGGCCGCCTTGAGCCGCCGCAGTTCCGACGAGAGTGCTTCGAGGATGGCATCCATCGGACTCAGGAGGTGCCCGGCGCGGCGGCGACCTGACCCGACTTCGCCTCCAGCATGCGCTCGACGTACTTTCCGAGCACATCGAACTCGAGATTGACGATGTCACCCACCCGCCGCGTGTGCAGGTTGGTCACGGCAAGCGTGTGAGGAATGAGCCAGACGCCGACTGAATCCGCGCCCGCCTCCGCGACGGTCAGCGACACACCGTCGATCGCGATGCTTCCCTTCGGGATGAGGTAGCGTCCGGCCCCCGCCGGGACCTTGACGCGCAAGTAGTGGTCTGC
>CAIOYO010000342.1 GCA_903862595.1 uncultured Opitutaceae bacterium | reverse complement strand
GCTTCCGGCAGGGCGATCCCGGGCAGGTACGCTCGATTTTCCCGCTCCCGGCGCAGGGATTCGACTTGCTCGGCCCGGCGAGGGACGAGCGTGGTGACGTGGCCGCGGCGGCAGAGGTGAAGCGCAAAAGCGGTTCCCCAGGCCCCGGCTCCGATCACGACGACGTTCATGCGGCAATTGAAGCCCAAGAAAGCGGTCCACGGGAAGCCGGATCTTTCACTTCCCCGATCGCCGTCCCGCCCGCCGCCGCTCCCGTTCGCACCGTCCCTGCTCAATCTCGCTGCGCACCAGCTCCCACGCCGGTCGGGCGACCCTCCCATCCGGGAGGATCCGCACAATCCCAAGTTCAAGCGAACGCCGAAAAAGCTCATTCCGGCTCTGCACACCGAGTTTCCGCATCAGCCGTTTCCGATGCGAGTGCACGCTCCCCGGCTCCAACCCCAACGCCCCACTCGCCGCCTTATCGTCGGACCCGTCTCCAATCACCGCCAGCACCTGCCACTCGGTGGGCGTAAGCATCCTGCCCAAGTCCGGCGGGGCTCCGGGTCCGCCGATCAACGCTTCCTGCACACTCGCGCTGAGGTAGCGGCGACCTTGCGCCGCATGCGCCAGCGCCAGCGTGAAACGCTCCGGCCCATCGGCGGCAGGGTCAAAGACCGACACCGCGCGAGTCCGTCGCAGAAACGCCACCACGTGCGCATCGCGCCGCAACGTCACCGTCAACAACGCACGCACCCGCCCCGAGGCCGCCAGATCCTGCAGCAGCGGCAGGCCGTCGTCGTCCGCAAGTGACAGGCCGAGAATCACCAAATCATGGCACTCGACCGCCACGCGACGACGCACGTCGGCGGCGGCACGCTCCACGGCCACCCGCGCCAAGGGAAACACGACCCTCACCGCATCCCCGAGCAACCGCCCATAAAGGGCGTCCCACTTCAACACCAGCACCGCTCCAGTCACTCGTCCCTCCTTCTCCTTGGCGTCCCATGGGGACATGAGCGCGGCCATGCCCTCGCTCCCGCCGTCCGCTGTCGTTCACTTTGCCGTTCACGCACTGTCACACTTTCCGGTGCCCCGAGTCCCCCACGCCGCCAATCTCATTCCTGCTCCCGCTCCGCCCAGTTCGGGGCGCAGCGTCGCACGCGGTCTGCGGGGATACCCGACCGAAATCCACGTGGAACGCCTCCGACCGGCACGCGCCGGATCACGCCGATCCGTTTCGGATTCCCTCACTGCCTCCCGGACCGCGCTGCTCACAGAGCGCCGCTAATGTAAGGTCGCGCGCTGACTTCTCGTATCCGATCGAAACGGAATTCCCTTGCCGGCCCTCCTCGCCTTGTTTTTCCCGGGAGGGTGCGGCAACGCGTCTCCCTCATCCTCGCTCTGTTCGCGTGGCTCCTCGCCACGGGCAGTCACTTGGATGTGGTCCAGACCGTCGGCTGGGCTCGCATGTTCGCCAGCTACGCCAAGACGATGCCGCTCACCGAGGCCGCGCGGCTGACGTTCGTCTCTGACAATTTCTGCGAGGTCTGTACGTTCGTGCAGACGTCCAAGCAGGCCCGCGACGGCCAGGCGGCTCCAGTCCCGGCCGGAACGTCCAGCACCAAGGTGATTCTGGCGTTCCAGCCGAGCCCGGTCTTCGTACTGAGCGCTCCCCCGGTCGCGCCGTGGCGCGCCGAGGACCAGATCGCTGACGGTGCCCGCCGCAGCGCCCCGCCGACCCCACCGCCGCGGCTGGCCTAAGCCAGCGCTCCGTCCGGGACGCACCGCGTCCTG
>CAIOYO010000341.1 GCA_903862595.1 uncultured Opitutaceae bacterium | reverse complement strand
GATCAACGTCCCTCGCGAGTACAACGCGGAGATCTACAACATGGCGGTCTTCCGCTACGAAGGCGTGTACATCGGCCTGCCGAATTACTTCGAGGCGAGCGGCCGGATTCCGCCGCCGCGAGGCAATCAGGATGGAATCAACTCGCCGAAGCTGGCGGTCAGTCGCGATCTCCGGTCGTGGGTGCGGGTGGGGGACCGTGGGCACTTCATCCCGATCTCGCCGATGGGAAAAGATGTGCTCGATACTGGTCAGATCATGGCTTCCTCGCATCCCGTACGCCGTGGCGAGGAACTGTGGTTCTATTACTCCGGGATCGACGTGCGGCACCGGCCCAACCGTCCGCGGCCGATCGACGAGTACCGTGGCGCCATCTTCCTCGCGAAGTTGCGCGTCGATGGATTCGTGTCGCTGCGCGGCGGAGCCGAGGAAGGTTTTCTGGACACCCGACCGCTGGTGCTCGAAGGGTCCCGACTCTGGGTGAACGCGGCGGTGCAGGGCTCCTTGGCGGTCGAAATCACCGAGCCGGACGGTCGGACGGTGCTGCCGGGCTGGGAGCGTGGCTCGATGGAGCCGCTCTCAGGTGATCACACCCGCGCCGAGATCCGCTGGCGCGGCCGGGACCTCTCCGAACTCGCCGGCAAGCGGGTGCGCGTCCGCTTCCACCTCCGCGACGCCGACCTCTACTCCCTCTGGCTTGAATGAGGGCCGGTCGACCCGAGCCGTCTCCCGTGGCTTCGTCGTCCGGCTACGAATCGGTTCTGCACCGCGGTCGGGCACGACTGACCCGCTCGGTAGGCCGTCGTCCCGTGGTCGCCACGTTCAGTCTCCCACCCATTCCTCTGCTGCTGAATCCCCAACTCCGGCTCCTTTGATGAAACTTCGTTCCCTCGCGTTCCTTTCCGTACTTGCGGCGTTGCCGCTCGTCGCTGCGGCGGCGCCCATCGACCTTGGTTCCCGCCTCGAATTGATGGTGGACCACCACCTGATCGACCGCTTGGACGGCGTCTCGCTCCGACTCCAGGTGCCGCAGAAGGCGGGCGTGGCGCTGCCGTACAACGACCCCTGGGACCGCGATGCCTCGGGTTACGCGACGATCATCGAGGAGGGCGGCAAGTACCGCCTCTACTACCGTGGCGGACCCTCGCTCTCCTCGCCCCAGAAGAACGAAGGCGCGACCTCCTACTTCTGCTACGCGGAAAGCGCGGATGGTATCACGTGGGTGAAGCCCAAGCTTGGCTTGGTCGAATTCGCGGGCTCGAAGGAGAACAACATCCTCCTCGCGCCCTCGCCCCGCGAGGATCCGTACACGCAGAGCATCAGTCCCTTCATCGACACCCGTCCGGGCGTACCCGCGAACGAACGCTACAAAGCCGTCGGTGGCCAGTGGCCGCAGGGACTCTACGTGCTCGTTTCGGAGGACGGACTGCGGTGGCGGAAGTGGCGGGAGCAGCCGGTCTTCCGTGACGGCGCGTTCGATTCGCTGAACGTCGCGTTTTGGTCCGAACTCGAGCAGTGCTACGTGCTCTACTTCCGGACCTTTACCAGTTGGACGGACTACTCCTCGAAGAACTTCAACCTGGGTGGATTCCGCTCGATCTCGCGCACGACCTCCAAGGACCTGATCACGTGGACTCCGGCGGAACGCATGACGTTCGGCCAGACGCCGCTTGAGCAGCTGTACACGAACGGCACCCGGCCTTATTTCCGCGCCCCGCATCTCTACGTGGCGACCCCGATGCGGCTGGTCCAGGGCCGACGCTTCCTTTCGGACGAGGAACTGGAGCAGCAGCAGGTGGGGAAGGGGTTTCTTGCCATCAAGGGAGCGGACCACAACATCCCGAATCAAGTTTCGGACACTGTGCTCATGACCAGCCGCGGCGGCACTCGCTACGACCGCACGTTCATGCAGGCGTTCGTGCGGCCTGGCCTGAACAAAGGCAACTGGGTGTCCCGCAACGGCGTTCCGGCCACCGGCTTCATTCAAACCGGACCCGCGGAGATGTCAGTTTATGTCGGTCAGGACTACTGCCAGCCCACCGCCCACCTCGGCCGCTACACCCTGCGGCTCGACGGCTT
>CAIOYO010000340.1 GCA_903862595.1 uncultured Opitutaceae bacterium | reverse complement strand
GGACGCGAATCATGGGTCGAGGGGCTCGGGCTTCGGCGTTGCCCGGGCTCGGGAGAGCGGAGGCGCTGGCGGACCAGCGGTGGCGTGCGAGCGTGGGGAAACGGCAAAGGGCAAAGCCTGACCCCTTTCGCGGTAGCGGAGGTGCCGTCGGTCGCCGGGCCGGCGGGGATACGGGTCCGGCGTTTAGGCCCGGGCGAAGAGGGAGCGGACGGGGACGCCCTTGCCGTCGGACGTGACGTAGAACGGTCGCTTTTCCACGTCGTAGCCGTGGTCGGGCGGGATGCCGAGGGCGGCGTAGATCGTGGCGTGCAGCTCGGTGATGGTGACGGGATCCTTGAGCGTGCGGCAGGGACGCTCGTCGGCAGTGATGCCGTGCACGTGACCGCGGCGCATGCCGCCGCCGAAGAGCAGCACGCTGCCGGCAGCGGTGAAGTGGCGGTGCATGCCGTAGTGCTTCGGATCCGTGATGACTTCGGGAACGGGAACCTGGTCCTTCACCGCCTTCTCCGGCTTGCCCTCCATCATCATGTCGCGGCTGAACTCGCTCGCGAGGACGATGAGGGTGCGATCGAGCAGGCCGCGCTCCTCGAGATCCCGCACCAGTTGGGCGATCGGCGCGTCGATCATGCGCTTCATGCCGACGAGGCGGGAGTGGCCGTTCTCGTGGGTGTCCCAATTGAGGAACGGGATGTACTCGGTCGTGACCTCGATGAAGCGGGCGCCGACTTCGCAGAGTCGTCGGGCGAGCAGGCAGCCGAGACCGAAGCGGCCGACCATCCCTTCTTCGTAGCGCCCGCCGAAGCGATCGAGCGGAGCGTCGAAACGCTGCCCCGGCTGGTAGCCCGGGAAGTAGCGCCGCGTGCTTTCGAGCGGCTCGAGCGACAAGTCGAAGGCCCGGCTGGCGGGGGAGCTGAGCAGGCGGTGCGCGTTGTCCATCGCGCGCAGGAGTGACTCCTTTTGGAAGTCGCTGCCCTCCTGTCCGATCGGGCTGGTCTCCAGCAACCGGCGGTAGAACTTGTTCCGATCGGCGAAGCGATCTGGTCCCATGCCGGCGGGCGGGCGCACCGCGTCGGCGGCCTGTTCCGGGAAGGGCACGTTGAACGGGCCGTACTCGCTCCCGAGGAAGCCGGCGGTGGTGAACGCCTTGAGCTCCTCGCCCTCGCCAAGGTCGAAGCGCTGGCCGATGTTGATGAACGCCGGCACCGCTGGATCCATCGGACCGAGCGTGCGCGCGATCCACGCGCCGAGGTGCGGGGCCGCCACCGTCTGCGGCGGCACGTAGCCGGTGTGCCAATTGTATTGGTGGCGTGAATGCAGAATGAAACCGAGGTCGGCCGCCTGCATCCCGCGTAGCAGCGTGCCGCGGTCCATCACGGAGGCGATTTGCTCCAATCCCTCGGAGAAGCGCACCCCGTCGACGGCAGTCGGGATCGACGGGAACGTGCTCAGCACGGTGTTTGGATCGAGGCCGGTCGAGTAAGGCGTGAACCGCTTGGGATCGAAGGTCTCGGTGTGGGCCATGCCGCCGCCCATCCAGAGCACAATGACGCGGTCGGCCGTGGCGGGCAGGCGCGGGGTCGGGCTGGCGGCGCGGAGCGAGCGGGGTGCGGCGCCGGCGAGGGCGGCGAGCGTGGCCGCCGAGGCCGTCTGGAGGAAGCGCCGCCGCGTCCAGGCGTCGGGCTGGGTGCGGCGCCAGGCTGCCTGCAGGGAGAAGAGGTCGAGATTCATGAGCGGAGTCGGTTCAGCGCAGCAGTTGAAATTCCGGGAGCATCGTGAGGGCCCAGATCAGGTCCTCGATTCCCGCCGTGGGATTCGGCGCGGCGCGGACCAGGTCGAGCGCCAAGGCCCGTTCGGCGTCGGTGGGTGGGCGGGCGAGGCTGCGGCGGTAGAGCCCATCGATCACCGCCGGCAGGTCGCCTCCCGTCGGCGCGAGCACGCGCTGGGCGCCGGCACGCAGCAGCGCGGCGAGGGTGCCACCGTTGGTCATTTCCAGCGCCTGCAGCGTGGTCGCGGTTTCCAGACGGACCGTGACGACTTGCTCGCGGTTGGGACGGCCGAGTGCGAGCATCAGTGGGTCGGCGGCAACGAGCGACGCGCGGGCGACGGGGCGCGTGTCCGGAGCGGCGGCGGCGACGTCGAGGAAATCGGGGCCGAGGCGCCACGGTGAGAGATCCAGGCCGCCGAGTTCGACGACGGCGAGCGGAGCGGCGGCGGCAGGCGTGGCCGGCCGCAGCGGCACTGCGGTCCATTGCCGGTCCGTGACGACGTCGTGCGCCTCGTCTCCGATGCGGATGCGCAGGTAGGCCAGCAGTCCGGCAGGATTATCGATCTTGTGGGCGGAGATCGGGTCACCGCGATGATCGTCGGGCGGTAGGTTTTCGGCGATGAGCTCGATGACATTCTCGCCGGCGCAGAGATGGGGCGTCACGTCGTAGTGATCGGCGCTGGTGCTGGCGCGGCGGGCGGAGTTGCCCAGCTGGGAACCATTGATGCGCAGCGTGTAGTTGTCGTCGGCGGCGACGGCCAGCGTGGCGACCGTCGGGCCGGCCGGCAGGGTGAAGGTGCGCTTGAACACGTAGCCCCCTGGAGCGGCGGCGCGCTCGGCGCCGGCGGTGGGCCAGATCCACGAGGGCCGCAGCGGCAGAGCGTCGCCGAGGTCGCTGAGGCCGACATTGCGGTTGTAGCGCGTCGCGGCCTTGCCGTAGTCACCCAGCGTGATGAAGCGCAGCGAATCCGAGAACTGTTCGGCGCTGAGGCGGCGCACCACCGGGCCCCGGAAGACGAAAGTCTCGGGCTTCTCGTTCAGGCCGACGGATTCGAGCTGGTAGGTGCGGGACGTTAGGATGCGCGTCAGCAGATGCTTCAGATCGTAGCCGTGGGCGACGAAGTCCTCGGCCAGCCAGTCGATGATCTCGGGTGACCAGGCGGGCCGATCCATCTCGTCGACGGGCTCGACTAAGCCGTGGCCGAGGAGACGCTGCCAGAAACGGTTGACGATCGTGCGCGGCAGGCGGCCGTTGCTCTGGCCGGTGATCAGTTCGACCAACCGCTGCTTTCGTGCCTCCGGGCTCGCCTTCGGATCGATGCCCCCGAGCTCGGCGTAAAGAAATTTCACCTGGGCGAATTCGCCGGTTGGCTTGTCGCACTCGGCGACCTCGAGCGGCTCGTCGGCGTAGACGCTCGCGAGCCCGTAGGCGTCGGCCAGCGTGTACTCGTTGATGAAGCTGTCGTGGCAGGAGGCGCACTTCAGGTTCACGCCGAGGAAGACCTGGGCGACGTTCTGCGACGCCTGCATCGCGGGGATCATGCTGGCGTTGACCGCGCCGCGCCAGAGGATGCCGCGGGTGAAACCCTCGGCCTCGGCGTTGGGGTGGATCAGCTGCGCGACGAATTGATCGTACGGCACATTGCGGGCCAGGGCGGTGTAGAGCCAGCCGGTGATCTGCTTGCGGCCACCGTCGATGTACCCGGTGCCGCGATAGTCGTTGCGGAGGAGATCATTCCAGAAACTCAGCCAATGCTCGGCGTAGCCCTGGTCGTCGGCGAGGAGACGCTGGACGAGGCGTTCGCGGCGATTTGGTGCGGGGTCGCTGAGGAACTCGGCCAGCGCGTCGGGAGGCGGCGGCAGCCCGACGGTATCGAACCAGACCCGGCGGGCGAACGTCCGATCATCGACCACGGCGGGCCACGCCGCGCCCTGCGCGCGGAAGTAACGGTCCACCCAGCGATCCAGCGGATGCTCGAGCCCCGGTGCGGCGGCCGGCGTACCGACCTCGCGCGGGCGGAGATTGGCCGGCTCATGCCGATGAAAATTCACCGAGTCCGGCCAGGCCAGACCCTGATCGATCCACGCGCGGAAAAGCGCAACCTGCTCGGCGGTGAGCCGCTTGCCCTTTTCCGGCATGACGTCGTCCGGTGACAGCCCGGAGATCATCTCGACGACGAGACTGTGGGCGCTGTCGCCGGGGACGATCGGTTCGCCGCGGTCTCCGCCGGCGAGGAAGTCGGCGCGGGTCTCGATGCTGAAACTGCCCTTGGCCTTGCCGCGCCCGTGGCATTGCACGCAACTGGCCTCGAAGATCGGCTGGATATCGCGGACGAAGTCGACCGGGCGGGTTGCGGCGGCCGGCAACGTGGCGCGTTGTTCCGCGGTGAGCAGGGAGGCGTGGAGTGACGGTGCGGCGAGCGCGAGTGCGAGCGTCAGGCTGAACGCCGAACCCGCGGTGCGCGCGGCGTGGAGGGTCGGGGAGGAGTGAGCCGGAAGCGGGGAAGGGGAAAGGACGGCGGGCACGTTGTCAGCGAAGGAGATTTTCCGCGCTGAGCAAGCTGTTGCCGACGGGTGCGGCGGCGGATGGAAATCGCGGGTGGCATTCCACTGCGGCGAAAAGATTCTCTGATCTGAAACTCCGGTTTGAAATGCCGCGTGGCTCGCGCTTAAATCTACCACCGCCTCATGCTTACCCTGCGTGTTCCGATCGCATCCCTGGTCTTGCTCCTCACGGCGGCGTCGCTCCGCGCCGAGGTGCAGCGTCCGTTGAGTTTCAACCGCGACATTCGGCCGATTCTCTCGGACCGCTGTTACCTGTGTCATGGTCCCGACGAAGGCACGCGCGAAGCGGACCTGCGTCTTGACCTCCGCGGCGAGAGTGCGCTGGCGGTGCTATCGCCGGGCAAGGCAGAGGCGAGCGAAGTGGTGAAGCGGATTTTTTCGACGGATGCGGATGAAGTCATGCCGCCGCCGGAGAGCCACAAGGCGCTGACGCCGGCGGAGCGCGACACGATCCGCCGCTGGGTTGACGAAGGGGCGAAGTACGAGACCCACTGGGCCTACCAGCCCCTGGAGCGTCCGGCCGTGCCGACGGTCGGAGAGGCGCATCCGATCGACGCGTTCGTGGTCGAGAAGCTGCGGGCAAAGGGGGCGGACCTCTCGCCTGAAGCGTCGCCGGAGCGGCTCCTGCGACGACTCTCGCTCGATCTCACGGGCCTGCCGCCGACCGAGGCGGAGCGGGCGGCGTTCCTCGCGGACCGCGCGCCCGGGGCTTACGAGCGCCAGGTCGATCGCTTGTTGGCGTCGCCCCGCTTCGGCGAGCGCATGGCGGTGTGGTGGCTGGATGTGGCGCGGTTCGCCGACACGGTCGGCTTCCACGGCGACCAGAATCAGCGCATCTTCCCGTATCGCGATTACGTCATCGACGCCTTCAACGCCAACAAGCCCTTCGACCGTTTCACGACTGAGCAGCTGGCGGGCGACCTGTTGCCCGACGCGACGCCGGAGCAGCGCGTCGCGACTGGCTACAACCGGCTGAACATGATGACCCGTGAAGGCGGTGCGCAGTCGAAGGAGTATCTGGCGAAGTACGGTGCCGAGCGCGTCCGCTCCGTCTCCACCGCATGGCTCGGCAGCACCTTCGGCTGTGCGGAGTGCCACGATCACAAGTTCGACCCCATCCCGGCGCGTGACTTCTACGAACTGCAGGCGTTCTTCGCGGACGTGAAGCAGTGGGGTGTGTATCACGATTATGGTTACACGCCAAATCCCGAGCTGAAGGGATTCAGCAACGATCACCCCTTCCCGCCGGAATTGCTGGTCGAAAGCCCGTACCTGCAGGCGCGCGACCGCGAGGCGCGGACCGCGTTGCTCGCCTATGTCGATGGTCTTGCGCCGACGACGCGGGATTCGGGGTTTGCCGCCTGGCAAGCCGAGACGCAGGAGTGGCTTGCGCGTCACGGCGAAGGCTGGGCCTTCCCGGAACTGTCGGCGACGCGGTGGATCAAGCCCCGCGCCCTCGATGAGCCCCCGCTCGAGCGCGATGCGACGGGTGGCCTGCGGCTCGGCCGCGCGACGAAGTCCGGGGAGCACGTGAGGTTGGTCCTCAAGCCCGAGGCTGGCCGCATCGCGTCGCTGCGCGTCCGCTTGGAAGGCGTCCCCTTTCCGGTGCGGGCCGATGCCGGCGGCTTCCGCATCATGGAGATTGAGCACGCCTCGGGTGAAACGACGACGCGGGCTTCGCTGCACTTTGCGGAGGCGAATCATCGCCGCCCGCGTTACCGCAACGGTTATGAACTCGATGGCGTGACCTACGGATGGCGCCTGCCGGAGTCGGATCCAGGCGAGACGCTGGAGTCCGTCTGGGTGTTGAGTGAACCCCTGGAAGTCCG
>CAIOYO010000339.1 GCA_903862595.1 uncultured Opitutaceae bacterium | reverse complement strand
CTATGACTCAAGTGTGGACGCGTTTGCGTTGCCGACCGAGCCCCCGCCTCAGGTACAGCTTGGGCAGGAGTGTCGCGCGATGGTGCTTTCGTGGAGACTACGCCGCGATGTTGCCTTGGAGTCAGTCACGCTGGAAACGCTTTCGCCGGAGGTGGTGGTTGGCCTCATGGGGCTGAGCCTGATGAATCCGGCCCCTTAGATTGTTAGATAGATACCGCGGTGCGGGCCCTGGCAGTTGTCCGTGTCTCCGGCCGCCGGGACTCATCGCGGCACCGACGCCGAGGATTGGTGCCCAGCACCGGCGTTTTGCCACGGAGATTCCAGGGTGGAGCGAGCGTGCTGCAGGAGACGGAGCCTCGCCATACGCCGCCGCGGTCCCTTATCTGTGAGGCTCGATCGATTCCCCGGACCGAGACCTCTCCAAATCCACTCGCCCTTGAATCTTCCCGCCCTGCTCCGCCTGCTTCCCCTCGCCCTCGCCACCTCTGCGCTTGCGCAAACGGCGCCTGCGTCTGCCGTAGTCAGTTACACCGACGTTGGGAACCCCCGCGCGATCAGCCATGGGGTCGGTGCCGACTCGGCCGCAATCCTCTACGTATCGCCCCGTGGCGATGACGCTAATGAAGGCACGGTCGACCGCCCTTTGGCCACGCCGAAGGGAGCGCGCGACCGCGCGCGGCAGATCATTGCGCAGGGACTCACGGCTCCGTTGGACATCGTCTTCGGCGGCGGCACCTACCGTTCGGGGATCCCGCTCGAACTCCGGCCGGAGGACTCGGGCTCCGGTGCGTTCCCGGTTACGTGGAAGGCGGCGCCGGGTGCGCGGGTGATCTGGTGCGCCGGCCGCGAGATCCCTCACCAGTGGAGTAGGGGAGAAGCAGGCGTCTGGCAAATCGATCTCAGCGGTATCGGTCCGACATCGTGGAACTTCCGGCAGTTGTTCGTGGATGGGAAGCGCGCGACGCGCGCGCGCTTTCCGAACGTCGATGCACCGAATCCCTTCCTTTATGCGAAGGGCGGAGGTGTCGACCATGCGATCATCGCTCCCGCGTTGGTCAAGGAGGCGTGGGGTCGGGCCCGCGACGCCCAGCTCAATCTCGTCCCGCAGTGGCGCTTCTTCAACCAGTGGAACACCGTAACAAACGTCGATCCCAGGACGGGCCGCATCGACTTCGCGGACAGTGAACGCCACGCGAAGGTGATTCCGGGAAACTGGTTCTGGATCGAGGGTGTACGGGAGGAGCTCGATCAACCCGGCGAGTGGTTCCTGGATCCGGAGACGCGTCGCCTCTCGTTCATGCCGCCGCCCGGAGTCGATCCCAACACGCTTGAGATCGTCGCGCCCGCGCTAACCCGACTCGTCACGGCCCGCGGCGACGTGAACGCCGGCACGCATGTGACGAATGTGCACTTCGAGGGCATTGAGTTTCGGCATGCTGACTTCACCCTCGGCCACATCGAGCCGCGCGTGCACACGGATGCGGCGATCCTGTTCGAGAACACCCTCGACTGCTCGGTCCGCAGTTGCCGCTTCGAGAACATCGGCGGCTACGCCCTCTGGCTGCATCTCGACAGCCGCGGTAATCGGTTCGATCGCAACACCGTTCGCCACTCCGGCGGCGGCGGCGTGCTCCTCACCGGCGCGCGGCTGTCCTACATGGACGACTCCAAGATCTACACGCCCGGCGAGGCGGCCGCGAAGGTGGCCCCCATCCTGAACGAGATCACTCGCAACACCGTCGAGCACTGCGGACGGATCCGCTACTACGGCGGAGGGGTGCACCTCGACTCCCGCCCCGCCTCCATGGCGATGTCGCCGGGAAATCTAATCGCGCACAATACCTTCAACGATCTCTCCCGCAACGGCGTCTTCGCGTTTCGTAATCAGGGTGGCAGCGTGGTCGAGTACAACCACATCCACAACGCCATGCAGACGACCATCGACGGCGCGTGCATTCACTTCGCCACGATGAGTCACCTGAATGCCCCCAACTTCATCTTGAACAACTGGCTCTACGACGTGTGGGGTTTCGAGCAGAAGCCGGATGGAAAGCCCATTCGGCGACTGGGCAATGGCATCTTCCTCGACTGGGACACCAGCAACACCACGGTGCGCGATAACTGGATCTACAACTCCGTGGGCGGAGCCATCAAGCCGATCTGGCAGAACCAAAATCTCGTGATCGAGCGCAACCGGGAGTCCAACGAGCGCATCGTCCCGCCGTTCGTCGCTGAACTGGGGCCGGAGGGCACGGCGACGAATGGAATCCCTCTCGCCGCGAATCGCCTGACGGGCAGCGTGGTTCACTACACAGATGCGCCGCGGGTGCGCACGGACGGAACATGGGCGCCCCAGACCGTCAGCGGGATGTGGGGACTGTTCCGATTCAATTTCCTTGTCGGCACCGCCGCCATCCCTTCGTCGGCCGCGTACAGCCTGCCGATTCCTGAGGACGGAATGTATGAGCTCTCGCTCCTCTACCAGCCGGGCGCGGACCGGGCCTCGAACGTACCCGTTCACATCGTGCACGCGGACGGCGAGTCCACGCGGACCTGGAACATGCGCGAAGGCTCCCCGCATGGCTTCTCTGTGCCAGTCGGCTCCTACCGCTTCACTGCCGCTAAGGGTGGAACGGTCACGCTGTCCACTGTCGGCACTGACGGCAAGGTGATCGCGGACGCCGTCGCCTTCGTGAAGGTGGGCCCGTAATCGGGATCGCGTGAGACCGATGCGCCCCACCATGCGCGACTGGGCGACGCGGTTCGCGGGCTGACTCGGTCGGGTTTCGACGTCGTTTTGAGGCTTCTGGGACCAAAGCGGCGTTGCGCCAAGCGTTTGATCTCGTTCGACCGGGTGGCGCGATTGTGCAGATCGGGACGCTCGGTACCGATGACATACCGCTGCCCGTGAACCAGCTCATGGCGCGGGAGATCAGCCTGATTGGATCGATGCGGTATGGAAACGTCTTCGACGAGGCCATCCGCCTCGTGCAATCCCGCCGCATCAAAGTGGAGCAACTGATCAGCGACGTTGTTCCGCTGACGCACATCGCCGAGGCGATGGCTAAGGCCGCCGGGAAGGGCAGTTCGCTCAAGGTGCAGCTCGCCATCGACGCCTAGCCCGATCTTGAGGATCCACGGTGTGAGGAGTCCGCTAGACCGGGCTGTCCGGAAGCATCGCTCCTGGTGGCTCGAAGCGTGCGGCAAACGTTGCGACTGCGCGCTCCAGCATTCCGCAGTGACTGCTCTCG
>CAIOYO010000338.1 GCA_903862595.1 uncultured Opitutaceae bacterium | reverse complement strand
GACCGCGGCCCGATTCACCACCACCGGGGCCCGCGCCGCCGGGATCAGCACCGCCCCCACGAGGAGGTCGGCATCGCGGACCGCCGCATCCACGTTGGCCGGGTTTGAATACAGCGTGATCACTCGGCCGCCGTATTCCTCCTCGATGAGTTCCAGCTTCCGCGTATCGCGGTCCAGCACCGTCACCCGCGCGCCCATTCCGACCGCCATGCGGCAGGCGTGCCCACCGGAGTTGCCGGCACCGATGATCACCACGTGCCCGGGCGCCGTGCCGGGGATGCCGCCCAGCAGCACGCCGGAACCTCCGTTCTGCGTCTGCAGGAAGTAGGCCCCGATCTGGATCGAAAGCCGCCCCGCGATCTGCGACATCGGCTTCAGCAGGGGCAACGTGCCATCCAGCGCCTCCACCGTTTCGTACGCGATGCCGAGGACCTTCCGGTCCAGCAGCGCCTGGGTGAGTTCGCGGCCCGCCGCTAGGTGCAGGTAGGTGAAGAGCGCCTGCCCCTTCCGCATCCGGCGGTACTCCTCCGGCTGCGGCTCCTTGACCTTGAGAATGAGATCCGCGCCGGCCCAGACGCTCGCCGCCTTGGGCAGGACCCGCGCACCCGCCTGACGGTACTCCTCGTCACGAAAGCCCGCGGACAAACCCGCCGCCTTCTCCACCAGCACGTCAGCACCGAGCGCGACACAATGGCGGGCCAGACTCGGCGTCATCGCCACGCGGGTTTCACCGTCCTTGATCTCTTTCGGGACTCCGATAGTCATCGGCCACCTTAGCCGCTTCCAACCGGGACGCAAACGCCGCGGATCTCCACCCGCTCCGCCGGTTTTTGCTCCGGGATGGCCCTTCCCTCCGATACGGCTGACTCCGCCACGCAACGCCCTCCGCCCGATCTTCCTCCGTCATGAGCAACGTTTCCTACCGTCACGACCGCCCCCTGAGCGTCGAGGCGTTCGCCGACGTGCTGCGTCGTTCCACCTTGGGCGAGCGCCGGCCCGTCGGCGACGTTCATCGCCTGGAGCAGATGCTGCGCCACGCCAACCTGCTCTGCACCGCGTGGGCGGGCGATCAGGTCATCGGCGTCGCGCGAGGACTGACGGATTTTTCCTACTGCTGCTACCTCTCGGACCTCGCCGTCGACGTCGCCTACCAAGGTCAGGGTGTCGGCACCGAACTCATCCGCCTAATGCAGTCGCGTCTCGAGCCTGGCGCGAAGGTCATCCTGCTTTCCGCCCCGAAGGCGCGGAGCTACTACCCCCACCTCGGCTTCGAGGCGCATCCGTCGGCATGGACGGTGCCCGCCCGCCCGCTGCTCGCTCCGCGCGGGCAGCAACCGGCCACGGAACCCGCTGCTGGCTAGAGCAGACGGGGCAGCGAGTGGACGAGTGGAGCGGGGTGCGTCACCGCGGACGGCAACGCGGCCGATCCGTGGTTCGACAAGGTGCGCGATCATCCCGACGTCCAGCGCGTGCTCCTCGCCCACCGGCTGCCCGCCGCGCCGCCTTGAGCCGCACCCGCCCCGACAGCGGAGCCGGGGACGTTGCGCTCACGGCTGCATAAGGCAGTGGCGTTTGGGGTTGAGGCTTCACCCCGGGATCAATGCTTGCCTCGCCGCCCCGCCCGGAGCGGTCATCATTCGTCGAGTTCGACGTTCCAGTACGCGAGATCGAGGAAGTCCTTCCAGCGCTCGCGCTCCTGGTTGCCGAGCACCAGCGAAATCACCGGCCGCCACTTCGGGCGCACCGGCTTGCGGATCAGGCGCATGCTCGCCTCGTGAGGCAGCCGGTTCGCCTTCCGGGAATTGCAGCGGATGCACGAGCAAACGATGTTCTCCCAGGTCGTCTTGCCACCCTGGTCGCGCGGGATGACGTGATCGAGGTTGAGTTCCTCGCGGGGGAAGGTCCGGCCGCAGTACTGGCAGTGGTTGCCGTCGCGCTCGAAGACGTTGTTGCGCGTGAGCTTCAGTTCCTTGGCCGGCAGCCGGTCGAAATACGTCAGCAGGATCACCCGCGGCAGGCGGATCGTGGTCCGCGGGGTCCGGACGATGTCCATCTCGGCGACCGGCGGGTTGCTCTGCGAGAAGTCCATCCAATCCATCAGGGAGAAGACCCGGAAATCGTCCTCGTGGTGATGGACCACGCTCGCGTGGCTGCG
>CAIOYO010000337.1 GCA_903862595.1 uncultured Opitutaceae bacterium | reverse complement strand
TCGACGAGTTTCCCATGGCGCTCACGCCCCACGCGTCCGACGAGGAAATCGTCGGCTCCGCAGATGAAGGTGAAGTTCTTGCCCGCCATGCCGCGATCTCCGACTCAGCGGGCCGAGGAGTCAAACCTCGGCTCATCGAGCACCGGCTTGCCGCCAAGGTACCGACTCAGCCAGGACTGCATTTCCCAGTGCCAGTGGAGGGCATTTTGCGGCGTCAGGATCCAGTGGTTCTCGTTCGGGTAAATCACCAAGCGCGAAGGCACTCCCATCGCCTGGAGCACCCCGTAAAGCTCCGTGGCGTTGCCGTACGGTACGCGGTAGTCGAGCTCGCCGTGGATCACCAAGGTCGGGGTGCGGAAGTTCTTCGCGTAGAACATCGGGTTCTGGCGCTGCATGCCTTCAAGGTTCTCCCAGGGCTTGCCGCCCATCACGAGGGGAAAGCCATGCGGCGCATCGGTGCCGTACTGCGCGTACGAGTTGTTCACGCCCGCGTGATTGATGATGGCCTTGAAGCGGTCCGTATGACCCAACACCCACGTCGCCATGTAGCCACCATAGCTCGCACCCGCCGCCGCCATCCGCTCCGGGTCGAGATTCGGAAAGCGGGCCAGCAGGTAATCCGTCGATTTCATGATGTCCTCGAACGGCATGTCACCCCACTGATTGAGGATGCTCTGGGAAAAGCGCTCGCCGAAGCCGGTCGAGCCATGGCGATTCACCCACGTCACCACATACCCGGGCGCCGCGAAGCAGTGGGTATTCCAGCGATAGCTCCACGAGTCCCGGCACATCGTGTGCGGACCGCCGTGCATGAGCTGGACGAGCGGATAACGCTTGGTGGGGTCGTATCCCGGGGGCAGGACCAGCCAGCCTTGGATCCGGTCGCCGTTGGCGCCTTCGAACCAGTATTCCTCGACCTGGCCGAGTTCGAGCCGTTCGACGGCGGCGGCGTTGAAGTTCGTCAACTGGCGGACCTCACCGCTCGCGGTCTCCAGTACGAAGAGCTCAGCGGGACGATTCTTGGTGTCGTTGAGGAAGACCAGCCGGCCCGCCGCGCCGTCAATCGAGCTGGAGGTGCCCGACGACTGGACGGGCTGGAGTCCGGTCCCGTCCGCGTTCAGGCGGAAGATCGGCACCCGGCCTTTGTCCTCCGCGATGAGCCAGAGTGTCTTTCCATCGGGTGCGAACACGCCTTCGTCGATCGAGAGGTCGATCGCCTCCGTCAGCGGCGTGTTGCGACCGGTCGCGAAATCGTGCCGCCAGAGGCGGCCCGATTCGCCATTGTGGTAGACCGTCTCACGGCGGACGTAGACGAGCGAGCCGCCGTCCGGGGAAAACACCGGAGACGAATCCGAGCCCGCGTTGTCCAGCGTGAGATTGCGGAGAGTCCCGGATCCATCCGTGGGCACCAGGACCACATCACTGTTCAGGAAATCGCGGTACGGTGGCGGCGTGGTGTTGCGCGACAGCGCGACCCAGCCGCCATCCGGACTCACCTTGACCGAGAACTCACCGCTCAGCTGGAAAAGCCGGTCCTGCGCCGGGGTCAAGTCGGTCACGGCGCGGGTCGCCAGCTCGACGCGCAGGAGCCGGTTGGCGAGGTTGTCGGTCAGCCAGTGGTCCCAATAGCGATACTGGCGATTCTCGGTGACCTTGGCGCTGATCTTGGACTCCTTGCGGCGCTTGATCTCGCGCTTCATCTTCGCGCGGTCCTCGGCACTCCAAGTGCCGGCCAGCTCTGGGATGGCCGACGTCGCCAGGATCAGACTGCGGCCATCGGGCAGCCACGACGGACGGGATACGCCGAACGGCAGTTCCAGCACCTTTTCCGCCTCGCCGCCATCGGCCGGAATGACGTAGAGGGACGGAACCTCATCGCCCGCACGCTTGGAGACAAACGCGATGCGGGTGCCATCCGGACTCCATGCCGGTGAGCCGTCGGACCCGGGCACGGTCGTGAGCCGGCGCGGTGCCCCGCCCGCGATCTCGACGACCCAGAGACTGCTCGCGCTCTCGTTCTTCTCGATGGACCACTCCTGAACGGAGAACACGACGCGCTGCCCCTCCGGCGAAATCGCCGGGCTCGACAGGCGCTTCATTTCCCAGACATCACGCGGCGTGATTGGGCGGCGCTTCGACTCGACCGCCCCCAACGCCACCGCGGCAAAAGCGACCCACAAACCCAAGCGGAGAAGGATCAATTTCATGCTCTATGCCGGCCGAGGCCTGAGGGGGAGTCAAAGCCTTTGCGGGTTAAGCCGACTCACCCAACCAGTCCGCCGCCGCACGATCCGTCGCAGCGGCGCGGGGGTGGCCGGCCGATCGCCGCCGGCGGCGTCAGGCGCCCGGCAGATCGAGCCCGGAGCCAGCTCGCCCCTGTCGGCAGGCCCACCCACCCACCCCGCCCAAGTCAGTCGCGGATCGTCCCCACACTCGGACACCGGCTCGATGCGCGTGCCGTTCACACGGAAAACCAATGGCAAAAATTACGCCGAGAGTGTGCCTGCGGATCCGGGATTGGAACGTCCGCGGACTCGGAGTTGTCTTTCGAACAGTCACCCGTGAACCTTCGGAGGTTCTCGAGCATCCCCCTCATGCCCGCCACCGCCCGTTCCTCACCACCCCACTCCCCGGGCCGTCTCCCGTCGTGGCTGGACCGACGGTTGAGCAGCCGTCACGGGCTTCTCTGGATTTTTCTCACGGCCTTTGCCGTGGTGAGCTTGGCCACGCGCGTGGTGTTGCTGGTCGTGTCAGCGGAGAGCGTCACGTGGGATCTCAGCCTGCTGGGAGCTTTCTCGCTAGGTCTGGTGTTTGACGCCGCCACGGCGGCGCTGATCGCGGCGCCGCTTGCGATCTTCCTCGCGCTGCTGCCGGCCCGCGCGTTCGCGCGTCGCTGGGTGCGCGGGGGACTGCATCTCGCACTGCTGGGTACGTTCGCGTTGCTGCTCTTCGGTGCGGTGGCGGAGTTCCTGTTCTGGGACGAATTCAGCGTCCGCTTCAATTTCATCGCCGTCGATTACCTCGTCTACACGACCGAGGTCATGGCCAACATTCGCGAGTCGTACCCGCTGCCCGCGGTCTTTGCCGGGATCGCGGCGGGGGCGCTGGCAGGTTACGCGCTGCTCCTCCGCACCGGCTGGGTGAAGCGGTGGCTGGCGCACGCGCCGGAATCGATGGGGCGGCGCTGGCGGAACGCGGGCGCGTGGGCCGCGGGCGCGATCGCGCTCGGGGTGGGTCTCGATTCCAACCGGATCCCGGCCTTCGCCAACACGTTCAACCGCGAACTCGCCAAGAACGGCCTCTGGTCGCTCTTCGCCGCCTTCCGCAACAACGAGCTCGATTACCGCCAATTCTACGCCGTCATTCCGACTGACGAGGCGTTCGCCAAGCTCCGCAGTGAGCTGGCTGCGGACCACTCGCTTCCGCTGCCCGGCACGCCGGCCCACGACACGCTCCGCTGGGTGCCCGCACCCCGGCCCGGCGATCCGGAGCTTCGCCCCAACGTGATCCAGATCACGGTGGAAAGCCTGAGCGCCGACTTCCTGTCGACGTTCAATCCAGCATCGCGACTGACGCCGGAGTTGGAGGCGATCTCGCCGCAGAGCCTTGTCTTCACCCAGCTCTATGCCACCGGGACCCGCACGGACCGTGGCATGGAGGCGCTTACACTCTCCCTTCCCCCGACCCCAGGCCGCTCGCTGATCAAGCGCCCGCGCAACGAGGACCTGTTCACGCTTGGCAGCGTGTTCCGCAGTCGCGGCTACGACACCGCCTTCATCTACGGAGGCTACGGCTACTTCGACAACATGAACGCGTTCTTCGGGGGCAACGGCTACCGCATCGTCGACCGCGCGTCCGTCGCCGATTCCGACATCACGTTCGCGAACGCCTGGGGAGCCTGCGACGGCGACCTCTACCGCTGGACCCTGCGCGAGGCCGACGCCGCGGCGGCGAAGGGGCAGCCGTTCCACTTCTTCGTGATGACCACGTCGAACCACCGTCCCTTCACCTATCCGGACGGGAAGATCGACCTGCCGTCGAAGGTCTCAGGACGCGACGGCGCGGTGAAGTACACCGACTACGCGATCGGCGAGTTCCTGCGCGCCGCTGCGACCAAGCCTTGGTACCGCAACACGGTCTTCGTCATCGTCGCCGACCACTGCGCCTCCGTCGCCGGCCAAGCCGCCCTGCCCGTCGAACACTACCGCATTCCTCTCATCATCTTTTCACCCGGCGGCCAGATCGCGCCGGGCAAGGTGAACGACCTGATGAGCCAGGTGGACTACGCTCCCACGCTGCTCGGACTCCTCAACTGGTCCTATGCCTCGCGCTTCTTTGGCTGGGATGTCCTGCACGCCTCCGGCGACCGCCGCGCGCTGATCGGAAACTACCAGCGCGTCGGGTTGTATGAACCCGGCCTCCTCACGGTCCTCCGCCCACTCCGGGGCGTGGATCACTACGACTACGATCCGCGCAGCTTCGCCCTCACGCCACGAACGCCGGACCAAGACCAGGTGCACGAGACCATTTCGTACTATCAGGTCGCGAGCCACCTCTACCAGGAAGGCCGTTATCGCTCCCTTTCCCCGGAGGACCAAGCTCGCCACCGTGCCACCATGGAGGGACGTCGCACGGCTCAGGCCGACTCCCCCTCCCCTTTGTCACGCCGCGCCGGCCCGTAATGCCATGTCCGCCCTCCCTCGCCCATTGTCCACCGCATTGCCTGCTCCCCGACGCCGTTACGGCCACGCTCTCCTCTTCGCGCTGAGCCTCGGCCTGCTCGTCGGAGCGCTGGACGCGGCGCCGACGGGCGCCGCCTCCACCGATGGCTCTGCTCCGCGCTCCGACGCCGTTCTCAAGATGAGCGGCGTCTTCACCGCAAACTTGCCGAACACCGAGAGGCGCAACGCCCTCCGATTCACCTTCAATCCGAGGTTCGGCGATCTCAGCAAGTATGACCATCTCCGCTTCCCGGTCGGACTCCGCTACGGACTGACCGAACGCTGGGAGATCGTCGGGGACGTGACGGGCTACGTCTCCCACGGCCTGAGTGGCCCCACCGTGGGAACCGAACTCGGTCTCGCCGAAGTGCACGTCGGCACCAAGTACAACCTCGGAGAACGCATTCTGGCGGGATGGGATACCGGGATCGGCATCGACTACTTTGGCGCCCTCGGCAATCCGCCCTCCGAACTCATCGACGGACTCGAGCACGTCATGCCGTTCATGACCTTCTCCCGCTCTCTCGCCGATCTCCCGGGCGTACGCGTCTTCTGGTCGGTCGGCGGCGACATCGTTTCGCTGTCCCACGCGGACGGCACCCTCAAGGAGAATCAACTGACCGACGACGCGTTCCTCGGCTCCGCCGGCTTGGTCTGGGACCTCGGTACCCTGCATGCGACCTTCCAGACGGATTTCGGGACGACCCGCGCCTTCGGCGGGGCCAGCAACGATTCAATCAGCTTCCGGCCAGGCCTGCTCTGGGAGTTGCCAACCCGGTGGACGCCGACCCAGGGCCGCTGGTTCATCGGCACCGGCCTGCGCACCACGCTCGGCCCGGACGGCACCTCGTCCTCCCTTTCGGTCAAGGTTCGAGTCGACTCCAACCTGAAGCACTGGTGGCGGCGTCACTTCGACGGCCGTTAGGACAGATGAGCGCCGTCAGCCCATCCGCCCCGTCCGG
>CAIOYO010000336.1 GCA_903862595.1 uncultured Opitutaceae bacterium | reverse complement strand
GGTCACCCGGGGATAATCGAAGACCAACGGCGTGCCCAGTTCCGTGAAGGCCCAAATGAACACGATCGTGCCGCCGGCGAACAATCCGGATCGCATGAGCGGCAGCGTGATGCGGCGGAAGCGGCGGAAGCCGGTGCAGCCAAGATTCGCCGCCGCTTCCTCCATCGCCGGATCGATGTTCGCCAGCGCCGCGACGGCGTTGAGGTAGATGATCGGGTAAAGCGAGAGCGCATTGACGATCGCGATGCCCCAAAACTGATGCAGCGCGAACCAGTCGAAGGTCCATCCCTCCGGGCGAAGTCCCAACTCGATCAGCAGCGAGTTGAAGGCTCCGTACTGACCGAAAATCTGCTTGATGCCGATCGCCCCGACGAAAGGCGGCAAGAGCATCGGAACCAGAATCACCGAGGTGAGGAGGGTCTTGCCCGGAAACGAGTAGCGATCCGCGACCAGCGCCAACGGCACCGCAATCAGCAGCGCCAGGCTGGTCGTCGCCGACGTCAGAAGAAACGAGTTCAGCAGGCCCTCCTGGTAGACCGGGTCCGCCAAGAGCGTGGTGACGTAGACCAAGGTGAGCCGCCCGTCCGCATCCATGAAGCCGCCTTTAACGATCTGGAAAATCGGCCACACGAAGAACGCGGCGAAGAACACCGCGGTCAGCGCGAACACCGCACGAGCGAAGGACTGCGACATGGCGCGCGAGTCTCGCACGCCCCCGACCCGCGGCAAGGTCGGAGTAGGCATCTTCAACCCAGAATTAGCTTAGCCTAATCTTTTTGGTTGCGGCAAATTCAAGGCCGGAATTCAATCCATCTATGGCGTCGTTGGGTTCAGTCCCGTCGGTCGTGCTCGGATTCCTGCTGGTGTTCCTGGCGGGGGAATCTTCGCTGCGGGCCGAGGCCGTGGTGCGGGTGGTGGCGACGACTTCGTTGGTCGGGGACCTAGTGCGCGAGGTTGGAGGCGCCCGAGTGTCCGTGAAGTCACTCATGGGGCCGGGGATGGATCCTCATTCCTACCAGCCGACGCCTTCGGATCTCCGCGCGCTGCAGGACGCGGATCTGGTGGCTTTCCATGGTCTCCATCTGGAGGGGCGCATGCAGACCGTTCTCCAGCGGCTCCGGTCGCGTCGCGCCCATGTGGTGGCGATCACGGAGGACCTGCCGGTGACCCGGTTGCGCCGCGTCGGTGAGGGAGACGGCGCGTACGATCCCCACGTCTGGTTTGAAGTGGCACTGTGGCGGGAATGCATCGGCACGATGGTGGGCGCGCTCGTCCGTGCTGATCCGGCGGGTGCCGAGAGCTATCGAACCCAGGGTGAGGTGCTGCGGATGCGCCTGCTCGCCTTGGATGACTGGGTCCGTCGCGAACTTGCCGCGATCCCGCCGGAGCGACGGGTGCTGGTCACCAGTCACGATGCGTTCGGTTACTTCGGTCGTGCGTATGACTTCGAGGTCATCGGACTGCAGGGCGTATCGACCGTGGGGGAGGCTGCGTTGTCGGCGATGACTGGCTTGACGCAGTTGCTGGCCCGTCGCCGAATCCCGGCCATCTTCGTCGAGTCGTCGGTATCGCCGAAGGCCATCCAGCGGGTTGCGGCGGATGCGGGTGTGCGAGTCGGTGGCGAGCTGTATTCCGATTCGCTTGGTGCGCCTGGACGTTCGGCTGACGGGATCGACCCCAGCACCTACGAGGGGATGGTCCGGCACAATGTTCGGACCCTGGTCTCGGCGCTCCGCTGAACCGCGTTTTATCTTCCAACTTTCGTGACCTCTTCGATTCCTTCGATGGCACCTCCCGTGGTTCCTCCGGTTCTGGAGATTCACGACCTGACGGTAGCGTATCGCCGCAAACCGGTGCTGTGGGGCGTGGACCTCGCGGTCGGGCCTGGGCAGTTGGTTGGAATCATCGGTCCCAACGGCGCGGGCAAGTCGACGCTCATCAAGGCGTGCATGGGTTTGACGCCGGTGCAGGGTGGGTGGGTCCGGTTCTGGGGACGCCCTTTCAGCGAAGTGTGCTCGCGGGTCGGCTACGTGCCCCAGCGAGAGACGGTGGACTGGGATTTTCCGGTGAGCGTGATGGACGTCGTGCTGATGGGCCGGTACGGCCGCATGGGGCTGTTCCGCCGTCCTTCCCGCGCTGACCGGGAGGTGGCGCGGGCCTGCTTGGAGCAGGTCCAGTTGCTGCCGTATGCGGATCGGCAGATCAGCAATCTTTCCGGTGGCCAGCAGCAGCGCGTGTTCCTGGCGCGGGCGCTGGCGCAGGAGGCCGACGTGTACTTCATGGATGAGCCGTTCGCCGGCGTGGATGCCGCGACGGAGGCGTCGATCGTGGCGGTGCTGCGAACGCTGCGCGACCGCGGCTGCACGCTCTTCGTGGTGCACCACGATCTCCCGACGGCGCGTCAGTATTTTGACCGGTTGCTTCTGCTCAATCTGAACGTCGTCGCGTTCGGTCCGACGGCCGAGGTCTTCACGGCCGATCTGCTGCAGCGCACGTATGGGGGGCGGTTGACCTTGCTCAGTGAAGTCGCGCAGGCCCTGGGTGCGCAGGGGGGCTCGCGGTGAACCGGGCAACTCGGGGTGAATCTCCCGAACGCCGTGGTGCAGCGGCGGGCGTTGGGCGTGGGCTGGTGCTGGTCGCCCTGGCCATTGTCGTGGCGCCGTGGGCGCAGGCTCAGGCCGCGAGCGGCGCGTCGGCGGAGGGGATGACGCAGGCGTGGCGTTTCCTGCGTCTGGAGGATCCGGCGGTGCGGCATGTGGTGTGGGGGACGTTGCTGCTGGGTGTGACCTGCGGTCTCTTGGGAGCTTTCATGGTGGTGCGGCGCATGGCGTTGGTCGGCGACGCACTTTCCCATGCGGTGCTGCCCGGCGTGGCGGTGGGTTTTCTGTGGAACATGTCGCGGGATCCGGTGGCCATCTTCGTGGGGGCGACCGTCGCAGGCCTGATTGGGACCGCCTTTGTTTCGGCAATTACGCGAACGACGCGCTTGAAGGAGGATGCGGCGCTGGGTCTGGTTCTGGCCTCCTTTTTCGCGGTGGGCCTGTGCCTACTGTCCCTCATCCAGCGTCAGCCGTCCGCGCAGTCCGCGGGGCTTTCGCACTTCCTCTTTGGTCAAGCGGCGACGATTGGTCCGGAGGATCTGCGCGTGATGGCGGTGGTCGCGGGAGTGGTCGGGGTCTTCGTCCTCGCGCTCTACAAGGAGTTGGTGGCGGTGGCCTTTGATGCCGCGTTTGCGCGGTCGCAGGGCCTACCGGCCGCGGCGGTGCACCATGCCTTCATGTTTCTGCTCGCCGCCGCGGTCGTGATCGCGCTGCAGGCCGTCGGTGTCGTGCTGGTTTCGGCGCTGTTGGTCACGCCCGCCGCCACGGCCTATCTGATCACGCGGAGTCTCCCGAGGATGTTGCTTTACTCGGCGATGCTGGGAGGTGCGGCGGGGCTGGCGGGGGCGTTTCTCTCCTTTCTCGGGCCCACGTTGCCGACGGGCCCGCTCATTGTGATCGCGGCGAGTGCGTGGTTTGGACTGGCGGTGTTGTTCGGTCCGCGCGACGGCTGGTGCATTCGGCTCTGGCGGCGACGGGTGGGAGTGGGACGGACGCGTCGCGAGAACACCCTGAAGTCGATGTACCACGTCGCGGAAGTCGATGGTTTCTCGCGCGCGGGCATCACGCTGGAGGAGTTGGCGGCGCGGCGGCGGGAGACGGTGGAGGAGGTGCGCCGTCTGGGCCTGGAACTGCGGCGCCATGGCTTGGCGCGTCTCGAGCGCGACGTGCTCTATTTCACCCCGGAAGGTCGGCGACGGGCCGGGGAGATCGTTCGGAATCACCGGCTCTGGGAGCTCTACCTGACGCAGTCGGCGAATTTTGCGCCCGACCACGT
>CAIOYO010000335.1 GCA_903862595.1 uncultured Opitutaceae bacterium | reverse complement strand
GGCGTTGGCACGCGCCACCCGCCGCGCCATCGATGAGCGACCGTCCTGATGCCTGCCTTCGTTCCCAATCTCTACCTCGTCGGCTTCATGGGCACCGGCAAGACGACGATCAGCCGGGCCCTCGGCCAGCGGCTGCGCATGACGGTGATCGACAGCGACCATGAGATCGAGCGGATCGCCGGGCAACCGGTGACGACCCTCTTCGCCGAGCAGGGTGAGGCCGCGTTCCGAAGGATGGAGCGCACGTTCATCGAGTCCGGCCACCCGGAGTCCGGCCAGATCGTGGCCTGCGGCGGTGGCCTGATCGTGCCCGAGGGCATGCTCGACCTCCTCCGCCGCAAGGGCGTGGTCATCTGCCTGCACGCCTCGCTTGAGACGATCCTCCGCCGCACGCAGGGGCAGAAGCATCGCCCGCTGCTCAACGTCGAGGACCTCGAAACGCGCCTGCGTACGCTCTACGCCGCGCGGGAACCGCTCTACCGCAGTGCTGGTTCGATGATCCTCACCGACGCCCGCCCGCTGGGCGACATCGTCAATCACGTCCTGCGCTCCTACCAGCGCGACGCCGCCGAGTGGCTCCGCCAGCATCGGCCGGCGGACGCGCCGCGACGCGCCTGACCCGATGGCATCGCCGCTCCACGAGCAGGTGCGCGCGGGCCTGCGCGGGCTGGGGTTCGACGAGGTGCGGTTCGCCGCGCTGCCGGACGCCGACGTTGGCGCGGGCCTCGGCGCTTGGCTCGACGCCGGACATCACGCGGAAATGGCATGGATGGAGCGCACCCGTGAGAAGCGCGCCGATCCGACGCAGGTGCTGCCGGGCGCGCGTTCGATCATCCTGCTCGGCGTGAACTACTGGATGCCCGATGCGCCGTTGGCCGCGCAGGTCGGCGCGACGGGTGCCGGTCAGCCGGAACGTGATGGCGCGTCCGAAGCAGCGGCGGGTGCGCACCTCGCCGCGAGCGTGCCTGCGGCACTGGCGAGCGCGACCCCGCGCTGGGCGCGTTACGCGCTGCACGCCGACTACCACGACACCATCCGCACGGGCTTGATGGAGGCGGGACGTCTGCTGGAGCGGCTCGCCGGGATCGGATCGGAGGACTACCGCTACTACGTCGACACGGGCCCGGTGCTGGAGCGCGGATGGGCGGCGCGGAGCGGGCTCGGTTTCACGGGGAAGAACGCGATGCTGATTTCGCGCACGCACGGCAACTGGCTCTTCCTCGCTTCGATCCTCACGCGCCTCGCGCTGCCGGCCGATCCGCCGATCCGGCGCCGCCCGCCGCCCCCGAGCCCCGCCGAGCCCGGAGCGCATGCGGGACTCCTCTGCGGCAAGTGTACGCGCTGTCTCGACGCGTGCCCGACGCAGGCATTCCCGTCGCCGGGGGTCGTCGACTCCCGGCGTTGCGTCTCGTACCACACGATCGAAAACAAGGGCATCATCCCGCGGGCGCTGCGCCGCGGCATCGGCGACCGCGTTTATGGCTGCGACACGTGCCTCGAGGTGTGCCCGTGGAACCGCTTTGCGCAGGAGGGGCGGCGGCTGCTGCTCAGCGTGCGCCACGACCTGCGCGAGCTCACGCTCGCGGAGTTGCTTGCGCTGACGCCGGAACGGTTCGCGGCGGTGTTTCGGGGCACGGCGGTGAAGCGGCTGAAGCTTTCCGGCCTGCTCCGGAACGCCTGCATTGTCGCGGGCAATTCCGGAGATCCCGCGCACCTGCCCGCGTTGCAGTCCCTCGCGCAGCACCCGTTGACCGTGGTGCGCGCCCACGCGGTGTGGGCCGTCTTTCG
>CAIOYO010000334.1 GCA_903862595.1 uncultured Opitutaceae bacterium | reverse complement strand
GCACCTCGACGAGGAAGTCGCGCGGCTCCACCTCGAGAAGATCGGGGCGAAGCTGACCGTCCTGAGCAAGGACCAGGCGTCCTACCTCGGCGTACCGGTGGACGGGCCCTACAAGCCCGAGCACTACCGTTACTGAGCCGCCGCCCGCCGCGCCGAGTCACGCGCCCGCGCTCGTGGCCGGTGGTGGCGGACAGGATTTGCCCTCCGCGTGCCTGCCCGGAGGGTCGAGCCGCGTGTCTCTAAGGGAGTAGTCGTTCCGGTGGAAGTGTTTCCGCTCGTGTTGAGTGAGTTGGTCAACAAACCCAATAAACTTGCTGTGCGCTCGGGTGGCGCTAGCGTTTCGACCTGGTCATGAGCCCCGACGCCTCCGCTCCCAAGCCGCTTGCGGCCAATGAAGTGATCAAGACTGCCTCGCGGCACTTGCGTGGTACGATCGCGGACGATCTGCGCGACGCGACGACGGGAGCGATTTCGGACGACAACGCCCAGCTGACCAAGTTTCACGGGTTGTACCTCCAGGATGACCGCGACCAGCGCAACGCGCTGAAGAAGGCGGGCAAGGAGAAGGCGTTTTCGTTCATGCTCCGGGTGCGTCTACCGGGCGGGCGGTGCACGGCGGCGCAGTGGCGCGTGCTCGATTCGCTGGCAGACCGCGTGGCGAATCAGTCCCTGCGACTGACGACGCGCCAGACGTTCCAGTTTCACAGTGTCCTGAAGGGCAACCTCAAGCCGCTGATCCAGGAGATGGATCGGGTGCTGCTCGACTCGATCGCGGCGTGCGGTGACGTGAACCGCAACGTGATGGCTCCGCCGAATCCGGAGCGCAGCGCGGTTTTGCAGCAGGTGTACGAGCACGCGCGGGGCTGGAGCGAGTTCGCGCTGCCGAAGACGCGCGCGTACCATGAGATCTGGCTCGACGAGGAACGGGTGGCGGGCGGCGAACCGGAGGTCGAGCCGATGTACGGCGCGACGTACCTGCCGCGCAAGTTCAAGACGGCGTTCGCGGTGCCGCCGTCGAACGACGTCGACGTCTTTTCGCAGGATCTCGGCTTCATCGCGGTCGTCGAGGCGGACCGTTTGGTCGGCTACAATGTGACGGTGGGCGGTGGTCTCGGCATGAGCCACGGTAACACGGAGACCTTCCCGCGCGTGGCGGACGTCTTGGGCTTCATCGAGCCGCAACATGTCAACCGGGTGGGAGAGGCGGTCTTGACGACCCAGCGCGATCACGGCGATCGCACCAACCGCAAGCACGCGCGCCTGAAGTACACGATCGAGGACCGCGGCATCGCTTGGTTCAAGGCGGAGGTAGAGCAGCGCTCGGGTGTGCGCTTCGGCGCGGCGAGGGCTTTCGCATTTTCAACGATCGAGGATGCCCACGGCTGGCACCGCTGCGCCGACGGTACGTGGTTCCATGGTCTCCACATCCTCAGCGGGCGCATCCGCGACCTGCCTGACTGGCCGATGAAGACCGCGCTGCGCGAGATCGCGGAAATCCACGCGGGTGACTTCCGCCTCACGCCGTCGCAGAACCTGACGATTTCCGGGGTCAGCGACGCGCAGAAGCCGGTGATCGAGGGAATCCTCGCGCGGCATGGACTGACGAAGGAAAACGATCGCTCGGGGCTGCGCCTGAATGCCCTTTCCTGCGTCGCGCTGCCGACCTGCGGTCTCGCTCTCGCGGAGAGTGAGCGTGCGCTGCCGGAGTTTCTGGAAAAGTTTGATGCCGTGTTTGCGGCGGTGGGTTTGAGCCGCGAAGCGATCAGCCTCCGCATCACGGGTTGCCCGAACGGCTGTGCGCGTCCGTACCTCGCCGAGATCGGCTTCGTCGGACGGGCCCCGGGCAAGTACGCGCTTTACCTCGGTGCGAGCTATGAGGGCACTCGCTTGAACCGGCTTTTCGCGCCGAGTGTCACGCTCGACGACGCGGTGCGTCTGCTCACGCCGGTCATCGAGCGCTACGCGCGCGAACGAGGGGCCGGCGAACGCTTCGGTGACTGGTGCGATCGCCTCGTCCTCCCGGCCAACGCGACGTACCACTCGGTGGGCGGCGCGGCGTAAGGCACGGCGCGGTGGATGCATCGGCCCGGGCCGGCGGCCGGCCGCGGTGCGGTCCGCCACTCCGTCCGTTGGGCCCCCGGCGCGAGTGCACGTCGGCCCAGCCCCGCGTCTCGGTGTCGCCCCGAGAAATGCCCTTGCGCTTTTGGGACGGGCGTTCTTTCTGTCAGGGCTTGCTCCGGAGAGATGGCTGAGTGGTCGAAAGCGGCGCTTTGCTAAAGCGTTGTAGGTGTAAAAGCCTACCGGGGGTTCGAATCCCCCTCTCTCCGCCAGCCTTCGCTACGTCTAAGGCCGGCCGGCTGACGTCACGTTTCAGGGTCGTCGGCTCCCGCACCTGGGCTGAGTCCCGCGGACTCAAGCGGAAGGAAGTCTGACGGGATGAACTCAGCGAGCCCGCGCCGAGAAGTTCAACGGGCCTCCAGCGCGTAACCCGAGGAGCCCGTTCTGAACAACAAGAGCGGCCGGTGTGGAAACAGCAGTGGGGTAGCCTGCGAGCAAAACCCAAGGAGCCGGAGCAGAGCAACGCGACGGGCGCGTCCGCCGCCGGCTTGGCGAAGGCGGGAGGTCTACCGGCGAGCGTGCTCGATCACGAAGTCCGTCACTTCCTCGTTCTGAAAGAAACCGGCCCAGCGGTTGTGTCCCTGACCTCGCGCGATGATCACGCGGCACTGGCCGCCGAGGGCGAAGTAGCG
>CAIOYO010000333.1 GCA_903862595.1 uncultured Opitutaceae bacterium | reverse complement strand
CGAAACCGAGTCGGTGTTCTCGTTGGGATTGAACACGGCGCGGTTCGAGTAGTTCGAGAGCGCCACGGAGGACGTCATCGGGCTGACCTCGGTCGCGTTGCCGTTCGTCCAGGAAGCGGACCAGGCCCAGTTGTTCTTCATCGGGCGGCTCAGGCTGATCGTGACACCGCTGGCCTCGCCCTTGTCGGTGTTCGTCAGGTAGAGCACATCGGCGAAGCTGGAGACGCGGCGACGACCGGCGACGTTGGCGCTGGTCGAGTTGACGATGCTGGCGGCCGAGCCGAAGCGGAGGCGGCCGTCGGGAGCGAGGCCGGATCCGTCGCCGTCGTTGGCTTGGCGATAGTTGAGGAACTCGGTGTTCAGGCCGACGTCGACGTCGTGGTAGTAGTACTCGACGGTGAGCGTCGTGTCACCCCAGGGCAGTTGGTGGTCGATCGCGATGTTGCTCTTCCACAGCGCCGGCTGGCGGAAGTTGGCATCGGTGATGTTGACGTTGGGCGGCGGGTTGGCGGAGCCGGGGACGGACTGCGTGGCCGCGTTCGGGTTGAACGTGATCAGCGGGCGCTCGGCGACGGCCGCGGTGTAGTTGTAGACCGCACCAGCGTTCGAGAACGCATTCGAAAGCCACACGGCAGGGTTCTTGCCTTGGAAGAGTCCCACGCCTCCGCGCACCTGGGTCTTGCGCTTGCTCTCAACCTCGTAGGTGAAGCCGAGGCGCGGAGCGTAGGTCGGGTTGCCGTCGTTGGTGGTGTTGTTGCGGGTAATCGGGATGCCCTTGGAGTCGACGAAGCCAGCGGTGGCGAAGCCCGGTGCGATCGGCGGAGCCTCGTCAACCACGGGCAGGTCGAAACGCATGCCGGCCATGATGGTCAGCTGCGGGTTCGGGCGCCACGTGTCCTGCACAAAGCCGGCCAGAGCCGTGTAGGTCCAGTTGGCGATGGCGTCATTGATCGAGAAGCCAGCGTAGGGCTTCTGGAGGATGAAATTCGTCGGCGGGGTGCCAGCGAGGAACGTCGCCGGCGAGGCGAAGGTGTAGTTACCCATCGTGTTTTGCACGAAGGCATTCGAGTAGTCGGTGGTGATCTGCTCGCCGCCCACCGTGAGGGTGTGATCGCCGAAGGTGTAGTCGCCGGAGAGCTTGAACTGCTTTTCCTTGCTGGTGAGGCGGTTCAGCTGGCGGCTGTTTTCGGTACCGAAGATGATCGCGCCGCTGGTGATCGTGGCGCCGGTGTCGAGACGACGGCCGGTCAGGCCTTCGACGCGGACCATCGGGAACGGCGTTCCGCGGTTGGCGGGCGTACCGTCATAGTCGGTCATCGATACCGTGGCTTCCGTACGGAAGTCGGGCGTCCATTGGCTGTTTAGCTGCGCGGTGTAGCTATCCGTATTGCGCGGCTGGTCGAACCAGTGATTGCTCAGCGACGTGGCCGTCGAGCTGCTGTAGTTGGCGAAGCTCGTGTTCTGGCCGTAGTTGCGGCGGTAGGTGGCGGCCAGACGGTGATCGCGGGAGATGTTCCAGTCGATCTTGCCGATGTAGGTTTCCTGCTCCTGCAGGTTGGTGCTCGGGCCGGAGAGCGTACCTGGGTCGTAGTTCTGCGACTTCACGCGGGCGATGATGGAGTCGATCGCGGCGAGGCCTGCGGCATCCGGGACGAACGTCGCCTGCGGCGGGACGGTTTCGCGCTCCAGCTTGTCGTAGGAGAACGAGAAGAAGAGTTTGTTCTCGATGATCGGGCCGCTGAACGTCGTGCCGAAGTTCTTCTCATCGAAGGCTTCCTTCACGCCGGTGAGGGGGTTCTTGGCGCGGAGGTTTTCGTTGCTCATCCGGTAGTAAACGCTGCCGCGATACTTGTTGGTGCCGGAACGGATGACGGCGTTGATGACCGCGCCGGTGAAGCCAGCGTAGCGGACGTCGTAGGGGGAAAGCTGAATGCTCAGCGTTTCGAGAGCTTCGAGCGGAACCGGGCTGGCCAGGGAGGAGAAGCCGTTGGAGTTCAGGCCGAAGGGATCACTCGCCTGCACGCCGTCGATGAGGAACGAGTTGTAGCGGAAATTCTGACCCTGGGCGCTGAGCTGGCCGCCCTGGTCGAGCGAGCCGAGGAACATGCGGGAATCGAGGCGGGCCACATCCTGCACGCTGTTGCGGACGGTCGCGGTATTCGAGATCGCGTCCTCGTCGAAGCTGCTCCCGGTACCCATCTTACCCGTGCCGAAGGTCAGGTCCTTGTCGGCGGATACGCTCACGGCCTCGAGCACGACGACGTCTGAGGCGACGACGAAGGAGATGTCGGTGTTGGCACCGAGCTCGAGGAAGATTTCGCCCTTTTCCGCGGCGGAGATCGTCGTGGAAGAGACCTTCACGCTGTAGGGACCGCCCACGCGCAGGCCGGAGACGGAGTACTGACCGTTTGCGCGGGTCAGCGTCGTCGCCACCGTGCCGGACGGTTGGTGGGTCACGGTCACGGAAGCCCCGGAGACGGGATTATTGGCTTTGTCGGTGACAAAACCGCCGATACCGGCGGTGGTGACACCTTGGGCAATCAGGCCGGGAGCGGCGAAGAGAGCCGCTGCGAGGGCGAGCAGGGCAAACCAGCCGGCCTTGGCCGTGCGGAGAGCATGGGTTGGATTCATGGTGTTGGCGAAAAAGAGGGAAGTCGGGTTGGAGAAAAAGTCCAAGCTCCCGGTAAGAAGGGAAGCCGGTGTCTCACGTCGAGTCTGGATGTCGGTCGGAACGTAAAGTTTCCGTGTCGCCCCGACCTGCAGCACGATGCGGGCAGGGGGAGAATGGGGTAGCGCCCCGAGCGTGGTCGAGTCCCGAAAACCGGCCGGAGAAAAATGATCCGCCGCTTGGGCTTTTGCGGATCGATGGCTTTCGCCGCGAAGTGGCGTCTTTAACCTTCTGAGCGTTCGAGCCAGTCCGGGTTTCGCTCGGCGTGGTCAGCGATTTCCTGAAAAATCTGTTCCGGCCCACGGGTGGGGCGCCACCGCCACTTGGACTCGGCGCGTCGCGCGTCGAGTACGATCCACGGGAGATCATAGGGTCGTGGGGCGGGATCCTCGGCCACGGCGTGGGGACCGAAGCGGTCGTCGCACCATGCGGTCAACTGAAGCAGGGAACGGGCGGAGCCGATGCCTCCGCCGACGTGGAAGATGCGAGACCCCGGTGAGGGCGCGTCGGAGGGGGAGATCAGCTGGAGATGCACCAAGTGGGCGAGGTCAGCCGGGTGCAGGCAGTCGCGGACCTGAAAACCGTGTCCCCCGAATCCAATGTAGCGCAGCGGACGGCGGCGGAGGTGGCGGTTGATCCAGTAGGCGAAAATGCCTTGGTCGGCGCGGCCGAACTGGCCCGCGCCCGCGAGCACGCCGCAGCGATTGATCCAGACCGGGAAACCGAAGGCATCGCCGTATTCCAGCGCGAGCGTCTCGCTGGCCAGTTTCGTGGCGCCGTAAAGGGACACGGGAGCCTCGGTGGAGAAATCCTCGCGGATCCCGTGCTCGGATGCGCCGACGACGGATGCCGCGGGGGTGTTGGCGTTCCAGCGGAACGCTCCGTCCTGAGCGGAGACCGGAAGCGCGGCAAGGGCGGGAATCGAATAGACGCGGCTGGTGCTCAGCAAAATCAGCCCAGCGCGGTGCTGGCGACAGTAGTCGAGCAGGTGCAGCGTGCCGCCGAGGTTGTGTTCGACCAGTTGCCTCGGGCTGGACCGACCGTCGATGCCCGCGAGCACGCTCGGGTTGGCGGCGGCGTCGATCACCCAATCGGCCGCCGGGAGCGCTTCCACGTCGCTGGCCAGGCGAAGGTCGCCGTGGAGGAGGGTGACCCCGAGCGCCCGTAAGGTGGAGCGGTTGGTTTCGCTGCCGGCACGGCTGAGATTGTCGATGCCGATCAGGTCAACGCCCGCGATCGCGGAGCGCAGCGCGTGGGCGAGGGAGGTGCCGACGAAGCCCGCGGCGCCGGTGATCAGGATGCGCATGCCGCGAGGCTAGACCGGTGAACGTCGCGGGGTGAAGGCTCGAATGACGACGGGATCGCTCGTTCGGCGTCGATAGGCCCTCGGGATCGGCGTTTTCCTATTCCTCACCGCCTAGGGTGATGGGTCGGGGAGTCACGCTGAGCGTCGCCAAGGGGGCGAACAAGTGGTGGCAAGACCCGGAATCGAACCGGGGACACGAGGATTTTCAGTCCTCTGCTCTACCAACTGAGCTATCTTGCCGAGAAACGAAGGAGGAGGAGAAACCCTGCGGCGGACGGGCGTCAACAGGGATTTTCGATTTCGGGATCCTGCCGTCGGCTCACCGCAGAGATTCCGCTTCCGGCGCGTGCCCGAAGCAGGCGATGAGTTCGCGCACGTCGCGCGCGCAGGGTGCATCCCGAAGAATCGGCTGGGCAAGATCGGGGCTTCGCGTTGAATCAGGGCGATGAGGGTCTCCTTGCGGACACTTCGCCTACTGCTCCCGGCTGTGCTCGTGGTCTCGGGCACGGGCCAGCTGGCCGGTCAGATGGCGCGGTCTGACGATCCGATCAACCTGGATCCGGTGGCGGTGGATGCGCGGCGCGACTTGGACGGCTATGACGAGACCGGGATGGGGGCGCAGGAGGCGGAGCTCTCCGATCCACCGTTTTCGAACGACCTGGTCACTGCGGCCATGGAGGAGACCGAGGCCGTGGGTGATCTCAACCTCGAGCTGAGCCGGATCGCGGCGCCGTCGCCGGCCGACTTGGTGGCCGGGCTGAGCCGGTTGAACCTGCGCGGGTTTCCCACGCCGCGCCTGCGCAACGGATTCATTCAGCTGGGCGTGCCGGAAGTGCTCAATGCGGAGAGCGGGGAGCGCATTCAGGGTCCGCTGACTCCGGTCACGGGAAAGGCCGCGCCGGGCGGCATCGAGAACTTCGTGACGGAGCGCCCCCGGGCCCGCCGGCAGAGCCGGGTGCTGCTGACCGCAACGAGCGCGCGCGAGCGCGTCGCCAGCGTCGAGCACAACGCACCCTTGGTGGCCCGCAAATCGTGGCAGCGCTGGATGCTGGGCTGGCGCGAGCGCGGGGGACCCGAGGCCTTTGCGGTGAACCGTCAGCGCCTCTTCAGCGGCGCGGTGACCCTCAAGCACTCTGCGGCTGCGAGCACCCTGCTGCAGTTCGACTACACCGACACGGACGCCAATCCCGGCTCCGGCATCCCCGAGTACCGTGCGAGCCGCGGGACGCCCGTCCTGGGTCCCTATTTGCCGCTGGCGTACCTGCATGTGAATGGCCCGCAGGGACGGATCCGCAAGCAGGTCGCGAGCGCGAGCGCGCAACTCGAGGCGCAGGTCAACCGGAACGTCAGCCTGCGGGCCGGTGCGCAGTGGTTCTGGCGTTCCCTCGTGGAGGACCGCTTCACGAAGGGCGAGTTCCTGCTGGACGAGCGGGTCTTCGCGGGGACGCGGGAGCCGCAGCATTCGGAGCAGCCCTGGGAAGCCTTGAACGGCGGCGTGGAAGTCACCACGCGCTTCTCCAGTGGCCGGGCGGATCACAAACTCCTCGTGTCGCTGCAGGCCTCGCGGGCGGACAGTGCGCGGGTGCAGCGCGGGCTGGATGCGGCGGAGCGGGCGGCCTTGCCGGCGACCGTGCGTCGATTCGATCCCGAGCAGCCGGATTATTTTCGCCCCCCGTTCGGGCCGGAGACCTATCGGCGCCTGATCACCGACCGCTCCGAGCTGGCCACCTATACGGCGTTCGCGATCACGGAGCGCATGGCGCTGGCGCAGGGACGCACGGTGATCACCGCGGGCCTGCGCCGGGATGCGGTGCAGCTGGAGGTGGAGGATCGCCGGCCCGGTGCGACCCGGGCCACCCTGTCGGACGGCTCCGAGGAAGTAACGTGGCTGACTGGGGTGAATCACCAGCTCAAGCCCGGGCGGGCGTTGTTCTTTGCCAACGCCAGCACCGCCTTCGAGCCTTCGACCCGGGTGGATGCGCGTACGGGCCGTATTCAGGGAAATGAGACGACGCGTGGTCTGGAGGGAGGGATCAAGACCCTGACCCTTGGTCGTCGCCTGACCGCCACGCTGCTCGGCTTCTGGTACCTGAACGAAAACATTTCGCGGCGGAACCCGCTGTATGACGACCCGATCGCTGACGCCAACCAGACGCAACCGCAGTTGGTGGCGGCGGGAGGAGAGCGGTTCACGGGTACCACGCTGGATGTCCGGTACGCGATCACGCCGGCTCTGACCCTGACCGGACGGGCGACGCACACCCGGGCGATCACCACGGCGTCGCCAGATCTACCGGAGGAAGTGGGGCGCGCCCTGACGCGGCTGCCGGCGGAAACCCTCGCCATGGGAGCGCGGCACCTCGTGAACCGCGGGCGCTGGAAGGGCCTGATGACATCGTGGACGCTGACTCACGTGGGGGGATTCGTGGCGAGCTACGCTGACCCGAACCGCGCCTTCCTCGCGTTTCCCTCCTACACCCTCTTTGGAACCTCGGTGAATTACTCGTGGGAACCCAGCAAGACGGCGCGACACACCGTCGGGCTGGCGGTACGCAACCTCACCGATGTGGACCTGTTGGAGCGGGTCGCGCGGGTTGGGTCGGGCCGGACCTTCTCAGCCAGCTATCGCGCCACCTTCTGAGCGCGGTGAAATTGTGCGCTTGTCCCGACGGCTCGGTGCCGGATGCTGCAGCCGCCGCTCATGTCCGCACGCGCCCGGAAGATCATTCACGCCCGGCTTGAATCGCCCACGCACGGGGTGGTGGAGCTGGCGCATGACTGGCGGGGACGTGCGGTGCCGCCGCTGATGTTGTTGGGACGGGACGCACCGCAACTCGCGCACGTGCGGCGCGAGCCGGAAGAGACCTTTGCGTTGGCCAGCGGCTATGGCATCGATGCGACCGGCGACATCACCTTTGCGGTGCGGCTGGCGGATGCGCCGGGCCTGAAGGAGGAACTGGCGACGGGACGACTCTACCTTGCTGGGGATTTCAACGGATGGGATCCGATTGGCCGGCCGGAGTGGGAGCTTCAGCCCGGAACCTTGGCGGGTGAAGCGGTCTTGCGGCGCTCGTGGCGGGCCGACGGCTTCCTTTCGCATCCGTGGGTGCGCTTCAAGTTCGTGACCGAGTCCGGCCGGTGGCTGGATGTCCCGGCAACCGCCCCAAACGTGGCGGTCGATGAGGCGGGCAACCGCAACCGGACGATCGATCCCGACCGTACGGGCTGGCATCGGTTCCGTTTTGACCTCCCGGCCCCGCTGGACCTCGCCGCCACGTGGAGAATCGGCTGGGGTGAGGGAGCGGGAGAGGCGGGCTCGGTACCCCTGATGCCTGGCGACTTCTTCTTCGCCCTCCATTGCAAGGCCCGCCTGGGGGCGGAAGTGCGTGGCGGGGTCACGGTCTTCCGGCTCTTCGCGCCCCGCGCGTGGCGCGTCGAGCTGATCGTGACCGACGCCCTCGGCAGCGCCGCCGAACCGCGACGGTACACGTTGCAGGCGCGGGGGGATGGCGCTTGGGAGGTGGCGCTCGATGAGGATCTCCACGGCTGGTACTACTGGTTCCACGTCGACGGACCGCACGATGCCTTCGGCCTCTATGACCCCTCGCGGGCGGTGCTCGATCCTTACGCGCGGGCCGCCGTGGGTCGGGAGGGGCCGGGCATCATCCTGCGCGACGACTGGATCGGCGCGGTGCGGGATGGTTTTCGGACGCCGGCGTGGCACGATCTGGTGATCGTCGAGGCGCACGTTCGCGACCTCGTGCACCGGGCGCCGATTTCGCTCGGACCGCGCGAGCGCCGTGGCTTTGCGGGGTTGGCGGCGTGGGTGCGGAGTCCTGACTTCTACCTCCATTCCCTGGGTGTGAACTGCGTCGAGCTGCAGCCCGTCCAGGAATTCGATGCCCGGTCTGGGGATGAGTACCACTGGGGGTACATGACCACGAATTTCTTCTCCCCCGCGAGTGCCTACGCGACGGAGCCGGAGCAAGCGTCCGGGGTGCACGAATTCCAGGACCTCGTGGCCGCTTTTCACTCCCGGGGAATCGCGGTCATCCTTGACGTCGTGTTCAATCACGTCGGCGAGCCGGCGCACCTCATGTTCGTCGACAAGTTGTACTACTTCGACCAGGACGCCGCGGGCAACCTGACGAACTGGAGTGGGTGCGGCAATGATCTGCGCGCGACGGCGGCGATGAGTCGGCGACTGATCATCGACAGCTGCACTCACCTCCTGCGGAGTTACGGAGTGGACGGCTTCCGCTTCGACCTGGCGGAACTGCTCGGTGCCGATGTCTTGCTGGAGGTCGAAGCGGCGCTCAAGGAGGTCAAACGCGACGTTATCCTGATCGCTGAGCCCTGGAGTTATCGTGGGCACATGGCGCGCGAGTTGCGTGAGACCGGATGGGCGTCGTGGAATGACGGATACCGTGATTTTGTCCGCGACTACCTCCGCGGTGGCAGTTCGGCGGCGAGTTGCGAGTACTTCCTGAAAGGCTCGCCCTGGCACTTTGCGAAGTGGCCGGCGCAGACCGTGAACTACACCGAGTCGCACGATGACCGGACCTGGATCGACATGATCACGGAGAACCATCATTACGATGGGTCGGTCCCGACCGCGAACGACCGTCGCCGGACTCATCTAATGGTGGCGATGCTGATGATGTCGGTGGGCATTCCGATGCTGGCAAGCGGGCAGGACTTCCTCCGCTCGAAGCACGGTGTCTCGAACACCTATCAGCGCGGTGAGCTCAACGCATTGGATTACCACCGACTCCTGCGTTACCCGGGCAGTCACACCTACGTTGCGGCGTGGGTGGCCTTCCGGCGCGGCGCGCTCGGCTATCTGCTCCGGCACTACTCGCGCGTCTCCGAGGGCTTTTTCCGCTTCTTTGCACTGCCGGAATCGACCGCGTTGGCAGCCCTCTACAACGCCGATGGCTCGGCGGGGACGAGTCGCCTCCTGTTTGCGATGAACCCCACGTTGCAGGACGTGCACCTGTCGATTCCCAACGCGGCGGTGGTCGGCTGGGAGTGGCGCGTGGTGGCGGATGTGGAGCAGTTTTTTGACGAGCAGGGGGCGGGGATGCGACCGGTGGTATCGGATGTGCTGTTTCTACCGCCGCTTAGCTGCGTCTTGTGGGTCACCGAGGCCTGAAGGCACCCGCCAAAACCCTTGCCATCGCGAGGGGCGGTGTGTTGGTCTGACCTCTCCGCGTCCCCGTGGCGCGGTCTCACCTGAAACAGCAAATCCCTACCTAGAACCTGGAGTCTCCCATGGCAGTGAATGTCGCTATCAATGGTTTCGGCCGCATCGGCCGCCTCGTGTTCCGCGCGCTTGTTGAGCAGGGCCTGCTCGGCTCGACGTTCAACGTCGTCGCCGTCGGCGACATCGTTCCCGCCGACAATTTGGCCTACCTGCTGAAGTATGACTCCTCGCAGGGGAAGTTCAAGGGCACGGTCTCCTCGAAGAAGTCGTCCCCGGACAAGCTCGAAGACGACGTGCTCGTGGTGAACGGCCATGACATTCTGGTGGTGTCCGCGAAGACGCCCGCCGAGCTCCCGTGGGGCAAGCTGGGGGTGCAGCTGGTGATTGAGTCGACGGGTCTCTTCACCGAGGCGGACAAGGCGAAGGGCCATCTGGTGGCCGGCGCCAAAAAGGTGATCATTTCGGCTCCGGCGAAGGGTGAGGACATCACCGTCGTGATCGGCGTGAATGACGACAAGCTCGACGTCGCGCAGCACCACATCATTTCGAACGCGTCCTGCACGACGAACTGCTTGGCGCCCGTCGCCCACGTGCTCCTGAAGGAGGGCTTCGGCATCGTCGAGGGCCTCATGACCACGGTGCACGCGTACACCGCGACGCAGAAGACGGTCGACGGCCCGTCCAAGAAGGATTGGAAGGGCGGCCGTACCGCCGCGCAGAACATCATTCCGGCTACCACGGGCGCGGCGAAGGCCGTCGGCTTGGTACTTCCGGAGGTGAAGGGCAAGCTCACGGGCATGTCCTTCCGCGTTCCCGTCCCGACCGTGTCCGTGGTGGACCTCACCGTGCGGACGGCCAAGGACACGTCGCTGGACGAGATCAAGGCCGCCCTCAAGCGCGCGTCCGAGACGTACCTGAAGGGAATTCTCGGCTACACGGACGATGAAGTCGTCTCCACCGACTTCATCCACGACACCCGTTCCTCGATCTTCGATGCGGGCAGCTCGATCGAGCTGAACAAGAACTTCTTCAAGTTGGTGAGCTGGTACGACAACGAGTGGGGCTACAGCAACCGCGTCGTCGACCTCAGCCGCAAGATCGCCGCGAAGCTCTAACGCATCGACGTCCATTCGCGCGCGTTGGGCGGCGGGAGGTACGGGCCTTCCTGCCGCCGGTGCGATGGGTTGATCCTGCCCGGACAGCGCCGTTCGTTCCGCCATGCCTCACTTCAAGACCATCCGTGACCTCGCCCTCGCCGGGAAGCGCGTTTTCCTGCGCGTCGACTTCAACGTCCCTCAGGACAAGGTGACCGGCGCGATCACCAACAACCAGCGCATCGTCGCCGCGCTGCCGACGCTCCGTTACGCGCTGGATCAGGGTGCCTCGGTCGTGCTGGCGAGCCATCTGGGCCGGCCCGATGGCAAGGCGGTCGCCAAGTTCTCGCTCCGCCCGATCGCGACGGAATTGCAGTCGCTGCTCGGCCGTCCGGTGGCCTTCGCGTCGGACTGCGTGGGCCCGGTG
>CAIOYO010000332.1 GCA_903862595.1 uncultured Opitutaceae bacterium | reverse complement strand
TTTCCGCAAGCACAGGCTCGATCCGCATGAAGGGCTTACGAGATTCATTCGCCGACAGCGGTGGCGGTCAGGTCTCGAGCGGGTAGCGATGAGCGGACCGCAGGGGTCACGGGGTCTGAGGGCGAAATGATCTAGGGTTCGACGTAGAGTGCACTGAGCCGGATCAGATCCCGAGCGGCGCCATCGAAGGTGATTCGCACACAATATTCAGGCGGGAGTGGAGTGTCGGGGTTCTTCCATCGCACGGGTGTCCGGAAGCCGCTTTGGTCCACCACCGCCGCGTCAGCGCCGGCCAGACCCGCAATGGCACCCAGTCGTGCATCGAGGAGTTCGACCCGCACGCGCGCCTCGGGTCCGAGTCCTTCCGCATTAAGGAAGAGGCGCGGCCGGCTGGAACGAGTTTTCACCTTCGTCGTCACCAACTCGGCGGTTTCCGACCCGTCGCGCACCCGGAGCGCGCCCAATCGGTCCCGTGGCAGCACCGCCAGGCCGACACCTCCGCGCGGCGGGTACGTGAGCCCCGGCCGGGGATCCCACGCGCCATACCAGATGTACGTTTGATCTCCCACATTCGCGAAGCCCTGGCCCTGGAGCAAGCCGCCCTGGTCCCATTCCCCGTCATTGCCCCGCGACAGCATCGCCCAGTCCGTCTGCGGCTCGCGAAACGTCATCCCGTCGTTGCTGACGAGGAATCCGAGATCAAGGGTGCGCTGGTTCCAGCCGACTCCGCCGTGCCACAGGCCGTAGAGCCCGAGGAGTACATTGCCACGATGCCAGACACTCACGCCCTCGTGCGTTTCCTCGCCTTCGCCGTACTTGGCGTTCGCCGTGCGCTGGCCTTCGCGCAGGAAGGCGACGCGTGCGGTCGGTTCCCATACGATGAAATCCCGCGACCGATGCAGGAGCACCTCTCGACCGCGATAACTTCCCGGACCATGGGCGCCGGGGGTGTCCGACCGTTGACCGGAAGGCGGGGCGCTCTGCCCCGTTGCGTAGTAGATGCCCTCCCACTGGTAGAGCCCGCCCGCCGCCTCGAAGTGATGATCCGGCAGCAGCAAGTCCTCCTTCCTCAGAAGTCCTGCGATCGGCACAGCTCCGGTGGCCGTCCGCCAGCTTAGGCCGTCGGCGCTGAACAGGGTTCCCAGCGTCCCCTTGCCACGTACGCCGTTTTCGTCCCACCACGTTTGCACCGTCATCTTGTAGCGCCGATCAGGCGCCGAGTCATGCGGATCGGCCAGCACCTTCAGGTTAATCAAGGCAAGGGGCGATGGCCCCAGATCCACGAGGTTGTTGGCCGTGCTTCCGCGGTAGGACACGAGCCCGAGCGCAGGCTTCGTCCAGGTGATGCCGTCGGTGCTCTCCGCGTAGGCGGCGCGCCAGCACTGCACCGCACGGGGGTTCTCCTTGAGTTCGTGGTCGATTGCGACGTACCACATCCGGAACCGGCCACCCTCCTGCACCACACTCCCGTAAAACTGCACACCGAAGTCATCGGGCGTTCCGGCGGCTCCCCGGGGCACGACCGGGTTCGCCGGATGCTTCTGCGGCGATCGCATCTCTAGCGCGAGATTTCGAACGAACGGAATCGAAACATCATCAAAGGCAAAAAACGTCAGCTCTTCGGAGCCGCGGGCTGGTCCGCCGAGAATCAAGCCGACGGCGAAGGCGAGACACCCTCCGAGAAACCAGGCCGTTAAAAATGGCAGGCAACGTGCAGGAAAGGTCTTCATGGGGATCGAACTCAGATCGTTTTCGTCGGTGTGAACATGACTAAGTGCTTTATGCTTACCGGCGACCGGAAAATGGTGTTCTCATCCCGTCACCCTTTGCTGCGAAAGCGTGGTGATCCGCCTTCCTCCTATGAAAGTTTTCCGTCTTTTCCCCCCACTCTTCGCTTTGATCGTCGGATGGACTTCGCTGCCGGCGGCGACCGCGAGGCGACCGGGGGAGATTGATCCCTACGCTCCGCCCAAGCTGTTGGTCGACGCCAATAACCACCCGCAGGTGATCCTTGCCGATCCCCGGGTCGAGGTGATCGCCGGGCCCGAGCACGTGGTGATCCAAGGCGGACTTCAACCGTCGATGGTGATCACCCGCACCGGTGCCATCGTGGTACAGTCGCAGTTACCGGAGCACCCTCATAAAGTCGAACGACAGTCCTCCCACTGGGCGATGGGGACGGTGATCTCAAGGGACGGCGGCCAAAATTGGACGAGGATTCCGCTGCCGGCCGACAAAAATGGCGTCAATATGGAAGGGGGCGCCATCCAACTGCGCGATGGCTCGCTACTCGCGCTGGATACCTACGTGGTCCCCGGCGGAAAGCCGGGCGAAGGAGTGGGTGAACGCTACGTTTCGACGGATGACTGGCAGACCTTACAGGGACCGGAGAAAATCACGGTAAATCTTCCCGGTGTCGATTTCCTGTCGTCGAAGGACGACATGGGGCGGCCCCACAACGCCGTGCGGTTTCACCGCCGGATCATCGAACTGAACAACGGCGACCTGCTAACCACGCTTTACGGCTGGTTCGAAGGAGACAACGAACCGGCGGGGTATATGCCCACGATGAAGAAGACACGCGTCGTGCTCATGCGTTCGACCGATCGCGGTCGGAATTGGAATCTGGTTTCTACAGTGGCGGTTGATCCCAAGGTGGGGACAGAAGGTTTTAACGAAGCAGTGCTGGTCCGCATCAACTCCGGTCCGCGGGCCGGCCGGCTGATCTGCCAGATGCGCACCGGACGCGAGCAACGCGAAGCGACCTCGGATGACGAGGGACGCACCTGGACGCCGGCCTATCCGCGAGTCTACGCGGATCGCGATGTCTATCGCACGGAAAAGTGGGAGAAGATGTTCGTCGACGCAAAGGACAAGCGCGGTAACCCGATCGCGGGAAATCCAATCGAACTTGTCGGAGCGATGGTAGATCCGGATTTGCTCGTACTGCGCAGCGGGGTGCTGGTCGCGACCTTCGGCCTGCGCGTGCCGCCGCGCGCCAACTGGCCGCGGGCGGAGCACCCCTGGAACGGCAGCTATCTCGCCGTCAGCCTCGAC
>CAIOYO010000331.1 GCA_903862595.1 uncultured Opitutaceae bacterium | reverse complement strand
TGACCGTGAAGCCCAGTTCGCGCTTCAGCAGGGCGCTGACCCGCGCGGTGCGTTCCCGCGTGCTTCCGCCGGCCCCGTAGGTAACCGAGACGAAGTCCGGGGAAATCTTCCGCAGCGCGACGGCCGCCTGCCGCAGATGCTCGACCCCCGCGTCGTCCTTCGGCGGAAAGAACTCCAGCGACCGCAGCGGCCGCCCAGAGGAGAAGAGCTCGGAAATCGGCCGGTCAATCATACGTCATATCAACGTATGCAGATGCGTTGATATGATATCAATCCCAAAGTCGGGCCTTCGCGACGGCTCTCGGTGAACGTCCTGAGGTGCCCCGAACAAGGACTCCGCGAGAGCGCGGCGTGTTCCCGCTGGGCGGGCCAATTTCAGGGGATCCGGACGGCGGGCGCTGGCTAGCGCTTCATCAAGATGCGCGCGAGCGCGTAGAGATTATTCAGGACGACGAGCCCGAGACCGGCGACGAGGCCGGCCAAGGCGTTGGTGCCTGCCAGGGACACGAGCGCGATGATGAGACCCATGCCCGCGAGGTAGGCGAGAGCGAAGACCCCGATGCCGTACTTCGCGATCACGGCTCGCCAAAGGGGATTCGCCTCGCCGTCCGCCGATGAGAGGCGGAACCCCACGAGCGTGGTGATGAGATCAGCGAGCGCGAGGATGACGGCGATCAGCAGGAGCATGGGAGCGGCCTGGTGGTGGCGGAGAAGCATTTATCGTATCCTGCGATTCGACACCCGCAACCGCCTTGGGCGGAATGACGCGGTGACGTTCCGGAGTGAACCGAAGGGACGCTTGAGGGCGAAGAGGAGCTGGCGCGCCTGGACCCGCTGAGACCACGAAGGCGATCCTCAGGGACGGCCCCGTCCTGGATTCGGAGCGGGATGGCAGCGGGTCGATGCCGGACCCTGGGGGACCAAGGGCAGCGCTTTGTGAACCGGCGATCTCGCCGGGCCTCAACTCAGGCCAGGTTGACGACGCTAGCCCTTGGTCAGTCCGTAGGTGCGCAGGTAGCCCTTCATCGCGTGGTCGACATGCTCGAAGAACGCTTTCTCGGCTTTCGGGCCGTTTCCGAGAGCGATGACGTCGACCAACTTGAGGTGCATCTCCGAGGTGGCGGTGGGGCTGACGGTCTGCAGGTAGCGATACTGGTCCCGGCGACCCAGCACTCGAATCTGACTCATGTCGTAGGCGCGGATCAGCCGCGTGTGCTGAGAAGCCTGGACGATGACCCAGTGAAACTCGAAGTCGCAGTCGTCGAGGTTGTCCCACGCCCGCTCGTCGACCGACACTTCATTCATGCGCTGGCAGATCTCGCGAAGGTCCTGCAGTACCTGCCGCTTGTCCTTGCTTTCCGCGACAAGCCTCGCGGCGAAAGGCTCCAGCACCCGGCGAAGGGAATAGATCTCCGCCAAGTCTGCGGGGGAAAAGTCGACCACGTAGGCACCGGTGTTCTTGCCGCTCAGCACCAACCCCTCCGACTGAAGGCGGATGAGTGCTTCGCGCAGGGGAATGCGGCTGATCAACAGTCTCTCGGCCAACTCCCGTTCCACGAGACGTTTTCCCGCAGGAAGTTCACCCCGGTAGATCATGTCCTTCAGCCGCACGTAAGGGCTGTATTGCGTCGGGAGCGGGGCGCGCTTCGCGCCCGCCTGGGGTCCTAGAATATTTTTCGGCATTTTAAAAAAATGCTTTACATCGACTGTGGTATACCATTGCCGTGGTATACCAAGCTTCTACTTCACCGCCGTGCGATCGAGACGGCAAGTGATTTTGCGGACGCGCTCCTGCTGGTTCCTCGAATGACACCCACCATGTACCCCCAAATCCCTCCTCCACTCCGGTTCGTTTCGGCCTTCGCGCTCGCGCTCGCTTCGGCGAGCTACGGGCTTTCCCAAGTTGTTCCCGCCCCAGCCGCAAAAACCAAGACACCAGAGAAGGCCACAGAGGAGGTCGTTGACCTCTCTCCGTTCGTGGTGTCTTCCGCTGAGGATGAGGGCTACTCGAGTCGGCAGACGTCGCTTTCGACGCGTTCGGCGAAGGACTTGCTGGAGGTTCCCTCGAGCGTGATCGTGATCAATCAGGATCTGTTGAAGGATCTGAAGGGCAACCTGCAGAACGCGCTGAACTTCGGCGTGGCGGGCGTGAACAACAACCAGCGGGCTGACGAGGATCGCACGATCCGTGGCTTCCGTGCCAACCAGACCCTGCGCAACGGCTTCACGCTTCGGTCCTACAAGAAGGTGCCGACGTTCGACATTGATCGGGTTGAGGTCATCAAGGGTCCGCTGAGCATGATTCTCGCTTCCCAGAATGTCGGCGGCGGCGTGAACACGATCACGCGGGCGCCGAGTTCGGTGCGAAGCACGGATGTCTCGGTGGGAGTGGGTGACCACAATACCTATCGCGGCACGTTGAACACCACCGGGCCGGTGCTGGAGCGGAAAGACCTGCAGATCGACTACCGCCTGACGCTGGGCCTCGAAAAGGGAGATTCGGACAAGGCGGCCTACAGCGTCGATCAGTCGTTCGTCGGCGGCTCGCTCCGCGCTAAGATGTCGAACTCACAGATCCTCACCCTCGATTTCTTCCACTTCGTCGACAATGACTACGTGTACTGGGAGGACTTCCTGGATGGTTCCGACACTGGCAGCGTGATGGGTCGTTCGCAGTCGCTGAAGAAGGCGCGGATCCACCCCAACTCCACGCGGAGCTTCTCCGTGCAGAATCCCAACGACGTCTCGTGGAAGACGACGAGTACCTATATCAATCTCCAGTACATCGCCAAGGTCCTCGCGGGCGACGTCAGGCTCAGCTACTCCTACCACACGAACCGCGACCGCGAGATGCTGCTGAGCGGCGTCGTGGTGCAGCCGGACAACATCAATCTCAGCCGTCGCTACGTGGATGCGTGGGCGGAGTGGGAGGATTCCAACGTCCAGTTTGACTACCGTCTGGATGTCGACCTTGGCTTCGCGAAGTTGGAGAACATGGTGGGCTTCGATTACCAGAAGGCCTACGCGCGTTACTACCAGACGCTGTTCCCGATGCCCATGCTCGACACGCGTCCGGCCAATGCCGCCGCCATCCGCAACGCGGACCGCGCCTTCCTGAACGCCCTCGGCAAGAACGCGTGGGGTCACTACAATGGCGGCGCGTACGCCGACGTGGCGTACGGGAACAATTACTCCGCCTACATCCAGGAGAACCTGAAGCTCCTGAACGACCGCCTCATCCTGATCGCGGGGTTCCGCTACCAAAACGGCGGAAAGAGTTTCCGCGGCGTTTCCACCACCGGTGCTCCGGCGGAGGTGACGGGCGGGGGGCCGCAGCGCTCGTACGACACCTACCGCCACGGGATCATCTTCCGGGCGACGAAGAACATCTCACTCTACGCCCAGCAGGCCGAGAATGTGTTTCCCCGTTCGGGAGTGCTGCGTCAGCCGGGCACCGATGGTCCGACGGACAAGGGTGAGCTTTTCCGGGATCAGCAGGGCGTGGTGAAGGAAGCTGGTTTGAAGTTCGACGTCGACGTGAACCGAGCATTCGCCGTCTCCGGCTCGATCGTTGTGTTTGACCAGTACCTCACCAATGTTCGCACGTTGATTACCGGCCCGCTGACCGGCGCCCCTTATCCCACCGCTTCCGCCAAGGATCAGGTCAAGGGACTCGAGGTCGACCTCCGTCTGCGCTACAAGTCGGACGCGGGCATATCGGACGTGATTGCGACGCTGTACGATGCGGACGGCAAGACTGCGGACAACCGGCTGGTCAACAACCACGTCGAGTTCCGCCCGAGCATCTTCGCCAAGCACACGTTCGTTCAGGGCACGCTCAAGGGACTGACGGCGGGACTGGGCTGGCTCGGTGAGGGGGAGAAGCGCGCTGGCGGCAGCTTCTGGGTCACGCAGGCGGCCACGTACGATCTGATGGGGCGCTACGCCTTGAACGATCGCCTCTCATTCCAGCTCAACCTGTACAACCTCTCCGACGAGCGTAACATCCAAGGCATCGCGGGCACCGGGTTGGTCCAGGTCAGTGAGGGCATGCGCAGCATGCTCACGGTCGATTATCGCTTCTAAGTTTTGGTTTGGTTCACTGGGTTGATCCGCCAGTTCCTTCACCGGGCTGGCGGATCATTGCTTGGAGAGCCTTTCTGCCATCTTGCGCTGTGAAATATCGGTCTGCCTCCGTGCCGCTTCGTCTGACAACTTATATCATGGCGGCCCTCGCCACGGTCCTCACTGCTTCCGCGGCGCAGATCGCGCTCTCCGGCGCGACCCATCTCGGACCGCGTGGCGTATCGGTGAACGCGATGGTTCGAGCCGACGGTTCGCCGGGGCGTTATTGGGTCGTCTATGGGGCGCGCGGCCAGATGAACCAGCGAACGGAGGCGCGCGCCCTCCCGCCGGTCCGCGGCGCCTTTCTGGGGGAGACGTGGGATCGGGATCAGGCTGGTTGGAGCGGGGGTCTTTCAGGCCGGGACTTGATTCATGCCCGCGAGGGGGCAGCGACGTCGTTCGTGCGCTACCTCGGACCGACGGAGAAGGAGAACCGTGCCTTCGTCGGCGAACCGCCGGGTCTGGACGTGAATCACATCGACGGGATCGGTGGCCTGCACCTCTGCCACTACATCTACTCGGCGAGGATGGGGGCGAATCCCCTGCATGCTTCGCGCAGCACGGGTCTCAATCTCGGCGGTGGACGCCCGGACTTCAGGGACGCGCGGATCGACGTCCGTCTGCGGGGAAATGGTGTCGATCCTAAGGGTGCCGAGCTGACCTTCTGGGCCCAAAGCGATCATGATCCGGCGCTGCAACTCACGCCCAACTGGGTCAGGGCTAACTGGGCCTACACGGGCCGGTATGCGACTCACGCGCTTCTGGACGGGCGGTGGAACGATGTCTCCTACGTCCTCGAGAACGATACGCGCCGCTGGACCTACGGTGGCAACAACGTCGCCCAAGATCGCTCCGAGCGTTACGCGTACCTGAGCTTGAATCAGTCGCTGGAGGACCTGAACGCCAATTTCTTCCACCTTTATGTCTACGTGGACGGACAGCGGCCGCCGGCGGGGACGATCGACTTCGATTCCATCGTCATCAACTACCGCAATCACTCCTTGCTCCTCCCGGCCCACGGGACCCGACTGACCGGATCGCCCTCCGGCTCGGTCGGCCTGGCGGAGCGCCTCACGGACGGGTGGCGCCACGGACCTGATCGCGAGTGGCATTCCGCACCTGCACCGAAGGGACCGCAGTCCTTCGTCTGGCAATTTCCTGCGCCGGTTCGCCTACAGACCCTGCAGGTGCATCAATCCATCCGGTACCCCTCTCGCGACGTCGCGGCCTACGTGTCGTCGGACGGCGCCCGCTGGGATCTGCTCACGCAGCTCTCCCTGCCCCGTGAGTCACCGGTCAGCGCGAATCACGCCTACGCCCTTGCGGACGTGCGCGCGGAGGGAGTGACCCACTTCAAGCTGGAGGTTCGGTCGGGTTATGAGGATGAACATTGGGGCCTTGGAGAGGTCGAGCTGTTCGGGAGCGGCATGCCCCTCGCCTCCGACCCCGAAGGTGCGGCCGTCAATGTCGACCTCGAGAAGCTGACTCCGGGCGAGGAGTATTCCTACCAGTTCGTGGTCGAAACCTCCGCCGGAGAACGGCGAAGCCCGGTGGGCTCCTGGCGGGTTGGCACGGAGGACCGGCCCGTCACCGTCGCTCTTTGGCAGCAGCGCCAGGCCCCGAACGCCGATCCGAGACTTTGGGCGCGGGTCGCCCCCTTGGGGCATCGGACCCACGCGCGTGTCGAGGTCCTGCGCGAAGGGAGTTGGCAGCGCGCTTCGGCGGAGCATTACGTCGGAAACCAAATCACCGAGCGCAACGTACGGTTTGACGTGCCGGAGAATTGGAACGCGGGCGCGACCGCCCTCCGGGTCGTCCTGCGGTATGGCGATCAGGCCGAGACCGCGGGTGATCCGCAGGACCTTGCTCGTCTCACTCTTTTGAACCCATGACACCTCCCTCGCGATTCGCTCGTTTCCTGCCTCTCGTGTCCGCTGGCGCGCTGGTCGTTGCGGCTGACGTCCTCGCGGCGTTGGCTCCGATCGAGATTGGAAGCCGACTGGAATTGCTGGTGGACCGGCATCTCATCGCCGAAATGCGGGGCGTTGATTTCCGCCTGCACGAGCCCCGGCCGGCGGAGACCTCGATCGTCTTCGACCGGGACTGGGAAGGAAACACCAGCGCCTACGCCAGCCTGATGAAGACGGAGAGCGGTTTCCGGATGTACTACCGGGGACACAGCCTGCCTTCCTACGCGCTCCCGGGCACGCTGCAGCCGGGCGAGCGGATCGTCCCGGAGCACGACGAGACGGTTTGCTTCGTGGAGAGCCGGGATGGAGTGCGCTGGGAGCGTCCCAACCTCGGTCTCTTCGAGTTCAACGGGTCGCGCGAGAACAACATCGTGTGGATGGGTCGCGGTGCCCATAACTTCTATCCCTTCCGCGACGGGAATCCGGACGTGCGGCCGGACGAAGCCTACAAGGCCATCGCGTCGTTCCGCCCACCGTCCAGCCCTCCCCCGCCACCGAGTGGTGCGGACGCGAAGACCCAGTACGAGTACTTCCAGCGCAACGACACGCGGCCCGCCCTGTACTTCTTCACGTCACCGGATGGCATTCGCTGGAAGAAGGCCAGCGAAGCACCGATCATCCGCGACGGCGCGTTCGACTCGCTCAATGTGGCGTTCTGGGATGGGTTGCGGAAGGAGTACGTCGCGCTCTACCGCGACTTCGAGAACGGGGTCCGTAGCTTCAAGCTTGCGCGCTCGCCCGACTTCCGGACCTGGACCAAGGGGGAGTGGGCTGACTTCGGGATGGCCCCCCGTTTCCACCTCTACACGATCGCCGCCGCTCCTTACGAGCGAGCCCCCCACCTCTACCTCGGAATACCGCGGCGGTATCTCCCGTGGCGGACCTATTTCCGCGAGATGGATCGCGAGACCCCTGGCGTCTCGGATGCGCTCTTCATGAGCAGCCGGGACGGCGTTGCGTGGACGCTCTTCCCGGAGGCATTCATCAGTCCCGGCCCGAATCCGCGGAATTGGAGTCATCGCGCCAACACCCCCTTGCCCGGCTTCGTCCAGACGTCCGATTCCGAGTTGTCCCTCTACATCGAGCGCGACTACACGTTCGCCAGCAACCGGGTGGAGCGCATGACCCTGCGGATGGACGGATTCGTATCCCTCCGCGCCGGCTATCCGGGCGGGGAGTGGATTTCCAAACCTTTGGTTTTTCAGGGGTCCGAGCTGTTCCTCAACTACGCGACCTCGGCGAACGGCAGCATCCGGATCGAGATTCAGGACGCCGCGAGTGGGCAGCCCATCCCGGGATTCGTGCTTGAGGACTCGCCGACCGTTTTCGGCGATCGCGTTTCCGGGGCGGTCGACTGGGGTCACCAAAAAGGTATGACCGATCGGTCGCCTCTGCGTGCGCTGCAAGGCCGGGCGGTGCGCCTGCGCTTCGTCATGAAGGAGGCGGACCTGTTCTCCTTCCAGTTCCGCTGACCAACCTCGTTTCGTCCTCCTCCGGTGTTTTTCGCCCAATCCCTCGATCGACGGGATGACTCGCTTGCCGCCCAGGTGCGGGATTTCCTGCCCCGGCGCGTGTTCGATATCCACGCTCATCTGCATGATGCGCGTTTCTTTCCGCCGGACGCGTGGGTGTCCCTTGCGGGGTTGTCTCCCCTGGGGTGTGATGCGCACCGCGCCTCGCTGCACCGCCTGCTCCAACCGCTGGAGATCGCTGGGCTTCACTTTCCGCTGCCGCACGCCGGAGCCGATCTCGTCGGCGTGAATGCGTGGCTGGCGGCTGAGGTGTCGGCACACGGTGCGCCGGCAAGCCGGTCCCTGATCCTCGCCTCGCCGACCGATGCTCCCGAGAGCCTCGCGCGGCAACTGGGACTGCCGGGGGTCTGCGGATTCAAGGTGTACCACTGCTACGCCTCGCGCCGGCCGACCACCGATTCGGAGATCGAGGAGTACGCGCCGGACTGGATGTGGGAACTCCTCGATGGCGTCGGGGGCGTCCTGATGCTGCACGTGGTGCGCGATGCGGCGATGGCGGATGAGGCGAATCAGCGTTCCCTGCGCCGGCTCTGCCGCCGCTATCCGCGGGTCCAGGTGGTTCTCGCCCATGTGGCGCGAAGCTTCAGTCACCACCACGCGCGGGCTGGCCTGCGGGCCGTGGCTTCGCTGGACAACGTCGTGGTCGACACGTCCGTCATCTGCGACGAATCGGCCTTTTCGGAGGCCATCGAAATCCTCGGGGTCCATCGGGTGCTGTGGGGTTCGGATTTCCCGGTCAGCGAGTTCCGCGGGCGCTGCATCACGGTTGGCGGCGGCTTTCACTGGCTCTATGCCAAGGAAACCGAAGGCATCCCGGCGGACGGGTTCGACGCCCGGGCGTCCCTGATCGGACTCGAGTCACTCGTGGCCCTGAAGGGAGCCTGCGAGCGGGCGTCGCTGACTGCGGCGGATCTGGCGCTGGTCTTCGATGGAAACGCCCGCCGCCTTTTGCGCGGCTTCCTTCCGGCCTCGGAGGCGCCCGCTCCGGTCGAAGGACCGGAGCGGTGGCGTCGGGTCAAGGAGGTGATTTCCGGCGGCACCGGCTTGATGTCGAAGCGGGCCGAGCAGTTCGACCCGGAGCAGTGGCCGACCTTCTTCACCCGCTGTGAGGGGTGCGACGTTTGGGATCTGCAGCATCGCCGCTTTCTCGACTTCGCCGGAGGGGTGGGAGCCGTGCTGCTCGGCTACGCCGATCCCCAGGTGAACGCGGCGGTCCAGCGACGCGTGGCCCATGGGAACTACTGCACGCTGGTGAATCCGGACGAGTATGAATTGGCGGAGCGCCTGCTCGCGTTGCATCCGTGGGCCGGGAAGGTCCGTTATGCCCGGGGCGGTGGAGATGCCATGGGCGTGGCGGTGAGAATCGCCCGGGCTGAGACGGGCCGGAGCGGTATCGCCTTCTGCGGCTATCATGGCTGGCAGGATTGGTACCTTGCGGCGAACCTGGGCCGGACCCATGCGCTCGATGGACACCTCTTGCCGGGCCTAGAGCCGAGAGGCGTGCCTCGGGAACTCGCGGGTACGGCCGCACCCTTCCGCTACAACGATCTCGCTTCGTTCGAGGAGGCGATCCGGCAGCTGGATGGAAACCTCGCCGCGGTCGTGATGGAGCCGATGCGGTCGCAGTGGCCGAACGAAGGTTTTCTCGAAACGGTCGCGCAGCGCTGCCGGGCTGCCGGGGCGGTTCTGGTGATCGATGAGGTGACCAGCGGCCTCCGTTATGGATTCCCGGGCGCGTGCGCCCGGCTCGGGCTCGAGCCGGACCTCGTGGTCTACGCCAAGGCGATGAGCAATGGCTTTCCCTTCGGGGCCTTGGTCGGCCGCAAGAGCCTGATGGAGGCAGGGGAGGCGAGCTTCATCTCCTCGAGTTACTGGACGGACGGAGTCGGAACGTCGGCTGCCCTCGCGGTGCTGCGACGCATGGAGGAGGAGCGTCTCTTCGACGAAATGTGGTCGCGGGGTCTGACGTTCCGGTCGTCGCTCGAAAACGTCGCGGCAAGGTATCCTCTGTGCCGGGTCTCCGTGACCAGCATGCCGACGACTCCCACTCTGGCGTTCGACCTCGGTCAGGCGTCCGCTGGGGCGCAGAAGCACTATGTGCGGGAGATGCTCCACCGGGGCATCCTCGCGGCCTCCTTCAGCTACCTCATGGTGGCGCACTCGGACGGCGCGCGAGCGCGCTTTCTCACGGCGTTCGACGAGAGCCTGGCGGCGCTTTCCCTGACGATCAGTCGCGACGGTCTGACCAGCTTGACTAACCCCAACGCCCCTCGCCGCGGCTTCGCCCGGCTGGCCTGAGGTCGGCTGCAGGCACCGAGTTCACGCGGGCCCGGTGCACGGCACAGCGGTGGCTGCCGATCTATCGTGGCGTACTTATCCAGCTGGCGCGTTGCCCTGACTAAGGCGAGCGGATGAGCAGCCGCCGCAGCCGGTAACGAGGCTTCGTGGGCTGTGCGCCGCCGCTGAACGGCTTCAGTTCGGGCCAGGGGCTGGGTTGGCGGGAATCGGCGCTGGGGCCGGCGTGGCGCTGGCCGCCGGAGCCGGCGCGGGTTCGAAGAGGTCGGCGGGGGTCTGCGGGAGGGTCGTGAAGGTGCTCTCGAAGACCTGGAAGCTGCGCTTGGCCATGAGCTGGTTGACGGGCGCGGCG
>CAIOYO010000330.1 GCA_903862595.1 uncultured Opitutaceae bacterium | reverse complement strand
CGGAGATGGCGCCGCGCAGCCAGAAGTCATCGCCCACGGCGCGGCGCACGGCCCGCGCGGCGGCGAGATTGACCGGCATGCGACCGTCGCGGAGCGGGTTGGGGACGGGGGCCTGGGTGAGGTCGTCGCCCACGTGGATCAGGTGATGGCCGGGCTTGATGCCCGGGATGCTGGTGTCGTCGCCCTCGTAGAACGTGACGCGGCAGCCGGCGGCCTCGGCCTCGAGGTTGTACACGTCGACGCCGATGGCCAGGGCATCGGGTCCGATGGCCTCGTACTCGGCGAGCAAAGCGCGGGTGAGCAGGTCGGCGTCGCGGGAAATGGCGGACGGGGTGGAGCCGATGAACCACGCCTTGTGTTCGTAGATGGCGGGAAGGAAGAGCGGCACCGGGCGCGGCGGGGCGCAACGGAGGGTGGCTTCGACTTCGCGGCGGGTGGCGGGCGTGTGGGGGGGGCATGGCGGGCGGAAAGACGGAGCGAGGGCGCTTGGCTCGTGGGGCGGGAGGGGTGCGGCGCGGGAAGGACGTGAGATCGGGGGAATCCGCACTCGGCGGACAAGGTAGCGCGGCGGAGTCGGAAGGTCTTGGCTGGATGGGCTTGATCTGATTGGCGGATTGGGCAATCGATGGGTTTTGCGATGAAAGTTTCACGCCCCCTCTCGATCTCGGTTCCCCTCGGGGGCGTGCGTTTTGCGGAGAGTGTTCACGAGGAAGACTTCCTCATGGCGCGGCGGGCTGATCCATACCCCAAGCTGGTCTATTTGCTCAAAGGAGTGGTGCAGTGGGAGATGGGGGACGCGGTGCTGCGTCCGGCGGTGGGGGCGGGCACGGTGTGGGTCGTGCCGGCGCAGGTGCCGCACCGGTTTCAGGATCTGGAGCCGGCGACGCTGCTGCTGTTGGGCTTATCGCCGGAGCGGGTGCAAGCGGGTGCCTCGGCGAGCTGGAGCGAGGTGTGGCGGGGATTGGTGGGTGAGGTCGGGGAAGGGCAGCGGCTGACCCTGGACCGGGGGGCGCGGCAGCGCGTGGAGGGGGCCTGGCGGAGGGCGCTGCTGGAGCAGTCTCATCCCCGGGTGGGTGCGGAGGTGGTGCTGCAGGCACTGGCGGCGGAAGTGCTCGTGCTGCTGGCGCGGCTGCCGGCGATGGACGCGGAGCGTTCCTCGCGACGCCGGGTGCAGGCGGTGGCGCGCGAGTTGGAGGAGACCTTCTTTGAATCCTGGACGGTGGAGCGTGCGGCGCAGCGGGCGGGTCTCTCGCGGCGGCGGCTCACGGCGCTCTTCCGGGAAGTGACGGGCCAGAGCCTCGGAGAGCGCGTGACGGAGCTGCGTCTCGCGTACGCGGCGCGGCTGCTCGCGAGCGGCGACCACTCGATCCTCGGTGCGATGTTCTCCTCGGGTTTCGGCGACGCCTCGCACTTCTACCGCCTCTTTCGCGCCCGGTTTGGCGTGCCCCCGGGGCGCTGGCGGGAGGTCAGCGAGGAGCGTTCCTGAGCGTGCCCCCGGCGAAGTGCTTGGGGAAGATCAGGGTCGGCTCCGGCGGCAGGTAGCCGTGGGTCACGAGCTGCTGCATCAGACGGAGCAGGCGGTGGGCGAACGACGTATCGTGAGTGAGGTAATGCGAGATGGCGGGATGGACCTTCTCAAAAAGGGGATCTTGGTCGCGGCAGACCAGCGACACGTCGTCCGGTACGGAGAGGCCGCGTTTGAGCAGATGGATCAGTGAGCTCAAGCTATGGGCGGGTTTGGCGACCAGGAGGGCGGTCGGCCGCTGGGGGCTGTCGAACAGCGCATCGAGCTTGAGCACGAGATGTTGCACGGCGCCGTTGTGCCGGACGATGATCGGCGCCGCATCGAGGTGGTTGGGCGCGGTGAAGGCTTCGCGAAAGCCCTCCTCGCTGGCGAGATCGCCGGCGACACCGGAGTCGGGCATAATCAACGCGATGCGGCGGTGGCCCTTGGCGAGCAGGTTTCCGCCGGCGTGACGGCAGACCGAGCGGTAATCAATGTCCAGGGAGGGCAGCTTGATGTCGGGATGGCACGAGCCGAGCACGAGGCAGGGGAGGGCGTGGGTGGCGAACCATTCCTGCAGGTCGTGACTGACCGAGGTGAGCAGGCAGCAGAAGACTCGGTTGCGACGAAGGAAGTCCTCCAGACGGCGACGCGAGACGGCGGCTGCCTTCGGCGGACAGACGAGCACTTCGGTGGTGAAGCCGTGCTCGGCGAGATGGGTCCGCATCTCGCTGATGATTTTGTAGGTGGAGACCGAGAGCTGCTCGAACGGCACCGGGCTCACGATCCCGATGAGGCGGCTGGCCCGGTGGGGAGAATGGCGGGCGGCGGGGAGCAGACGGTTGCGGCGACCCTGACGGATCTCGATCACGCCACTCTTCGCGAGCATCTGCAGCGCGGTCCGGATCGTCGGCCGGCTTACCTGCAGGAGCTCGCAGAGGCGGCGCTCGCTGGGGAGAAAGTCCTGCCACGTGCCCTCGCCGATGGCGCGCTCCAGCGCTTCCGCGGCCTGAGCGGACAGCGACTGGCGGCGGGGTAAATCGAAGGAGGGGGGGGCGCTGTTCATGGAATGTGACCAGTCGTTTTTTCTCGCAGTTGAAGGAGCGAAATAGTTTCAGGAACGCTGTGAATTTGTCTCCTCCTACCCATCTCGTCTGGTCGGCTTTGCCGACCCCGCTGCTGCCCGACTTCCGGGTTGATGTTGCCGCCGTCGAACGGTCGGTGGAGGCGGCGGTGGCGGACGGGCTGCACGGGCTCTTTATCGCGGGTTCCTGCGGTGAAGGTCCGTGGCTGACGAACGGGGAGCGCAAGCGCTTGATGAAGGCGGCGGCGACGGCGTCGCGTGGGCGCCTCAAGATCGGCGCCCAGGTCTCTGACAACTCCATGCCCCGCGTCCGCGAAAACGCCCAGGACATGGCCGAGGCCGGAGCCGATATCGCGATCATCGCCGCGCCGGCGACCTTCCTCAACGCCACGCCCGACCGCATCGTCGCCCACTTCATGGAGAGCGCCGAGGCATGCCCGATTCCGGTCGGCATCTACGACCTCGGTCGTCACCGCCCGATCATGATCCCGGAGAACCGGCTGAAGGACGTGTACCTCCACCCGAAGGTCGTGCTTGTGAAGGACAGCTCCGCTTCCCCCGAACGCCGCCAGCAGGCTCTCGCCGCGCGGCGCGAGAAACCGTCGCTGCTGCTCTTCAATGGCGATGAGTTTCGCGTCCTCGAATACTTGGATGCCGGTTACGATAACCTCATGCTCGGCGGCGCCTCCGCCACCGCCCCGCTGCTCCAGCGCGTCATCGCTCTCTTTGATGCCGGCAAGATGGACGAGGCCCGCGCCGCCGATGCGGAACTGAAGCGCGTGCTCTGGGGTATCTACGGCGGCGAGTCCATCGCCTGCTGGCTCCATGGACTGAAGTACTACATGGTCCGCCGCGGCCTCTTCTCCGGCGTCACCAGCTTCCTCGGCTACCCGCTGAGCGACGAGTGCCGGGCGTTCGTCGACCGCTACGTCGCGCACGGCGCCTAAGGGCCGCTCGCGCGCGGACCGCGGGATCTGGCATACGTCAGTCACTGGGGAAGTTGGGATGGGGCGAGAGCCGGTCGGCTCACTGGTCCGACAAGCTCACCAGATGGCGGGCGTTGCGTTTGTCGTGGTCCGGCCTCAGGCTGTCAAAGCTGGTTTTTCCGCATGGACTCCCCCTCCGCCGCTTCTCCAAGCCCCATCCCGTCGGAACCTGCCGTGCGCGCGGTGGTGACCGGGGGGGCGACCAACATCGGCCGCGCCATCACCGAGGCCTTTCTCGCGCGGGGTGGGCGGGTCGTGGTCGGCCAACCGGATCCTGCGGTGGCCGCTCCCCTGGTGGAGCGCTACGGTGACCGCGTGATTCCACTGCGGGTGGACGTGGGCGACCTCGGGGGCTGCCGGGCGTTCATCGACTCGGCTGCCGCGGCACTTGGCGGGATCGATGTCTTGGTGAATAACGCGGCCATTGTCGGCTTGCCCGCGGTTTCGACACTCGAAGCCCTGACGATCGAGCAGTTCAATCGCGTGATGCACGTGAACTTCGGGGGCGCCCTATTTTGCACCCAGGCCGCGCTGCCGCACCTGCGGCGCGCCGGCGGCGGCACCGTGGTGAACATTTCCTCCATCAACGCGTTTCGCCCGCAGCGCATGGCGCTGGTGTACGCGGCCACCAAGGCGGCGATGGGATCGATGACGCAATCGCTGGCGAAGGAACTCGCCGCCGACCACATCCGCGTGGTGGGCGTCGCCCCGGGCGACATCCGGGTCGATACGTCCGAGAAGCTCATCCAGGCCGCCCAAAGCGGCGGACCGGGATCGGACGTCATCAATCAGACGCCGCTCGGCTTCGGCGGACCGACCGACGTCGCGGAGGTGGTCGCCTTCGTCTGCTCGCCTCGCGCGAAATTCGTCACCGGCGTGACGTGGGTCGTCGACGGTGGTCTGCTCGCATGACGCGATGCCGGCTACACGGGGGCGAGGGTGAAGAGCGCGTCGCCGCGGCGTACGGAGCGTTGGCGGCGGATGAGGATGATGCGGCCGGTGCTTTCGGCGCGGACGAGGTGGCCGTCGGATCCGTCGAGCGGCAGCACGTGCCCGAGCGGGGCGCCGCGGCGGACGCGGCGGTCCAGCGCGGCGAGTGGCACGAACAGGCCATCGACCGGCGCTGGGTGATGCACCTGCAGGTGCGCTTCGTCGACGTCGCGCGTGATGCGCACCGCCTGCCGGTGCAGGCGCGGCGCGGCTCCCGGGGTCAGGCCCGCCCAGCGCAGCAGGTTGCGCAGGCCGTGATCGAGATTACGGAGGTCGCCCGCATCCACGCCGCCGAGACCCTGGCACTCGACGTAAATGGCGGGAATGTTGCGCGCGAACGCCGCGCTGAGCGTGCGTCCGGGCAAGTACGGTCCGGCCCAGACCCAGAACGCGTCGAAGCACGCGGCCATCGCGCGTTGCGTGCGATTGATCGCGCCGCGGTGCGTGACGTAGCCGGTCCACGGCTTGAGATGGTAGGCCGCACCGGCGCTGTGGAGGTCCGCGTAGTGGGTGCACTGCGCGAGCAGCTGGGTGTCGAACAGGTGCGCGAGCCGCTCGGTGGGCGAGCCGTTCGCCTTGCCGGGGAACACGCGGGCCAGATTGGCGCCGTCGACTGGAGCGCAGCGCTGGCCGGCGAAGAACGCGGCTTCGTTGAGCACGGGGACGAATACGACGGTGCCAGCGAGCCGGCGGGGGCGCCAGCGCTCCGCCCACGTGCGCAGCAGGGTCGGGCCCTCGTACTCATCGCCGTGCGTGGCGCCGTTGACCAGCAGCACCGGCCCCGGCTCCCCGCGCCAGATGAAGGCGTCGAAACCGACGCCGCCGGCCGCCGTGAAGCGGAGCCGGTGAAATCCGGCGGACAGCCGGGACAGATCGTGGGACTTTTTCCAAGGAGTGTTCGCCATGGCCAAACGTGATGTGAAGAAACGCAGCAGCACCGCCAAGCCAAGCGCCCGGAAGCGGGCTCCGCAACCCCGGGGCATTGGTCAATTGACCAGACCGGCGGCGCGCTGGACCCGTGAGGGTGAGCGTCGGCTGCTGGTGCTCGAGAACGACAAAGTGCGCGTCTCCGTGTGGCCCGAGATGGGCGGGGCGATCGTCGCGATCGTCGACCGCGCCAGCGGCATCGATATCATGTGGCGCAACCCGTACGGGCAGCCCGCCCGTTCCCGGGTGCTCGACCAGCCGATGCGCGGGGGCAGCGACCTGTACGACGTGATGGACGGCAGTTGGTACGTGTCGCTGCCGCAGGGATTTTTCGCCGACGATTACTTCGGCGCGCCAATCGGCACGCACGGCGAGCTGCGGAGCCTGCCGTGGCCGGTCGAGAAGATCGAGCGTGGGGCGCGTCGGATCAGCGTCACGCTGGTCGGCCGCTCCGTGCGCACGCCGCTGGTCTACCGGCGCGAGCTCATCCTCGAGTCCGGCAGCCCGTGGCTCGTCTGGCGCGAGACCCTGGAAAACCGCTCCGCGATGGACCTGCCGGTGGCGTGGCTGCAGCACCCGACCTTCGGAGGTCCGCTGCTCGATGGCGCGCGGCTGCTCACGCCGGCGCGCACCGTGCGCGTCTTTCAGGCGGATGACCCCAAGGCCCTGCAGCTCAAGGCGGGCTACGTCGGCACCTGGCCGCACGTTCCCGAACGCGAGGGCGGAGCAATGCGCGATTGCAGCGTCGTGCCGCCGGCCGGTACCGGGAAGGATCACTCGGTGCAGCTGACGGATTTCAAGGCGGGCTGGGGCTGCATCTGGAATGAGCGCCGCGGCCTGGGTTTCGCGATGGAGTGGGATCTCGAGATGTTCCCGTGGGCGTGGTCCTGGAACTGCGCCGGCGGCCACTCCCAGTATCCGCTCTGGGGCGAAGGTCACATCATCACCCTGCAGCCGAGCACGTCGCCGGTCGGCCGCTTCCCGGATCTGCTGCGGCAGCCGGGCGCACTGCGCACCGTGCCGGCAAAGGGGAGCGTATCAACCGAGATGGCGACGGGCTTCGTGACGCGCGGTGAAGGACCTTGGCGCGGGACGGTCCGGGGAGGTGCACGATGAGCCTCTGGAAACACGTCGACAAGTGGGGTGGTCCGCCCGAGGCCGACGCGGTGACGCTCGGCGAGGGCGATACGCCGCTCGTCCGCTCGCGCACGATCGGACCGGCGCTCGGATTGCGGAACCTCTGGTTCAAGTACGAGGGCGGCAATCCGACCGGATCCTACAAGGACCGTTTCGCGGCGGCCGCGGTGACGCACCTCCGGCGCGACGGCCGGCGCATCTGCCTCGGCACCTCGAGCGGCAACACCGGAGCCGCGCTGGCGGCGTACTGTGCCCGCGCGGGCATGACTTGCTTCCTCGCGATCGTCGAGGGTGCCCCTGAGGGTAAGCTGCGGCAGATGCGCGCGTACGGCGCGCACCTCCTGCGCATCCGTGATTTCGGCGTGGCGCCGGCGCTCAGTGCCGTGGTGATGAACGGCCTGCG
>CAIOYO010000329.1 GCA_903862595.1 uncultured Opitutaceae bacterium | reverse complement strand
CGATGCTGAGCGTGAGCCCGGCCATGCTCAGGAAGTAGACCCCGGAGAGCCCGAGAGCGATGCGGGATGGCCAGCTCGGGCGCAACGGAGGCGGCAGCAAGCGGACGTTGACGGCGAGCGTGTGGAGGCAGCTGAGACCCAGGGCGACGTTGGCCACGTTGGCGGAGACGATGACGAGCCAGAGCGGATTGGCGAAGCTGAGAAACGCGCCGGCCATGACTAAGTAGGCGACGAGAAAGCCGTAGTAGATCCACTTGACCCGTTGCGGATCGAGTTTCTGGAACCGACCGAAGGACGTCCACGTGATGTCGACCCAGCGCCGGAGAAACCCATCGACGGTGGTGATGACGACGGGGAAGAAAATCAGGAAGCCGCAGAGCAGCATCCCATGCCAGAGCAGGTCGCCGATGATGCCGCCGACGCGCGTGCTGGCACCCTCGGCCATCATGCCGGCGAGGACCCATCGATCCGCGACGGTGCCGCGTGGGACCACCGCGAGAGAAATCAGGGCAGGGAGGGCGAGACCGATGAGCGAGGCGGGGATCCAGACCAGCCACTGGTCGAGACGGACCATGCGCAGCCAGCCGCGCCAGCGCTCGAGTGCGGAGGGCGTGGGCGTGAACACCGTGCCCGTGTGGGCGAGCTCCAGATCGAGCCCGCGGACCGCGCTCGGGATGGCGCCGACCTTTCCGCCCATGCCCCAGCCCTGCTCGCGGATGTAGGCGCAGATGGTCGATTGCGTGAGACCACCGACCCCGGCGATGGCCGCGAGGGCGGTGACGAGTTGCAGTGACGGACCGTCGAGCTCGGGCAGCGACTCGCCCTTCGCGAGTTGGGAGAAGACATTGACGACGGTCCCGTCGGCGGCCGGGACGGAGCCGAAGGACAGGAATCCGAGGAGGACCTCGCGCACATCGGACCGCGATGCGAGGAAGCACGCGACGAGCAGCGTGAAACCCAACACGTAGAACACCTTCACCATCACGAGGGCCTTGACCATCCGGTAGATCGTCCCGCCGAAGATCAGCGGAATGGGGAACAGAATCAGCACCACGTAGGTGAGTGTCCGCATCAGTTCGGTTTCGGTCGCCGGATTGGGGATGCGCCCGAGCAGCACGGCGGCGAGTGTGACGGCGACGCCGGCGAGCTGGTAGGGGAGCATCGACCAGAAATCGACCACGGCGTAGGTGACGGTCCAGAAACGCGAACCCGGTTTCAGCCGCAGCTTGCCGGTCATGATGCTCTCGCCGGTGAACAACGTGTAGCGGCTGGCCTCGACGTTGTAGATGTACTGGGCGAGCAGCGTCAGGACGGTGATCCAGAGCAAGGCACCGCCGTAGCGGGCGGTGACGGCGGGACCGAGGAGCCATTCGCCGGCGCCGAGGGAGGCGCCGGCCATGACGATGCCGGGGCCGAGGAGATCGCGCCACGTGCGGCGGTGGGGCGCGGGCAGCTCGCCGTGGTTCCAGGCGGGCAGTCCGGTGCGGCTCTCGCGGGGGAGGGCGGAACCGCCGGGCGGATCGACATGAGTCATTCTCGGGGTGGGGTGGGGGAAGGATTAGCCCGACATCACTCGACGGGCGAGGCAAGCCTCGCTGGGCGCAGGAGCGGCCGAAGGCCTACTGGCCCGGCAGGGCGCGCCGGATCTCGGTGCGGATCGCGACGAGGGCGAGATTCATGTCGTGAATGAACGCAGCAATGGCGCTGATCAGGCAGACCAGGCTGGCGGAGAAGAGCGCGATCGCGGCGACCCCGGCCTCCCAGTCGAGCAACGTGGCGACGAACAGCAGCAGGATGAGCAGGGCGACGAGGAGTGCGGCCACGGAGGCGCCGAGGATGGCGAAGCGCAGGATCCCGCTGCGGCGGTGTAGAATGGCGACCTGCGATGCGATTTCGGCGGCAAGTGGATGGTGAGGCTGGCCGAGGAGCTCGCGCGTGAGCAGCCGGGCGCGATCGACGATGCGGCCGAACCGATTCGTCAGCATCACGAGCAGCAGCCCGATCCCGGAGATCAGGATTACGGGACCGACCGCGAGCTGCAGGATGGGAATGAGGGTGGAGAGGGACGGCGGATGCACGGCCTGAGCCTGGACATTTCCCGGCGTTTTCCGAGGCGGAAGCGCAGGGGCGGCGGGCCTCGCCCCGCGGCGCGGTCCGCCCCGGTCACCGCTTGCCCCGGTGCGTCGGCGTGGCAGGCTCCGGTCCGCATGAGTACGCCGGCCTCCTCTGCCCCGTTTATTCTCCCGAACGAGTTCACCACCGCGCGCCTCGTGGCCCGCCCTGCGCGGGTGGCGGATGCGGCGGAGATCTTCGCGGCCTATGCGGCGGACCCGGAGGTCACGCGTTACCTCAGCTGGGGGCACCACGCGACGCCGGCGACGGTGGAGCAGTTCCTCGGCATCCTCGAGAACGCGTGGGCGACGGGGAGCGGGCACCGCGGGTACGTGCTGCGCCTCCGGACGACCGGCGAAGTCGTGGGCTCGATCGGCTTGGAACAGAAAGGAGCGGCGGTGATGTTCGGTTATGTCCTTGGCAAAAAGTATTGGGGTAAAGGATACATGGCGGAGGCACTGGTGCACCTGGTGGACTGGGTCCTCGCGCAGCCGGGCGTGTACCGGGCCTGGGCCTTCTGCGACGTCGACAACCCCGGGTCGGCGCGGGTGATGGAGAAGGCGGGGATGAACCTGGAAGGCCGCCTTCGCCGCTGGCACGTCTGCCCGGAGATCGGTGGCGAGCCCCGCGACTGCTTGGTGTATGCGCGGGTGAGGTGAGCGCCGGCGGTGCGGGTGTGTCGCACGGGACGAGCGGAAGCGGCGGGCTTGGAGGCGGCGGGTCACCTCAGCGCATCCGGAGCAGCAGCAGGGTGCGATCGTCGCTGCGCGTGGACAGCGTGCTGAACTGCCGCAGGTAGCGTGCGAGCATGGCGACGATTTCCGGGAGTGGCCGTCGCACATCGCGCGAGAGTGCGGCCGCGAGGCGGTCGCGCCCGAATTCGACCCCATTCGCGTTGCAGGCCTCGTTGATGCCGTCGGTGTAGAGGGCGACGAGATCGCCGGCCTCGAGCGTGATTTCCCCGCCGTCGAGCGCGTCGTCGAAGATGCTGCCCGGGCAGAGTCCGAGTGCCAGCCCGCCGGCCTCGAGCAGTTCGGTCCGCTCGCCTCCGCGGCGGATCACCAGCGGTGGCTCGTGTCCGGCGCGGCTGTACCGCAGCCGGTGGGAGTCGAGGTCGAGAATGGCGTAGAACAGGCTGATGTACATGCCCTCGGGCATGTCGGGCTGGAGGGCGGCGTTGAGGCGGCGGAGGACGGTCGACGGATCGGATTCGCCGGGCGCGAGCAAGCGGAGCATGGCGCGGCAGGAGGCCATCATCAGCGCGGCGGCGGCGCCCTTGCCGGAGACATCAGCGATCACGAAACCCCACTGGCGTGGACCGGTGGGGATGACGTCGTAGTAGTCGCCTCCGAGCGAGAGCGGCGTCTCGTAGTGGGCGGCGATGTCGAGTTCGGTGATCGACGGGAACTCTTGGGGGAGCAGGTGGCGCTGGACCTCCTGGGCGACGCGGAGGTCGCGTTCGCGCGCGGCGCGGGCGTCGTCCTCGGCGAGCTTGCGGCTGGTGATGTCGGTGATGAGCCCCTCGTGGTGCGTCATCCGACCCTCGGCGTCGAAGCGGACGACGGTGTGGTCATCGACCCAGCGCACGGAGCCGTCAGCGCAGACGATGCGGTATTCCTGATTGTATTCGCGGTGCTGGGTGCTGGCGTGGACGGCGACCTCGGTGGTGACGCGCTCGCGGTCGTCCGGGTGCGTGATGTCGATGAACCGCATCCGCTGCGAAATCAGGTCCTCGGGCCGGTAGCCGAACTGGCGGATGCTTTGGGAGACGAATTCGACCGGCCAGTCGCCGCCCTCGGCGCGCCACAGGATGACGACGGATGGGGAACGATCGACGATGCGTTCCATTTCTTCGCGTCGCGCGAGGGCGGCGCGGAGATCGTCCTGCGCGGACCGTCGCAGGCTGATGTCGCGCCCGACCCCGAAGAAGGCGCGGCGGCGGTCGCGGTCGGTGTACGCCGAGCCGGTGGTCGCGTGCCACAGCCACCGCCCGTCCTGGTGGCGCATGCGGTACTCGATCATGGCGGCGTTCGGCTGGCCGGCGAGGATGCCCTCGATGAAGGACCGGCAGGTCGCGGCGTCGTCGGGGTGGACGAAGTCGAAGATGGATCGTCCGAGTACGTACTCGGTGGGATGGCCCAGCTTGGCGGTCCACGCGGGAGACACAAACTTGTAGCGCAGCTCGGGGGTGAGGGCGTAGAGGATTTCCGAGGCGTGGGTGAGGTAGGTGCGCCAGCGCGATTCGCTGCGCTTCAGGTCATCCTCGGCGGCGTGGCGCGCGGTGATGTCCTCGAGCATCGCGAAGTGGTGCGTGATGTGGCCGCCGGGGGCGCGGAGCACGACCACGGTGAGGCTGCCCCAGACGACGCGTCCGTCGCGGTGGAGGTAGCGCTTCTCCATGCTGAACCGGTCGAGGGCGCCGGAGTACAGCTGGCGGGTAAGTTCTTCCTGCCGCGCCCAGTCCTCGGGATGGGTAGCGCGCTGGATGTTCGCGAAGTCGCCGGCCTCCTCCTCGTTCAGCCCGATGATTTCGCAGAACCGCCGGTTGACGTGGTTGGCGCCGGGTCGGCCCTCGGCATCGACCTCGCGCCAGCTGATCCCGATGGGGGCGTGGTTGAAGAAGACGGCGAGATGGTCCTGGGAGAGACGGAGCTCGTTGGCCTGGGCGGCGAGCTGCCCGGAGAGCGTCTGGAACGCAGCCTCGCTGCGCTTGGTGGCGGTGACGTCCGTGCGCAGCGCGATGAAGTAAGCGGGCGTACCGCCGTCTCCCGGGACCGGGAGGATGGTGCTGTCGACCCAGTACAGGTGCCCGGCCTTGGCGCGGTTGCAGAACGTCCCGTGCCAGACCTCGCCGCGGCGGATCGTCTGCCAGAGCTGGGCGTAGAACTCCGGTGGATGCTCGCCTGACTTGATGAGCGCGTGGGTCTTACCGATCAGCTCCTCGCGGGAGTAGCCGGAGAGCGCGGTGAACGCATCGTTGGCGTAGCGGATGACCCCGGCGGCATCGGTGACCGCGACGATCGCGTGGGCGTCGACGGCGCGGGGGAGCCAACTGGCGAGCAGGCCGGGAGGGAGCGTCGACGCGGGAGCGGTCATGTCCGGTACTCGGGGAAAGAGGAGCTAAACGAACCTCGGGCGGGCCGTAAATCCCCAAAAGAAAGCGGGCCCCGGGCATCGCGCTGGCGAGGTGCGGCGGGGCAACGCGGATCGGCTGCGCGCTTTCGGGTCTTGATGAGGCGGGGGGGATAGGTGCGGGGAAGGGGTGATCCCGGCGCCCGGGCTTGCCGGCCGGCGTGGGCCGGGCGAAGGTGGTGGCGATGAAACTTATCTCGTGGAACGTGAACGGCCTGAGGGCCGGCCTCCGCAAGGGCCTGATGGACTACCTGACGAGCTGTGGCGCCGATGTGATCTGCTTCCAGGAGACCAAGTTGCATCCCGGCGACGTGCAGCATGTCGATTGGCCCGCCGGGTATGAACCCGTGTGGAACAGTGCGGTGAAGAAAGGCTACAGCGGCACGGCGATCTTTTCGCGGATCAAGCCTCGTCGGGTGAGCCTCGGGATCGGCGCGCCCGAGCACGATGCCGAAGGCCGGGTGATCACGGCGGAATTCGATGATTTTCAGCTCATGACGGTCTACCAGCCGAATTCCCAGCGCGGCCTGACCCGCCTGGAGTACCGCACGCAGGGCTGGGATCCGGCGTTTCTCGCGCATCTGGTGAAGCTGGAGCGGCGGAAGCCGGTGGTGTTCTGTGGCGACTTGAACGTGGCGCACGAGGAGATCGACTTGGCGAATCCGACGAGCAACCGCCGCAACGCCGGCTTCACCGATGAGGAGCGCACCAACTTCCGGGCGCTGCTGGACCGCGGTTTCGTGGACACCTTCCGGGCCTTCAACCAGGAAGGCGGGCATTACAGCTGGTGGAGCCAGCGCATGGATTGCCGGGCGCGGAACATCGGGTGGCGCGTCGATTATTTCGTCGCCTCGGAGAAACTCCGTCCCGCGCTGAAGCGCGCCTGGATCAGCCCCGAGGTCATGGG
>CAIOYO010000328.1 GCA_903862595.1 uncultured Opitutaceae bacterium | reverse complement strand
GTGGGCGGGTGAGCGTGCACCCACGCGCTGGCGGGCCGCCTAGGCGCCGACCGGGTGCCAGGTCGTCTTGAATTCGACGAGGTCGCGGATCATCGGCAACCCCTGCGCCGAGTCGGCGAACCAGTCGCGCGGCGCCTCGGCGGCGAGCAATCGCACGCGCCGGATGGAGTCGGCCGAGCCGCGTTCGAGGGCCGTGCGTTCCTCGGCCGTGGCGACGCCGGAGAGTGCGCGCAGGTGGGCGTGAGAGGCGAAGGTGGGCAGCAACTCGCGACGCAGGCCGGTGAGCAGGTTGACCACGCCCCCGGGCAGATCGCTCGTGGCGAGCATTTCGCCGAGGACGATCGCGGGGTAGGGCTGCGGCTCGGAGGCGAGGGCGACCACCGTGTTGCCCGTGACGATCGCCGGGGCGATCAGGGAGACGAGGGCGAGCAGCGGCCGTTCGGCCGGCGCGATGACGCCGATCACGCCCATGGGCTCGCTGGTGGTGAAGTTGAAGAACGGCCCGGCGACCGCGTTGACGCTGCCGAGGGCCTGCTCGCACTTGTCGGCCCAGCCGGCGTAGTGGATGAGTCGGTCGACGCTGGCGGCGACCTCGCGGGCGGCGGCACGACTGCCGGCGGGAGCGAGGGCGTGGGAAAGCTCGCCGGTGCGGGCCTCGATCATCTCGGCGAGCCGGTAGAGGATTTGCCCGCGGTTGTAGGCGGTGCGGCGGGCCCAGCCCGGGCCGGCCTTGGCGGCGGCCTCGACGGCGTTGCGCAGATCTTTGCGCGTGCACTGCGGCACATGGCCGATGAGGCGGCCGCGCGCGTCGCGGAGCGGGAACGTGCGGCCGCTCTCGGAGCGGATGAAGGCGCCGCCGACGTAAACCTTGGGAGTCTTGGTGATGGGAAGACGAGGCATGGCGGGGCCTTTCAGGAGAGCGTGACGTAGTCGGCGAGACCGTGGCGGCCGCCCTCGCGACCGAAGCCGGATTCCTTGTAGCCGCCGAACGGTGAGGCCGGATCGAATTTGTTGTACGTGTTCGCCCAGACGACTCCGGCCTTGAGCTCGGTGCTCAGCTTCAGGATCCGCGAACCCTTGTCGGTCCAGACGCCGGCGCTCAACCCGTACGCGGTGTTGTTGGCCTTCTCGATCGCTTCGTCGACTGTGCGGAACGTGAGGATCGAGAGCACCGGCCCGAAGATTTCCTCGCGGGCGATGCGGTGGCTTTGCTGCACCCCGGTGAAGAGGGTCGGCGGAAAATAGAATCCCTTCCGCGGCAGGGCGCAGGGCGGCTGGTAGAGCGTGGCGCCCTCGCGCGCGCCGGCGGCGACCAACCGCTTGATGCGGGCGAGTTGTTCGCCGGAGTTGATCGCACCGACATCGGTATTCTTGTCCAGCGGATCGCCGACGCGCAGCGAGCGCAGGCGCAGCTTCAGCCGCGCGACTACCTCGTCGGCCACGCCCTCCTGCACGAGCAGGCGGGAGCCGGCGCAGCAGACGTGGCCCTGGTTGAAGAAGATGCCGTTGATCACGCCCTCGATTGCTTGGTCGAGCGGGGCGTCATCGAAGACGATGTTCGCGGCCTTGCCGCCCAGTTCGAGCGTCAG
>CAIOYO010000327.1 GCA_903862595.1 uncultured Opitutaceae bacterium | reverse complement strand
GCGGGTTTCCCGTGCGGCGTGAAGTGGGGCCTGGTCGACCGCAAGAGCGGCAAGCCGATCTACCTCGTCGTCAACGCCGACGAGTCCGAGCCGGGCACGTTCAAGGACCGCTACATCATCCACCAGGATCCGCACCAGCTGATCGAGGGGATCATGATCACCTGCTTCGCGAATAACGTGAAGCAGGCGTACATCTACATCCGCGGTGAATTCCCCGAGGGCGCGCGCATCCTCGAGAAGGCGATCGCCGAGGCCCGCGCCGGCGGCTTCGCCGGCCCCAACATCCTCGGCACCAGCTACGGCTGCGAGATCTACGTCCACCGCGGCGCCGGCGCCTACATCTGCGGCGAGGAAACCGGCCTGATCGAGTCCCTCGAGGGCAAGCGTCCGTACCCGCGCATCAAGCCGCCGTACTTCCCCGCAGTCCTCGGCCTCTACCAGTGCCCGACGATCGTCAACAACGTCGAGACGCTGTGCCACGTGAAGAAGATCGTCGAGGTCGGCGGCGAGGCCTACGCCAAGATCGGCACGCCGAACAACACCGGCACCCGCATCCTCTGCGTCTCCGGCCACGTCCAACGCCCCGGCTACTACGAGTTCGAGGTCGGCAAGATCACTCTCGGCGAACTGCTCAACGAGGTCTGCGGCGGCCCGCTCCCGGGCCGGAGCTTCAAGGCCGTGATCCCCGGCGGTTCCTCCGCCAAGGTCCTCCGCTTCGGCGAGCGCTTCAAGGGCAAGCGCAAGATCGGTAATGACCTCGTCGACTACGACTGGGGCGTCGAGGACGTCCCGATGGATTTCGACTGCCTCGCCATGATCGGCTCGATGGGCGGCTCCGGCGGCGTGATCGTGATGGATGACTCCGTCGACATCGTCGCCGCGCTCGCCAACATCAACGAATTCTACGCCCACGAGAGCTGCGGCCAGTGCACGCCCTGCCGCGAGGGTTCGCTGTGGATGAAGAAGATCTCCGCCCGCATGGTGCACGGCGAGGCCCGCACCGAGGACGGCGCGCTGCTCAAGAGCGTCGCCGACCAGATCGCCGGGCGCACGATCTGCGCCTTCGGCGAGGCCTGCTCATGGCCAACCCAGAGCTTCCTCGCCAAGTTCGGCGACGAATTCAAGGCGTACCCGGAAGCCCGGAAGTCCGCCACCGCCCCGGCCGTCCCTCTCGCCTGAGTGTCCGTTCCCTTTTTCCTCGCGCAATGACTTCGCCCGCCAAGACCGAGCTCGTCACCGTCAACATCGACGGCAAGGAGATCGCCGTGCCCAAGGGCACGAACGTGATCGAAGCCGCCCGGCTGGTCGGGGTGGACGTGCCGCACTACTGCTACCACCCGAAGCTGAGCGTGGTGGGCAACTGCCGCATGTGCCTCGTCGAAATGGGCATGCCCGCCGTCGACCCGGCCACCAAGGCGCCCGTGATGGACCCGGCCACCGGCCGCCAGAAGATCAACTGGATCCCGCGCCCACAGATCGGCTGCGCGACCAACGCCTCCCCAGGCCTCCACATCCGCACGCAGACGCCGCAGATCCGCGACTGCCGCGAGGGCGTGATGGAGTTCCTCCTCATCAATCACCCGCTGGACTGCCCGATCTGCGACCAGGCCGGCGAGTGCAAGCTCCAGGAACAGTCCACCGGCTACGGCCGCGGCTACTCCCGCTTCGTCGAACAGAAGAACGTCAAGCCGAAGCGCACCCAGCTCGGGCCGCGCGTCACGCTCGACGACGAGCGCTGCATCCTCTGCTCCCGCTGCATCCGCTTCTCCAAGGAAATCGCCAAGGACGATGTCCTCGGCTTCATCGATCGCGGCAGCTACTCGACGCTCACCTGCTACCCGGGCCGCAAGCTCGAGAACAACTACTCGCTCAACACCGTCGACATCTGCCCGGTCGGCGCGCTGACCTCGACCGACTTCCGGTTCAAGATGCGCGTCTGGTTCCTCAAGCAGACGAACAGCCTCGACACTGAATCCTCCGTCGGCGCCAACACCGTCGTCTGGTCGCGCGAGGGCGTCATCTACCGGATCACGCCGCGCCGCAATGACGAGGTGAACGACACGTGGATGGCCGACAGCGGCCGTCTCCTCTACAAGGCGGTCCGCGCCGAGTCGCGACTCACCGCCAAGGAATCGCTCGCCGCGCTGCTCGCGCGGGCCGAGACGATCCTCCGGCTCTCGCCGGGCCTCGCCGCCGTGGTGGGCTCAGGTCAGAGCAGCGTCGAGGAGCAGTTCCTCACGCGTCAGCTGGCACGCGCGCTCCACGCGCCGGCGTACTTGGTTTCCCGAACCGCTGCCGGTGACGGCATCCTCGTTTCCGCCGACCGCAATCCGAACGTGCGCGGGGCGTTGGTGACGGGGCTGATCGATACGCTTCCGCAGTCCTACCTTGATGAGCTGGGCGCGGCGATCGACCGCGGCGAGGTGCGCACCGTGGTCTCGGTGGGCGAGGACCTCATGGCCGCCGGTCTCTCGGCGACCCAGTTGGCCAAGGTCTCGATCATCCATCTCGGAACGCAGGTCTGCGCCTCGAGCGTGGCGGCGGCGGTGGTGATCCCGACGCTCACGGTCTTCGAAAAGGCCGGCACGATGGTCAACCAGCAGTTCCGCCTGCAGCGCTTCGCCAAGGCGGTGGCCGGCCCGGTGGGCGCGTTTGACGACCTCGAGGTGCTGGCGCGGCTGATCACGGCGGCCGGCGGCTCTGCTGAGACTTCCGATCTCGCGGGGGTGTGGGGTCGTCTGGCGACCGAGGTCCCCGCGCTCCGCGGCGTGTCGTATGCGGCGGTGCCCGAAACCGGCGTCGTTCTCGATTCTTCCCCGTGGGCCGCACTGCCCTTCGTCGAGGGTGAGTCGCTCCACCATCGCCCCGCCCGCGCGGTGGCCAACGTCTGAACCTGAGGGACCCCATCATGGACTCTTCCCTTTACTTCGACCTTCCGATCTGGGTCCGCGTCACGCTCCAAGGCGTGGCGGTGATCGCCGTGCTCTTCCCCCTCGCAGCGGCCTGCTCGATGGCCGAGCGCAAGATCTCCGCGTGGATCCAGGGCCGCCCCGGCCCGAACCGCACGATTCCGCCGTTCCTGCGGTGGATTCCGGTGGTCGCCCCGGTGCTGCAGAAGCTGGGTCTGTTCCAACTCGCGGCCGACGGCGGCAAGTTCGTTTTCAAGGAAGACCCGATCCCCGGGCACGTGAACAAGGTCTACTTCGTGCTCGCGCCGATCCTCGCGATGATCCCGGCGCTGACCACGATCGCGGTCGTCCCCTTCGGCGCGTACCTCGACTCCGCCGGCCGCGCGGTCCCGCTCGTTCTCGCCAATGTCGATGTCGGCATCCTCGCCGTCTTCGCCGTCGGGTCCCTCGGCGTCTACTCCGTGATCCTCGCCGGCTGGGCCTCGAACTCGAAGTACCCGTTCCTCGGCGGCGTCCGCGCCTCCGCGCAGCTGATCTCGTATGAGTTGTCGATGACCCTGTCGGTGCTGCCCGTGTTCCTCTGGGTCAACGCCCCCGGCGGCTCGGGCACCCTGAGCCTCTTCGACGTCGTGCAGAGTCAGAGCCAGCCCGGCTTCTGGGGCGGCATGTGGTACGGCGTGCTGATGCCGATCTCGGCCTTCATCTTCCTCGTCGCCCTCTTCGCCGAGACGAACCGCCAGCCTTTCGACATGCCGGAGTCCGAGGCCGACCTCGTCGGCGGCTTCCACACCGAGTACGGCGCGTTCAAGTGGTCGCTCTTCTTCGTCGCCGAATACTGCCACATGATCGTGGGCTCCGGCGTCTTCGTCCTCCTGTTCCTCGGCGGTTGGCATCCGCTGCCGTGGGTGTCGCTTGAGATGGTGTCGGGTTGGCTGCACATCGCCGGCAGTCCCGTGCTCACCGGCGCGCTCGCGACCCTCCTCTTCCTCGGGAAGGTGGTCGCGTTCATCTTCTTCTTCATGTGGGTGCGGTGGACGCTGCCGCGCTTCCGCTACGACCAAGTGATGACCCTGGGCTGGCAGAAGCTGCTGCCGCTCTCGATCGCCAACCTCATCGCCTACGCCCTCGCCATCGCGCTCATCGAGCGCGCCTGATCCGTCCGCTTCATCCCGCTCTCCCCATGGCCGTCATTCCCGTCGAACGCAAACCGCTCACCCTCGCCGAGCGCACCTACATCCCGCAGATCGTCCATGGGCTGAAGACGACGTTCCGGCACCTCGTGGCGCCGAACGTGACGCTGGAGTACCCGGAGCAGCGCCCGGAGATCCCGGGCGGCTACCGCGGCGTCCCGACCCTCGTCCGCGACCCCAACGGCCGCGAGAAGTGCGTTTCCTGCCAGCTCTGCGAATTCGTGTGCCCGCCGAAGGCGATCCGCATCACCCCGGGCGAGATCGCCTCGGACTCCGCGCAGGCGCACGTCGAGCGCGCGCCGCAGGCTTTCGACATCGACATGCTCCGCTGCATCTACTGCGGCCTGTGCCAGGAGGTCTGCCCGGAGGAGGCGATCTGGCTGCAGACCCAGTACTCGATGACCGGGTACACCCGCGAGGAGATGGTCAACCACAAGGACCGCCTCTACGAACTGGGTGGCACGCTCCCCGATGCGCACCTCAAGTGGGACAAGAAGAAGGCCGCGGAGGACGCGGCGGCGCACGGCGGCCATCACTGAACTGAACCGCCCCGTTTTTTCTCCCGCGACTCTTTCCAGCCATGGCTGACCTGCTCTTCTACGTTCTCGGCGGCGTGACGCTCGGCACCGCCGCGCTCACGGTGCTGAGCCGCAACGCGGTGAACTCCGCGATGTTCTTCCTCCTGAGCCTGCTGGCGACGGCGGGGCTCTTCGTGCTGCTCGACGCCTACCTCCTCGCGGTGCTCCTCGTGCTCGTCTACGCGGGCGCGGTGGTCGCGCTGTTCCTCTTCATCATCATGCTGCTCGACATGCAGGGCGGCGTGCGCCCGCCGTTCACGCGGGCAACGATCGCGGCGGCCGTCGCAGCGACGGGCCTCCTGACCGTGGGTGTGCTGAGTTTCGTGAAGCGCGCGCAGCTGAGCGCCGCGCCGGTCTCGCCCGACCTGCCGGTCGTCGGGGCGACGCTCAAGAGCTACGCCGCCCAGCTCTTCACCACGTATCTCCTGCCGGTGCAGGTGGTGGGTTTCCTCCTGCTGATCGCGATGCTGGGGGTGATCGTGCTGAGCAAGCGCTTCGAGGGTTTGGAGGACATCAAATGACCATCGGACTCAATGCCTACATCACGCTGAGCGTGATCCTCTTCGCGCTCGGGTTCCTCGGGGTGCTGCTCCGCAAGAACACCCTCGTGATCTACATGTGCCTCGAGCTCATGCTCGTCGCCTCGACGCTCGCGCTGGTCGCCTTCTCGCGCTTCCACGGGATGCTCGATGGGAACGTCTTCGTGTTCTTCATCCTGACGGTGGCCGCCGCGGAGGTCGCGGTGGGCCTCGCGATCATCGTGGCGCTCTTCCGGCGCCGGCAGACGGTGCAGGTTGACGAACTGAACGCCCTGCGCGACTGAGCGCCCGCCTCGACTGGCTGAACTTCCTTCCGATTCCATGGCCCCCCTTTCTCTCGCCCTTCTCGTCCTGCTCGCGCCGCTGGCCTCGGCCGCGGTGATCGCGCTCTTCCTCCGCCGGCGTGGCGGGCTGGCCTCGCTGGTGTCCGTGACGGCGGCCGTGGCGGTGGCCGGCGCCGGCCTCGCGCTCGCCCTGGGCGGTGAGCGCTTCGCGGCTTCGATGCCTTGGCTGCAGCTCGGAAGCTTCACGCTTTCGCTCGGCTTCAAGTTCGATGACCTCGCCGCCCTCATGCTGGCGATCGTCGGGATCGTCGGTCTCGCGGTGCACGTGTTTTCGCTCGGCTACATGCACGACGACGGGGCGCGGGCGCGGTACTTTGGCGGGCTCTCGATCTTCATGTTCTCGATGCTCGGCATCGTGCTCGCGGACAACCTGCTGATGATTTTCGTGTTCTGGGAATTGGTGGGCTTCAGCTCCTACCTCCTGATCAACCATTACCACGAGAAGGCCTCGGCGGCCGATGCCGCCAAGAAGGCGTTCATCGTGAATCGCGTCGGCGACTTCGGCTTCCTCCTCGGCATCCTCTGGTGCCAGGCCTCGTTCGGTACGGTGAACCTGACCGAGATCGCGGCCGCCGTCGGCGGCGGCCAGGTGGTCTCGGCGGGCATCCCGCTCCTGCTCTTCTGCGGTGCCCTTGGCAAGTCGGCCCAGATGCCGCTGCACGTCTGGTTGCCGGACGCGATGGAAGGCCCGACCCCGGTGTCCGCGCTGATTCACGCGGCGACCATGGTGGCGGCGGGCATCTACATGCTGTGCCGGATCGAACCGCTCTTCGCGGCGGCGCCGGTCGCGCTCGATGTCGTCCTGTGGGTCGGCACGGTGACCGCCCTGTATGCGGCGCTTTGCGCGATCGTCCAGAACGACATCAAGAAGGTCTTGGCTTACTCGACGCTGTCCCAGCTCGGCTACATGGTGGCTGCCTTCGGCCTCGGCGCGCTGCGGATGCGCCACGGTGACGGCGCGGCGGCCCACGAGATTGCGATCGCGGCCGGAGCGGGGACCGCGATGTTCCACCTCACGACGCACGCGTTCTTCAAGGCGCTGCTCTTCCTCGGTTC
>CAIOYO010000326.1 GCA_903862595.1 uncultured Opitutaceae bacterium | reverse complement strand
TTATCGGAGTGACGGCTCGCTGATGACCCGCGTGAGCGGGTGGTCGGACACGGCGGACGTGCGTGGCGCGGTGGCCGCGACCGGGGCGTTCGCCTTTGCGCCAGGGAGTGCCGACGCCGCCGTCGTGCTTACACTGCCAGCAGGCAGCTACACCGCCCACGTCGACGGCGGCACCGGCGAGACCCTCGTCGAAGTTTACCGCGTGCCCTAGAGCGAGCGGCGCACCCGCACCCGGGTGCGGTGCGGGCGCGGTGCGGCGATCCGATTACTTCTTCGCGTCGTCCCAGCCAGCGTCCTTGATGAACTGCTCGAGGCGGGACCACGGGGCGAAGTCGCGGGCGAGCAGCCCGTGCTTGGTCGCGTAGCGCAGCACGCGCAGCGTCTCGAGGATCTCGGCCTTGCGGGCCTCGCGGTCCGTGGCCGGCAGCGTGGCGACCTCGTCGACGTAATCGAAGGCCATGCGCTCAAGCCGCGCGCGGATCTCCGCGTCGGGGGCGTAAATCAGCGATTCACCGAGACGAAACGCCTGCTCGCGGGAGCCCGAAGCCATCGAGGTGGCGTCCGCGCGGATGAACGCGGCGATCTGCTCGCGCTTCGCCTGCGTCGCGGCCGGCGACAGCTGCCCATCCGTGCCGCCCTCGACCGCGCGCGGCGGCAGCGGACGATACCAGATGTTGCGGAAACGGACCGGGTTTCCGTGATCCTGCAGCTTCAAGGGCCCCTTGGCCGGCAGCGGACCCACCTTCGTGCGCTTCATGTGTCCGGTCGGCCCCTCGAGCGGCGTATGATCCTGCACGAGGACGCCGTTGCAGAAGACCGTGACGTAGCCCGGATCGAGCACGCGATCGCCATCGTACACCGGACGGCGGAAAACGATGTCGATGACCTGGAATTCGCCGGGCGGGCGCAGGGCGTTCGCCAGCGGCGGGTTGACCCCGTAGACCGACGCCGCAAAGCCGTCGGCGTAGGTTGGGTTGTCGTAGTTATCGAGTACCTGGACCTCGACGAGGCCGAGCAGGAAGATGCCGCTGTTGCCGCGACCCTGACTGCTGCCCTCGATGCGGGCCGGGGCGGCCCACTCGATGCGCAGCTGGCAGTCGCCGAATTCGTCCACCGTCCGGATGTCACCCGTCTTCGCGACGCACTCGAGAGCCCCGTCGCGGATGACCCACTTCGCCGGGCCACCTTCCTTGCGGTTCGAGACCCAGCGCTCCAGTGAAGCCGGCGTGCCGTCGAAGAGGACGATCGCGTCCGCCGGCGGCTGGCCCGGCTGCTGCGCGGTGCTGGACGTGCCCGGCGCCACGCGTACCGGCTGCGGGCGATTGCGGTCGTGGATCGCCCAAGGATGCGTGGCATCGGGCGGATCGCCGAAAAACGGGGTGCCGACGAGAGGCGCCCCCACCGACGAGGCAAAGGACGGGAGCGACAGGCAAAGGGCCGCTGCGGAAGCAAACGGGGTCAGGGTACGAAATTTCATCACGGCCCTCCTCCTACCTCCCTTCAACGCCGCGCGGCAATCCAATCCCGGAAGAACCTGTTTTGGTGGACACGCGACCCCTCTTCGCTTCCTTAAAAAAGTGCCCCTGTCCGGATCCGCTTCCCCCGCTTCGCTGGCTCCGTCCCGGGTCTGGTTCGCCACCGCCCTCGGGCTCCTCGCACTTTCGGCGGCCGCGCTGCCAGCCACGGCCGCGAACCCGGCACCCATCGACTTCAGCCGACAGGTCCGGCCCATCCTGTCCGACGCCTGCTTCCATTGTCACGGACCGGACGAGGCCGGCCGCAAGGCCCGGCTGCGGCTCGACACCTTTGACGGCGCGA
>CAIOYO010000325.1 GCA_903862595.1 uncultured Opitutaceae bacterium | reverse complement strand
TTCGGCTTCGTCCGCATGGGCGGCACCGTCGGCTGGATCGTCGTCAGCTGGCCGTTCATCTTCCTTCTCGGTGACAAGGCAGATGCCGCCGATACGCGCTGGGTCTTCATCGTCGCGGGCCTGATCTCACTCGTGCTCGCCGCCTACAGTCTTACCCTTCCGCACACGCCCCCCCGCCGCGATGCCCAGGGCTTGGACCGTTTCGCCTGGATGCGCGCGGCCAAGCTGCTCCGCCAGCCGTTCGTCGCCATCCTGTTCCTCGTCACGTTCCTCGACTCGGTCATCCACAACGGCTACTTCGTCGTCATCGACGGCTTCCTCACGCACGTGGGCATCTCCGCCAAGATGACCATGGTGGTGAGCAGCCTCGGACAGGTCGCGGAGATCGTCACGATGCTCGTGCTCGGCGCCGTCCTCACCCGACTCGGTTGGAAGTGGACGATGATCTGCGGCATCCTCGGCCACGCCATTCGCTACGGGGTCTTCGCTGCATTCGCCGAATCCAACCAGACGTGGTTGATCATCGCCGTGCAGGTCCTGCACGGGGTCTGCTACGCGTTCTTCTTCGCCACGGTTTACATCTTCGTCGATGCCGTCTTTCCGAAGGATGTTCGCGCCAGCGCCCAAGGCGCCGCGAACCTGTTGATTCTCGGCCTCGGCATGGTCGTGGCGAGCCAGCTGTTCCCGCGCCTCGTCGCGACGTTCACGCCCGCCGGCGGCGCAATCGATTACCAACAGCTGTTCCTCGTCCCGACGGTCATCGCCATCGCCGGGATTGCACTGCTGCTCTTCTTCTTCCGTCCGCCGACCCACGGTCCCGCCGCCGCCAGTCCTGCGAACACTCCCCACTGATCGGACTCCCACCCGCGCTGCGACGCCTTTCCTCGACTCGCCATGCCTTCCCGTCTTCGCGTCCTCGTTGCTGGCTGCGGCCACATGGGCACTTCCCACGCGCTCGCTTACCAAGCGCTCGCCCAAGACTTTGAAATCGTCGGCCTGGTCAGCCGCGGGGCCGACTCCCGCGGGGTCCTCAACCGCAAGCTCGGGGGCGGGATCGCCGAGTTCTCGGACTACACGCAGGCGCTCGCCGCCACGCGACCGGATGTGGTCTGCATCAGCACCTATCCGGACACGCACGCCGCCTACGCCATCGCCGCGATGGAGGCCGGGGCCCATGTCTTTCTCGAAAAGCCCGTCGCCGAGACGGTCGCGGAATGCGAGCGCGTGGTCGCCACCGCACACCGCCTCCGGCGCAAGCTGGTCGTGGGCTACATCCTGCAAGTCCATCCTTCGTGGCTGCGCTTCGTCGAACTCGCCCAGACGCTCGGCAAGCCGCTGGTGATGCGCATGAACCTCAACCAGCAGAGCTCCGGCGCCAACTGGCAGACGCACCGCAACCTGCTGTCGTCCCTGTCTCCGATCGTCGACTGCGGTGTCCACTACATCGAGGTAATGTGCCGGATGACCAAGGCCCGCCCGATCCGGGTCAGCGGGCTGCGCGCTCGCCTCACCGATGACCTACCTGCCGGCCGCGTGAACTACGGCCACCTGCAGGTGGCGTTCGACGATGGCTCCGTCGGCTGGTACGAGGCGGGCTGGGGTCCAATGATGAGCGAGACCGCGTTCTTCGTGAAGGACGTGGTCGGCCCGAAGGGCTGCGTCAGCATCATGGCCCGCAAGGCCGCCAGCGCCGGCAAATCCGCCGACGTGGGCTCGCACAGCGCGACCGAGTCACTGCTGCGTCACCACTCCGATCTGGCGGCCGACGGCACGTTCTCGCGCGCCGACGAATGGATCGACGTCTCGGACGAGCCGTCCCACGACGAGCTCTGCCGCCGCGAGCAGGAAGTCTTCCTGCGCGCGATCCGCGAGGACCTCGATCTCACCGCCCACCTCCAGAGCGCCATCGACAGCCTCCGCGTCGTCATCGCCGCTGATCAGTCGGCGATCGAGGGTCGCACGATCGATCTCTGAGCGGCGACACCGCGGCAAAGCCGCAACGACCCGAACCGCACGCCAGCGTCCTGAGCAGGCCTGGCGCCGATCAACCCACCCGGCGTCACCCGCCCGGTCCACTTTTCTCTGCTCCGCTCGGACCCGCGCCCGGCTCCGGATCCGACGCGGCCCCACCGCCCTAATGCGACGGGTCAGGCAAAGCGCCGCAGCCGTTCCTGCACGTCGCGGCGGAACTGGTCGATCTGCGTGAGGGTGAAGGTCTCCAGGCTGGGGCCTCCCTCGGCCAACACGGGAGTGAGGTCCCAGGCCCACGTGATGCCCGCCAACTGGTCAGCCGCGCGCGGCGTACTGTAGGTCGCGTTGGCC
>CAIOYO010000324.1 GCA_903862595.1 uncultured Opitutaceae bacterium | reverse complement strand
GTGCCGGGTCATCGCTTCGGCAAACCGGAATACGTCCGGACGACCACTGCGCAGGAAGTAAAGCCATAGCCAAATATCCGTCGAGAGCTCGGAGTTGTCCCAGGCAAAGCCCCCGATGTCGTACTTCCACTCATGACGATCGGCATCATAGCTGTGCATCACATCGCCGTAGTTCCAAAATCCATACCAGCGGCGTTGTTCCCGCTGGCTGAGGTAGAAGTCAAAATGCGAGGCGAGCTGGCGGTCGATCGCCTGGGCCGGCGAGCCCACTTCCTCCTGAGGCGACCAGAGGCCACCGAAGACGCCAGCGCGATGCAGATCCCTCCGATCCGCAAGCAGCCGGGGCGGGATCCGCACGGTTGCCGCCATGGCGGCGAGCTCTTCTCTAGTCGGCGTGCGAGCCAGCGCCCAGACGGAGAGTTCGCTGGTCCGGGCCACGCCCACCGGAGAGTCAAACCCGGGTTCGTAGTCTTCGTACGTGACTTCCAGGCCCTCAAGTTGGCGGGCATACGTGTCCTGCCCCACGCCGTCATGGTAGGGCCGAAGGTCCATCGCGGCTGCTTGGGGCGCCCATAGCCATGCCGTGACGGTCGCCCCATCGCCCGCCGCACCGCGGACGTCGAGCTGCGCGGGGTGGCTTTGCCAAAAGTCCCGGATACCCAGCGCGATCCCTCCCTCGGGTGAGCTCAGACTCATGAGTCCGCCCGCTCGATTCCCCCGCGCACCAGAAAGCCACGTGTGCGACCGATTCGTGCGCTTGAGCACCTCGAAGCCATCCGCAGAGGACTGGAAAAGCGTCCAGTCACCGAACGCCGGGATGTAGTGGATTCGCGACGCGACGCGACGATCCCATGTCGCCACCTCCGGGGTGCGCTCGCCGGCGAGCTGAGCCCGCCGCACCGCAGCGCCGGGGTCACGGCGCAGCCCGGTCACTCCGCGCACCGCTTCCGCGAAGAGTCCGTCATCTTCTCCTGAAAAACGGATATGGCGGTCGTGGAGCGGTCCGCGCTGCGGAACGTCGAACCTTACGCCCAATCCGGCGATCCGATCCCTGGCCGGATCGCCTTCGTAGATGAAGGTGTGGATCCAACGCAGGTCAGAGGCCCCGGCGTGCAAGGACAGGCGGACGACGAAGGGCAACCAGCGCCGCGCTCCCGCCGGATCCACATGCCTCCCCTCGAGGCGCACCACCGCCCGCACGGGCCCAGCCTGCTCCACCGCCGCGGCGGTCACCTCACCCTCCCACTCTACCCGCCGCACGCCACCCTCCGGGCCAGTCGCGCTCTCCTCCTCCCGCACACAGACGAGACGGCCATCGACCGCCACGTCGGTCGCTCCCCGACGCAACCACGCCACGATGACTCTGCCCCGCCGCTGCACACGGCAGGAGAAATCGCCCGTCGTAAGGTCGATCGTCTCATCCGTCGTGACCACCGAGACGGGTGCGGCAGGCGCGACCGGTAATTCGCCCGCCTGAACCGTCAGCGAACGAAACGAGGGAGCATCAGCGGAGACGGCATGTCCGCTCCACTTCACTGAGCCGTCCGGCCACGTTGCCAGCGGCCAACTCTGCAGCGACACCGGTGTCCCGTCGTCGGTGCGGGCCCCGAAGGTGACGCCCGGAGCCACCGTTCCCCGAGGCCACGCCATGCCCCAGCGGGCGCCGACCGGGGACCGCGGGCTCCCCTCCAACCAATGGGCGCGAGCGGAGGGTGGCTGGCCGATCGCGGACCGCCCGGAGGAATCGGTCGTCGACGCGACCGACGGCAAGGCCACGGCCGCCGATCCTACGGTGGCCGCGCGAACGAAGGCACGGCGAGTCAGCGCTCCCGGCGCGGGTGTAATGCTCATGAAAGGTGAAAGACCTCGCGCAGCGGGTGACTCACCGGACGAGTGTCGGGGTGGGTCGGCATGAGTTCCCGCATCGATGCCCACCAACGACGGCACTCCGGCGTCGACGCGATCTCGGCCCAACGCTCCTCGCTTTCGATTTCCGCGTAGGCGAATAGCTGTCGGGTATCCTCATCGAGAAAGATGGAATAGGAGCGTACTCCGTGGCGGCGCAGCACGGCCTCCAACTCCGGCCAGATCGGCTGGTGACGACGCTCGTACTCCGCTTCCTGGCCGGGGTGGACCGACATGACGAAGGCTTTGCGAATCATAGTGCAGAGGAGGTCGCGGTCCGAGGTGGAGCAAGCACAGCGCCGGAACGAGGACCACCGCCAGAACAAAAGCCGGGGGCGAGAAGAGCTCCAGCGGCCCTGAAATCTGACAGTTCCGGTTTTTCGTTGAAAAGCCCCCGGCACCGCACCTTCTAGGCGGGGACCCATGGCTGGCCCGACGCTGCGCACCCTGGCCCGAGAACTCGGACTTTCCCGCACCACGATCTCCGAAGCATTGGGAGGATCGCCCCGCGTGAAGGCCGAGACTGCGGCGCGCGTGCGCGCTGCCGCCGAGGCCGCCGGGTACATCCGGAATCCACTTACCGGAGCGGTCATGTCCCAGCTACGCCGCTCGCGCAGCCAGCAGTTCCGCGGGGTGCTCGCGGCTTTGGAGATCGTCGACGAGCAGTACACGGCCCTGGCCCGGCGCTACAGCAGCGCGCTCATGACCGGCATTTCTTCCCGTGCCGAGGAAATGGGCTTCCGGGTCGAACGCTTCGCCGTGGGGCCGCAGGGTGTGCGCCTGAACCGCCTCGATACCATTCTCCATACGCGGGGCATTCAGGGACTGATCCTGCTGCCAGCCCTGGGCTCCCCTGATCTGAGCGCGCTCAGCTGGGAACGGTACACCGCGGTCTACACCGATTACTTCATCGAGATTCCCCCGCTGCACTGCGTTTGCTGCGACCACTATCGCTCGATGGTGACCCTGATGGGCGAACTGCACGCCCGGGGCTACCGTCGCCCGGGACTTTTCATGGACACGGCCCTGAGCGAGCGGCTGCAGTTCCGCTGGGAAGGCGCGTTCCTCGCCCTGCAGGATCACGCGCCAGAAACGGATACCGTGCCCGTCCTGCGCTCCCGGGCCCTCGGCCCCGAGGAGTTCATCCCTTGGTTCCAGCGGCATCGGCCCGATGTCGTCATCGGTCACTTCCCGGAGGCGGTCCAATGGATGCAAGCCGCCGGAGCGCGGCTCCCGGAGTCGCACGGCTTCGTCTGCCTGAACGTCCTCCGGACCAACCACGACTGCGCCAGTCTCGACCTGCAAGCGGCACAGATCGGCGCTCGCGCCACCGAACTCGTGGTCGGCCAACTGCTGCACCATGAAATGGGGGTGCCGACCAAGCCATCCCTCACCACACTCACTGCTCAGCTCATCGAGGGCCCCACCCTGCGTCCACGGACCAAGGACGCGGCGGAGCCGCCATCATGGGGGCGTCGCGCGAACCGCAGC
>CAIOYO010000323.1 GCA_903862595.1 uncultured Opitutaceae bacterium | reverse complement strand
GGCCGACGGACTGGAGCCGGCGGTCGGGAGAGCCTCGGGGGCGGGAGCGGCGAGCGACGTCGTGTCCGCGGCGCCCGGGCGGGTCGGCGAGGACAGCGTGCTTGAGGGTGAAGGCGCGAGGATGGCTAGCCGGATGCGCAGCTGATTGAGCTCGAGAGCGGTCGCGGCGGCCTGCTGTTGCGTCTGCCGCAGCTGATCACGCAGGCGGTCGGCTTCGGCGGCGGCCGCGGACTTGTCGGCCAACTCGTTCCCGAGGGAAACCTTCGCGGCTTCAATGTCGGCGAGGCGCGCGGTCAACGCGGCGCGTTCACCCTCGGCGGAGGCGAGGGTGGAACGGACTTGATCCAGCTCGGCGGACTGCACGGCGTAGCTCCGAAGTGCGGTGGCGAGATTGGCCTCGGCCTCCTCGGCGCGGCGGACGAGATCGGCGCTGGCTTGAGCGTCGGCGTTGGTGCCGGCGGACAACTGCTTTTGCAGCAGGTCGCGTTCGGCTTCGAGTTCCTTGCGGGCCTGTTCGCTGCGGACGAGCTCAGCGCCCCACTTCTGCTCGGAGGCGAACTTCGCGCGAAGCGTATCGGCTTCAGCGCTGAGCGTCGCGTACTGCTGGGAAAGCGTCTCGCGGGCGGCATCGCTCGCGGCGAGCAACTGTGCCTTCGCGGCGAGCTGCTCCTGGAGTTCGCGTGAGCCCGTCTTCGACTTCGCGGCAGACAGCTCGGCCTCGAGAGCGACGATGCGTTGATCGCGCGCGGAAATTTGCTGATTCAGCTCGGCGATCTTGCCGAGCGCGGCCTCCTTGGCGGCGGCGCCGGAACCACTCGCAGCGGGAGTGGCCACGGTCGCGACCACGTCGGTGGCGGCGGCGACCACGGCGGACGCCCCGGTGACGGCGGTGTTCACGGCGGTTCCGACGAACGGCGAAGCCTCGCGGGCGCGCTGGGAGAGTTCGGAACGGCGCGAGTCGAGCAGACGCTTGCCCTCGGCCAACTGGGACGGCGACAAGCGCTCGATCAGCGTCTGGAGCACCTCAAGATTGGCACCCTGCTCGCCTGCGAGGGTGAGCCAGGCATACGCCTCGGAGGCGTTGAACGCCGGATCGGCGGCATCGGCGTAAGCAACGCCCAAGTTGTACTGGGCAATTGAGTCGCCGGACTCGGCCTTGGACTTCAGGTCAGCGAGGACGGTGGCCGGCACGGCGGCAGCGGCGCGGTGACCGGAGAACGGCAGCGCGAACAACAGCGCGGCCACGAGAAGACGGGCGCGGACGAGCGGGAAACGACGAAAGAGCCGGCGGTGCATCATGGGAATGGAGACACCCTGCGGCAGGAGCGGACGTTTGAAAAGCGCGAAGCGGCCCGGCGGCCAGGGTGGGACGGACGCGGCGGTCCGGATAAAAAAGAAGACCCGGACTGTGCGTTAGCACAATCCGGGTCATAAATCTGGCAACGACCTACTCTCGCGGGACCTAACGTCCTACTACCATTGGCTGCTCGGGGCTTAACGGCCGTGTTCGGGATGGGAACGGGTGGGACCCCCGGCATGTGGTCACCAGAAAGGGACTCTCTTCGAAGAAGAGAAAGTATCTAAAGTTTAGGGAAGAAATCTTAACTTAAGGAGGTAAAACAAACGCCCAGAGGCGATTTGCATAAAACTATCAGGGTCATTAGTACCAGTTAGCTGAACGTATTACTACGCTTACACTTCTGGCCTATCAACCGGGTGGTCTACCCGGACCCTGCACCGTCTTGCGACGGATTGTGATCTTATCTTGGGATGGGCTTGGCGCTTAGATGCTTTCAGCGCTTATCCCTTCCGAACATAGCTACCCGGCGCTGCCACTGACGTGACAACCGGAACACCAGAGGTTCGTCATTCTCGGTCCTCTCGTACTAG
>CAIOYO010000322.1 GCA_903862595.1 uncultured Opitutaceae bacterium | reverse complement strand
TCCGGCAGCGGAAAATCGACGCTCCTCAACATCCTCGGCGGCCTCGACGTTCCCACCTCAGGGAGCGTGCGCTTCCGCGATCACGATCTGAGCGCGTGGGATGATGCAGCGCTGACTCATTACCGGCGCGAGCACGTGGGCTTCGTGTTCCAGTTCTACAACCTGATGCCGACCCTGACGGCGCGGGAGAACGTAGCGGTGGTGACCGACATCGCGCGTGATCCAATGTCGCCGGAGGAAGCGCTGCGCCGCGTCGGCCTCGGCGACCACCTCGATCGCTTCCCGGCCGAGTTATCGGGCGGTGAGCAGCAGCGCGTGGCGATCGCTCGTTCGATCGCGAAACGGCCCGACGTGCTACTGTGCGACGAGCCCACCGGGGCGCTCGACGTGAAGACGGGCATCACCGTGCTCGAGGTGATTGAACGCCTGAACCGCGAACTCGGTACGACGACCGTGATCATCACCCACAACGCGGTCATCGCGGCGATGGCGGATCGCGTGATCACGCTCTCGGACGGCCGGATCGCGAGCCTGCAGCACAACCCTGTGCGCGCGGCGGCGGCGTCGCTCGTGTGGTAGCGGTGGACGGATCACGATGACCGCGCTCCGGCAAAAACTCCTGCGGGATCTCCGGTTGCTCTGGACCCAGGCCGCGGCGATCAGCCTCGTGGTCGCCTGCGGCGTGGCGACCTTCGTGATGTCGGTGAGCGTGCTCCAGTCGCTGGAGCGACGGGCGGCGCAGTACTACGAGGACGCGCGTTTGCCTCACGTCTTCGCGCATCTGAAGCGAGCCCCGGTCTCGATTGCGCGCCGGGTGGCCGAGGTGCCGGGCATCGCCGCGGTGGAAACCCGCGTCGTGGCGGAAGTGACGCTCGACCTGCCCGGCGTGATCGAACCAGCGGTGGGTCGGTTGGTGTCCATTCCCGATCATGGCGAGCCGTCACTCAGTCGCCTGCACCTGCGGCAGGGGCGTTGGCCGGATCCGGGACGGCGCAGCGAGGTGCTCGCCAACGAGGCGTTCGCGGAGGCGCACGGACTGGTCCCCGGGGATCGCTTGCAGGCGGTGATGAACGGTCGCCGCGAGCAGCTCATCGTGGTGGGCATCGCGCTCTCGCCGGAATACATCTACCAGATCCGCGGCGGTGACGTCGTGCCGGACGACCGACGCTTCGGTGTGCTCTGGATGCGGGATCGCCCTCTGGCTGCGGCGTTCGACCTGGCCAACGCCTGCAACGACTTGGTCGTCGCGGTGACCCCCGGAGCGTCCCTGCCCGCGGTGCGGGCGCAGCTCGACGTCCTGCTCGCGCCCTACGGTGGGCGCGGCGCATACGGCCGGGACGACCAGGTTTCGTACCGGACGGTGGCGAACGAGCTCTCCCAACTCCGCGCGATGGCCTTGCTCGCGCCGGTGATCTTCCTGTTGGTCGCCGCTTTCATTCTCAACGTGGTGCTCAACCGGATGATTGCGACGCAGCGCGAGCAGATCGCCACGCTGAAGGCGTTCGGGTACACCCGCTGGGAGATCGGCGCCCATTACCTCCAGTTCGCCCTGCTGATCGTGCTCGCCGGTGCGGCGCTCGGCACCGCGGTCGGCGCGTGGCTGGGGTCAGGGCTCGCCGATTTGTACGTGCGCTTCTTCCGCTTTCCGGACCAGCGTTACTCGGTGGGGCTCGGGGTGGTGGCGAGTGCGCTGGGCATCAGCCTGCTCGCCGGCGTGCTGAGTGTCGCGATGGCGATTCGGCGCGTGGTGCGACTGGCCCCGGCGGAAGCCATGCGCCCGGAGGCCCCCCGGCCGTTTCGCGGTGGTTTCCTTCATCCTCATGGATCGGTCGGAAGGCTTTCGCCGCTCACCCGGCTTACGCTCCGCCAGATCGCGCGGCACCCCGTGCGCGCCGTGCTCTCCGCGTTGGGCATCGCGCTGGGCATCGCCGTGATGGTCCTGGGATCCTTCAGCGCCGACTTGGTCGATCGGCTGATGGAGGATCACTTCGAGGCAACGCAGCGCTTCGACTTCAGCATCGCCTTCATCGAGCCATCGGATGTCGGCACCCTGCATGCGGCAGTCCGCCTCCCCGGCGTTCTCCGTGCCGAGGGCTTCCGCTCGGTCGCGGTGAGGCTGCGGCGCGGCACGCACGCCCGACTGACGTCGCTGCTTGGGCTCGAGGCGGACTCCAGCTTGCTCCGGCCGATCGATGTCAACGGTCATCCGATTCCGTTCCCCGCCAGGGGTCTCCTGCTCTCGGAGAAGCTCGCCCAGCTCCTCGACGTCCGGCCCGGTGAGACCGTCGAGGTGGAGGTGCTTGAAGGTGCTCGCCCGGTGCGCGCTCTCCGGGTCGCCGGTACGGTGAGAGACTTCGCCGGCCAGGCAGCCTACCTGGCGCGCGGGGAGCTCAACGACTTCCTCCGTGAGGGTGCGGTGATCTCCGGAGCCTTCCTCCTCGCCGACCCGCTCCAAGAGGCCGCGCTCTACTCGGAGATAAAGGAGACTCCGCGCATCGGAGGGATCACCTCGACCCGCTCCCTGATCCAGAGCTTCAAGAAACTGATGTCGGAAAACATGCTGCGCATGCGCCTCTTCAACGTGATCTTCGCGTCGATCATCGCCTTCGGCGTGGTCTACAACGCCGCGCGCATCACCCTTTCTGAACGGGCTTGGGAACTGGCGACGCTGCGCGTCATCGGCCTCAGTCGCCGGGAGGTCTCCGCCACACTCCTCGGGGAAATCGCGGCGCTCACCGCGCTCGCGATTCCGGTCGGCCTGCTGCTCGGTAACCTACTCGCCCGGCTCACCGTGCGAGCCCTCGAAACCGAGACCCAGCATTTCCCGCTCGTGATCGATCCCTCGACTTACGCCACGGCCGTCCTGACCGTCGTCGCGGCCACCGCGATCTCCAGCTTGGTCGTGCGCCGCCGGATCGACCGCCTCGACCTCGTCGCCGTCCTAAAGTCCCACGACTGAGCTCCGTCCTCTCTTCGACCCCGTCCCTCCCATGAGATCCAAACGATTTTCTCTGTGGCTGCTGCTCGCCGCAATCGGCACCCTCATCTTGCTCGGCTGGGCCCTCCGACCTCGCGCGATCCGCGTCGACCTCGCGACCGTCGTCCGCGGCCCCCTCACCGTCGAGGTGATCGAGGAGGGCCGTACCCGCATCCGCCAGCGCCACGTCATCTCGGCGCCGCTGGCGGGGCGCTTGCTGCGTGTGACGCTGCGGCCCGGCGATGCCGTGGAAGCCGGGCAGACGGTGATCGCGACCCTGGAACCCGCCGACTCCGCGATGCTGGATCCGCGCACGCAGGCGCAAGCCGAAGCGCGCGTGAAGGCGGCCGAGGCGGAGCAGGCGCGCACGCTACCGCTCCTCCAGCGCGCCCAGTCCGAGCAGGCCTACGCGCGTACCGACCTAGAACGCGCCCGCGGATTGCATGCGCAAGCCAGCCTTTCCCACCAGGAACTGGACGCGGCGGAACGGCGCGAGGCTGCGGCCGCAGCGGAGCTCCGTTCGGCGGAATTCGCGCAGCGCATCGCCGACTACGAGGTGGAACTCGCCCGCGCCGCGCTGCTCACGACCGACGCGCGCTCGACCCCACCCGACGCACGCCGCCCACTGCGTGCGCCAATTTCCGGACGGGTGCTGCGGGTTTTCGAGGAGAGCGCGACGGTCGTCCCGGTCGGCTCCCGCTTGGTGGAAATCGGTGACCCCACCGATCTGGAAGTGATCGTCGAGACCCTGTCGACGGACGCAGTCCGCATTCCCCTCGGAGCCCGCGTCCGGATTGAGCAGTGGGGAGGCGGTGCCCCGCTGACCGCGCGGGTCCGCGTGGTGGAGCCGTCGGGCTTCACGAAAATCTCCGCGCTCGGGGTGGAAGAACAGCGGGTCAACGTGATCGCCGACCTGACCACGCCCGTGGAACACCGCGCCGCGCTCGGAGATGGCTTCCGGGTCGAGGCGCGCATCGTCGTGGATGAAGTGGCCTCCGCGCTGAAGGTTCCGGTGGGTGCGCTATTCCGGCAGGACGAACGCTGGGCGGTCTTTGCCATCGCTGGAGGGCGGGCGCGGCTCCGCACGGTGGAGATTGGCCGCCGGAACGACGCCGAGGCCGAGATCATGGCAGGCCTCGCCCCCGGCGAAACCATCGTGCTGCATCCCGGCGATTCGGTCCGCGAAGGACGCCGGGTGATCGCGCGCTGAGCGTGCACGCAATTCATGGTTTTCCAGCCTCGCACTCTCGGGGCCATTTCCCTTTGTTTCATCCGACCTTTACCACCATGAACCGAACCTCCTCTTGTCATCTGCGGCGCTGGGTTGCGACCGCCCTCGCGGCCGTTGCGACCGCCACCGCCCACGGGCAACCAGCCTCCGGCAGTGCGGCTGCATCCCCGGCCTCTACGGCCGCGACCTCCGAGCCCCTAAAACTGCAGGAGGTCGAGGTCCTCGGCAGCCGCATTCGGCAGACCGAAACCGCTGGTCCCTCGCCCGTCAGCGCCTACGACCGCGACTACATCCGGTCGACCGGCGCCATGACTCTGGCCGACTTCCTTAACTACCTTCCGCAGAACTATTCCGGCATCTCCTC
>CAIOYO010000321.1 GCA_903862595.1 uncultured Opitutaceae bacterium | reverse complement strand
CCGCGAGACGACGGGCGACGAACGCCGCGGCACGACGCTCTTCCGGCGTACCGGCGCGGCGCTCGCCGATGTCGCGGCACAGCACCTCCCAATCACGCCACAGACGGCGGCGATCAACGGACGCGGAAGACGACGAGGAGGACGGACGGGACATGCGGGGTAAGCGAGAAAGAGACCGACGAGATCGAGGCCTACGACGAAGCGACTCCGAGCGGAACGCATCCCGAGGGGAAAACGCCGCTGGCCGTCGTCGGCCCAGAGAATCCCCGGACCGCCGACCACCGTCAAACCTGTAGTCCCCGTCTTACCCCTCTCCGGGATTGCCCCGCCACGCCGCCCTGCTTTGCTCTCGGACTTCCCCATGCAGTCCCCCTCCCCGCCGGCCGGTACTGCGCCCGACGAACGTGCCGCGCAGGCGCTCCGAGTCGCGGCGCACTTCGAACTCGGCGCCCCGGCTACGCACGCGGTGCCGCACGGATCGGGACACATCAACGATACCTTCGCGGTGACCTGCCGCAGCGCACAGGGACACGTCCGACGCTACCTTCTGCAGCGAATCAATGGTCGCATCTTCCGGGACATCCCGGCCCTGATGCAGAACATCGCACGCGTCACGCAGCACGCCCGGTCCCGCCTCCCCGCCTCAGGCGCTGAGCGCGCACTCACGCTCATCCCCGACCGAAGCGGCGCTCCCTTCGCGCGCGACGAAACCGGCGCCGCGTGGCGCTGCTATGACTTCATCGAAGGTGCCCGTACCTACGACCTCCTCGAGCGGCCCGAGCAGGCCCGCGAAGCGGCGGCGGCGTTCGGTCGTTTCCAGGGCTTGCTCGCTGACCTGCCGGCCCCGCGCCTCCACGAGACGATTCCCGCGTTCCATCACACCCGCCGCCGCTTCGAAACCTTCCTTGAAATCGTGCGCCGCGATCCGGCGGGCCGCGTCGCCGCCGCCCAGAGCGAAATCGCCTTTGCCACCGCGCGCGAGGCGACGGTCGACCGCCTGCTGGAACGGCACGCCCGCGGGGAACTTCCGGAACGCACCACCCACAACGACACCAAGCTCAACAATGTCATGCTGGACGACGCGACGGGCCGCGCCGTCTGCGTGATCGATCTCGACACCGTGATGCCCGGGCTCGCGCTGTATGACTTTGGCGACCTCGTGCGCTCGGCAACGAACGCGGCGGCGGAAGACGCGACGGACCTCACCCAGGTCGTCGCCCGCCCAGAGATCTTCACGGCCCTCGCCGAGGGCTACCTTGCGACCGCACGCTCGTTCCTGTGTCCCGCCGAGATCGCGGAACTCGCCTTCTCCGGCCGACTCATCACCTTCGAAATCGGCCTGCGGTTCCTGACGGACTTCATCGAGGGCGACGTCTATTTCAAGACCAAGCGTCCCGGGCATAATCTCGACCGCGCTCGGAACCAGTTCGCGCTCGTCCGCAGCCTCGAAGGGCAGCAAGCTGCATTTCAGCGCATCGTCGACCGCATCGCCGCCCAACCATGAACGTCCTCATCACCGGAGGTGCCGGGTTCATCGGCAGCCACCTTGCCGCCCGTCTGCAGGGCGAGCATGCGGTCCGCGTGCTCGACGATCTAAGCACCGGACGCCGCGAGAACCTCGCGGGACTGCGCGTCGAACTCATCGAAGGATCAATCACCGACCGCGCCGCCGTCTCCCGCGCGGTGCGCGACGTGGAGGTCGTTTTCCACCTCGCCGCGATGGTGAGCGTGCCCGAGTCGATGCAGCGACCGGACGCCTGCGTGGAGCGCAACGTCACTGGACTCCTAAATGTGCTATCCGCCGCGACGGAGGCCAAGGTGCGGCGCCTTTGCTTCAGCAGCTCGGCGGCCGTCTATGGTGAGCGCCCCGAGTCCCCGAAGCGCGAAGACCTCACCCCGGATCCACGCAGCCCGTACGCGATCACCAAGCTCGACGGCGAGTACTATTGCCGCCTCTGGTCGGCGACGACGCCGCTCGAGACGGTGAGCATGCGCTACTTCAACGTCTTCGGTCCCCGACAGGACCCCAAGAGCGCCTACGCGGCGGCGGTCCCGATCTTTCTGCGCCAGGCGCTCGCAAGCAAACCCCTCACGATCTTCGGCGACGGCGGTCAGACCCGAGATTTCATCTCGGTACACGATGTCGTGGCAGCGAACCTCTTCGCGGCGACGACGCCCGGCATGGCCGGCGTCTACAACGTCGGCTACGGCGGCGAGATGACGGTCCTCGAACTCGCCCAGCGCATCATCCGAGCGACCGGCTCGCGTTCGGTGATCCAGCATGCGCCCACGCGCGCCGGCGACGTCCGCCACTCCCGGGCGGACGTTACGCGATTGCTGGCGTCGGGATTCCGTCCGACCACCTCGGTGGACGCGGCGCTGGCCGAGTTGGTGACTTCGGCGCGAGCGGCGCAGTGAGCAAGTCTCTGCGGTCGCCCCCCCCTACCGGCAGGCAGGCAAGGCGGAAGCCACGACGCCCCCAGAGACGAGCGGACCAGATCCGCTCCCTTTCCGGGTCCACCACGCCACCGTCACCGCGCGCCCGCACGCACCCGCACGCCAGCTGCGTGAGGGACGCCGTTCAGTTTCCGAGGCCCGCGCGCGCGCCTGAGGCAGGCTGCAGCGCGGCGACCGACACACGCTGCCGCAGCACCTCATCGCCGGTTTCGGAGCGCAGCGAAAGCGTCACCTCACCCCCGCCGGCGGCGCTCCAGTCGATCTCGATCAGCCCGAAGTGATTGTAGCCAAAGCGTGAGCCGATGCGGTGACGATTGATCTCGTGGCTGAACACCACCGGACGACGCTCGCTACTGGTCAGCTGCGGACTCGCGATGATCGGCGCGGAGCGATTCAAGGCGGAGGACGTGAGATCAAACAGCGGGTAGCCCGGATCGATTTCCTTCCCTTCCGGCTCGCGCAGGGGATCGAGGCAGCTCAGTTCGCCGGTATGACGGTCACCTGAGACCACGATGACGCCGCCAATGCGTTGATCGCGGATCAAGCGCAACAGCCTTCGCCGCTCGTGGGGGAAGTTACCCCACTTCTCGAAACGGTGATCGTCAGCGATGAGCTGAATCGACGTCACGATGATCCGCACCTCGGCAGGCTGCTGCAGCGTGCGCTCGAGCCACGACCACTGATCAGGCCCCAGCAACGTAGTTGCACTATCAATACTTGGACGGTAGGGACCAGGTCGTCCTTCAACCCTCTGATCCTTCGGAAAATTTCCATCCTCCAGCGGCGAGCGGAAGGACCGGGTGTCGAGGACCACGATCTGAACCCGCTTACCCGAAGGGCCAAGGACGATCGAACTGTAGACGCCGGGTCGAGTACGGCGTGGGCTGTCCTTCGGCTCACCGTAAAAGTCGAAGAAGTGCTGCTGCGCCTCGGCGCGGCCAGGAAAATCGGCTCCCATGTCATTCAGCCCGTAGTCATGGTCGTCCCACGTCCCCATGATGAGGGCGCGGCTCATGAGGCGCTGATAGGCGGGCAACGCGCGCTGACGACCGTACAGATCCGGAAGTCGGTCGAGCACGACGCGCGTCCGCTCCTCAAGCGTATCACCCGACGGCCGCGGAACATCGGCGTACACCGTGTCACCCAACCACAGCCACACCTGCGGATCCGCTTTGACGACGGCGTCCCAGACCGGCGCAGGCTGGGTGGAGTTGTTGCACGATCCAAAGGCGACGCGCTGGATGACCTTGTCCGGCTGAGCCGGCAGATCGAACGCCCGCAAGACAGGCCCAGACGCCAGCACCAGCAAGGCGAAGATCGCCCTACTCAGCTGCAACCTACGGGCTACCAACGTGAAGGACATCCCTTTCATCCCGCTAACACAGCTCGCACGGCGCCGGAGCGCAACCCGGTTCTACAGTTACCGAGCGGAATGCGGATCATCACGCGGACGCCCGTGGCAGCCCCAAGGCCTCACGCAGCAGCGGATGAACCTGCAGGTTCATCAACAGGCCGGAGAACGATGGACTTCCGGGACCGAGAGCGACGAGCTCGGCGAGGTCGGACGTGTGGGAGATCCCGGTCCATCCCACTGCGAGATGATTGGCTAGGACTTGGCCAAGGATCACGACTGCGCTCGACCGCGCGCGGTAGGCGTCAGCGTAATCCTTGCGCAGCGCGCGGTGCACCAGAGCCGCCTCGGACTTGGAGACGTTCAAGCCGGTGCCAAGAACGATCCGATCGCGCACCGCGGCGGCGTCACTTTCCCCCGAGAGACCGTCGATGATCCAATCATTCGTCTGGCGCAGCGTGAACGCGCGCTCAAACGCCGCATCGGTGTCGCGGTAGGCGCCTCCGGTGCCGTTGAGCCCCGGATTGGAATTGCCATGGTCGGTCGTGACGACGATCAGCGTGTCGTCGCGGCCTGACGCGAAGCGCAGCGCGACGGCCAAGGCATCATCAAAGGCAAGTTGATCGTGCACCAGTGCGCCGAAGTCGTTCGCGTGCGCCGCGTGGTCGATGCGTGCACCCTCGACCTGGAGGACAAAGCCGCGATCGCCGCCTGCGGCACCCAAGCGCGCGAGAGCGAGCTCGGTCATCTCCGCCAACGTGGGGACATTCGCGGCGATGTCCGGTGACGCGGCGCGATCGAGGGAGAACGGCAGATGGCCCGAGCTGAAAGTCCCCAGCACGCGCCCGCCCTGCGGCAGACGGGAGAGCGCGGCGCGATCGCGAGCGACCGCATAGCCCGCTTGAGCGAACGCAGCAAAGAGGTCCCGGCCGTCGGTGCGGCGCGCCGGATCAAAGAAGCGAGCGCCGCCCCCGAGGAACAGGTCGATCTGGGAGCGAAGGTACAGCTCCGCGATCGCATCCTCGTCACTGCGGCCCGGCGCGTTGACGGCGAAGCCGGCGGGCGTGGCGTGCGTGATGGTCGCGGTCGTCACCAAACCCGTGGCGCGCCCGGAGGCCCGGGCGGCATCCAGAAGCGGCTGCGGTTGCTCGCCGCGCGGCCCGACATTGATGGCGCCGTTGGCCACGCGCAGTCCGCCGCCCCAAGCGGAGGACGCGGCGGCCGAGTCGGTGACCATGCTCGACGCCGAGGCAGTGTCGACGAGCGCGCGGTGCACGCCTTCGCGCCCGTAGAGACCAATCCAATCGGTGCCGCGACCCTCGCGACGCATTCGAAACTGCTGCGCCATGGACAGCGTCCCGAGGCTCATCCCATCGCTCACTAGAAAGATCAGATTACGCGCGCCGCCGCTGCCGGATCGTGGAGAAGAAGCCGTGGACGCCGCACCCGCCGACGTCGGTAGGGCAGCAGGCAGCGCCGCGAGAGCGGCACCAGAAACAGCATTCCGCAGAAACGCGCGTCTCGACGTGGGCGACATGAGTCCCAAAGTAAAACGGGCCCATCCCACGGCAATCCTCATTCACGGTTCGACCCGCTCAGCCGGCACTTTCTCACCAGCACGATCTTCACCCATGCGAGTGTACTCACGCATTCTTTCCGCGATCGTCACCGCGCTGTCACTGGCGATGCTTCCGGCCCACGCTTGGCAGAGTACACGCGTCGTGCGTGGGGCGGACGGCCGCCTCGAGTACCCAGCGGACGCGTCGGGCAATCGCATTCCGGACTTCAGCCATGCTGGTTACCGCGGGGGCGGCGTTCCCCTTCCCTCCGTACCCACGGAGGCGACGCTGGCCCATGCCGACGGCGATCAAACCAGTCGCATCCAGCGTGCGCTCGACGAAGTGGCGGCTCGGTCACCTTCAGCGGCGGGGCATCGTGGCGCACTGCTCCTCGGGCCAGGTCGCTGGCAGGTCGACGGCACGATCCGCCTGACCACATCCGGCGTCGTTCTCCGT
>CAIOYO010000320.1 GCA_903862595.1 uncultured Opitutaceae bacterium | reverse complement strand
GGGCGAGGAGAGATTGAATGATCTGTAGCCGTGCGAAGCGGTCCGCGTTGAGGTGCAGCACCTCGTGCTGGAGTCGCTCGGTGAGCGCCGTGGCCGAGAGCGGCGTGGCGATTGCGACCGTCAGGGCGTCGCGCTGGCCGGCGAGCACGTCGCGGATGGCCTGCTGCACGCTCGCGAGCGGCAGATCAGTCACGCAGAGCAAGCGATCGAAGAGGCAGTGCCACTGGCAGCCGGCGCAGGCGGGTGTTCCTTGGACGACCTTGACGTTTGCCGCCGGCGGATGGAACCGGCCGCGCTGGCCGCCCCCGAAGATCGCGACGGTCGGCGTGCCGAGTCCCGCGGCGAGGTGTGCGTAGGCGGTGTCGTGGCACACCAGCAGATCGCAGCTGGAGAGCGTTGCGGCGAGGCGTGGTAATTCCCCGGTGTCGAAACGGCGAATCGCCGCCTGCTCCGTAGCCGGCAGCGCGGCGAGGTACGGTGCATCGCCGGGACCCTCGACCCAGATGACCTCGGCGCCTCGGGCGCGCCACTCCTCGGCGAGTGCGAGAAAGTGAGTCAGCGGCCAAGCGCGGCGCGGATCGCCGCCGACCCCTGCGGCGAGCGCGACCTGCCGCGGTGCGGTGGCGCGATCGGCCGTGGCACGGCTGGGCCGGTCGAGTGGCGGCACCGGCGACCAGACGGGGGGCGAGGTGACGGTGCCGAGGCTCGGTTCCAGCAGCGTGAACAACTCGAGCAGTTGTGCGGCCTCGGCGCGGTCGAACGACGGGGTGCGGGTGGCGGTGAAGGACGGATGATCGGCGCCGGCGAGCCGTTGGGCATCGTTGACCAAGGGCTGACGGACCGGCAGCGCCTCGAACCCGAAACGTCGCGCGGCCGGGGCGACGATCGCGGTGAAGTCGCCGACCCAGTTGCGGCTGACCAGACCCAGCACCGAGGCGTCCCACTGCGTGGCGCGCAGGAAATCGTGCCACCACTGCAGGCGCCGGCGCAGATCCTGACTCCACGCCTCATGCGCGTGCAGCGGGAAAGGCAGCAGTACCAGACGCCCCGGATGCGCGGCGAGGCGCGCCGCCTCCTCGGCCGGGGACGCCTCGTGCCAGCGCGGCAGGAAGACCTCGCCCCCGATGACCGATGCGATGGCCTCGCGGGTCGCGCAGACGTGCCAGACCAGCCGGATGTCTGGACGCCGCGCGAGCAGCGCCTGAACCGGACCGGCGGCGATCAGCTGATCGCCGAGCGCGTCGGGCTTGGACAGCAGCACTCTCATGCGGCGGGGAGCGGAGCGGACTCGAGACTGGCGGGACCTACCAAGATCATGTCGGGTGCGGATGGCGCCCCGTTTTGGCTCGGGCGGGACGCTCGGGCAGGCCGCGACAGGGCGCGGTCAACGCGCAGGCCAAGCGAGCGGGCAAGTCACGGGATGGGCAAACGAAAAACCCCCCGATGCCCAGCCGGGCGCGGCGTCGTCGGGCCGGGTCGCCGGAGGAGCCGGGCGTGGCCGCACCGACGCCCGACTGGCGCAGCCGCGGAAATCGGATCGACCCGCGCGGCGGATCGCGGCATGACGGGCGGCGATGAACCTTGCTGGATCCGGCCTGCTGTTGCTCGAGGACGAGCCGCTGCTGCGCAAGACGTTTGTCCGCCACTTGGAGAAACTCGGACTGGAAGTCACCGCGGTGGCCTCGCTCGCCGAAGCCCGCCGTGCGCTGCAGGACCTCAGTTTCGACTTCGCGCTGCTCGACGTGAACCTGCCTGACGGCCGCAGCCTCAGCCTCCTCGCCGACAAGGCCCTCCCGCAGCACACCGTCCCGATCGTTATGACGGCGGAAGGCGGCATCAGCGGCGCGGTGGAGGCGATGCGCCTCGGTGCGGCGGATTATCTCGTCAAGCCCTTCGACCTCGAAGAACTCGCGCCGCGCTTCGCGCGGGCGCGGCGGGCGCGGCAGACGCGGCGTGGCGATGAGTTCCGGCGGGCGACGGAGGTGGAGGAGGAAGAGCAGTTCTTCTTTGGCACGGCGCTGGCCGGCGTGCGGAGCCAACTCGACAAGATCCTCGCGGCGGACCAGCGCCTCGCGACGGCGGGATCGCCGCTCTCGCCGGTGCTGATCGAAGGGGAGACCGGCACCGGCAAGACCACCCTGGCGCGCTGGCTGCACCGCCGTGGCCCGCGGGCGGACGGTCCGTGGATCGAGGTGAATTGCTCTGCCCTGCCCGACACCTTGGCCGAGTCGGAACTCTTCGGGCACGAACGCGGCGCGTTCACGGACGCCAAGGAGGCGCGGATCGGCCTCTTTGAAGCGGCGGAAGGCGGGACCCTTTTCCTCGACGAAATCCCCAGCCTCTCTCCGGCGGTGCAGGTGAAGCTCCTCAAGGCGATCGAGGACCGCGTCATCCGGCGCGTCGGTGGCAACCGCGCGGTGCCGATTGACGTGCGCCTCCTGGCGGCGACCAACGTGGACCTCCGCGACGCCGTGGCGGCCGGGCGCTTTCGTGAGGACCTGCTCCAGCGCCTCGACCTCTTTCGCGTGCGCATCCCGCCCCTGCGCGAGCGCGGGCCGGAGCTGGCGGCGCTGGCGCAAGTCCTGGTGGATCGCCTCTGCCGCCGGTACGGCTTGGAGAAACGCTCGATCCCGGCGGAAGGCGTGGCGCGGCTCGCCCACCACCGCTGGCCCGGCAACGTCCGCGAACTCGCACACGAACTGGAGCGCTCGCTCGTGTTCGACGACGACCGTCTGACCCTCTCCGGCCTCGCGCGCGCCGCGGGCGGAGGCGCGGGTGCGGGTGCGACGGCTGGCGGGGCGGACTGGTTCAACGCCGCCTACCGGTTTCCGGCGGAAGGGTTTTCGCTCGAGCAGGCCATTGACCGCCTCGTGCAGACCGCGGTGGAGCAGAGCGACGGAAACGTCTCGGAAGCGGCGCGCCGCCTCGGCGTCTCCCGGGACGTCGTGCGCTACCGCTTGAAGCCCGAGAACCGCTGACCGGACCCGCGCGAACGCCGCGTGGAGACACCCGCGCAACTGCGCGAGGAACCTGACCTGGCCGGGGCCCCGTTGGGGAAATTTCCCCAACCACCCCCGCCGACTTGGGGAATTGGGCCCAAATCCCCGCCCGGCGCAAAGGCAGTTAATTTAGTAAAATATTATCAATCAGCTACTTATTAATTAATTAGGCCGTGGCATGCGCCCTGCAAGGGTTTAAGCAACATTCGCACCTCTATGAAAAAGCTCCTGACCCTTGTCCTCTCCATCGTGGCACTGAACGGCGCGCTGCTCGCGCAGCCGACGACGGCTCCGGGCGCCTCGGCGCGTCCCGCGCTGCCGACGCTCCCGAAGATCACGCTGCCGGCGGATCTGCAGGCCCTCATCAAGCAATTTGACGCGCAGCGTGACGCCATCCTGGCGCAGCGCCGGGCGGACCTCGAGAAGCTGAAGAACGCGACGGAAGCGGAGCGGGCCAAGCTCCTGACCGACATGAAGGCCAAGGGCATGGCGGTGAGTGCGGAGCAGCGTGAGCTGGCCCGCAACATCCGCGAAGAGCTGAAGAAGCTCCGCGCGGCCCGCAAGACGACCGGCGGCTGAGCGTTCGGACGGACAAACACTTTGGTCACGGCGAGGGGTCGCCAGTGGCTTGCTCGCAGGGCGGAGGTCTGTTGACCTCCGCCCTGTCTGTTTCCGCGTCCGGCCCCGTGGGGATTCGGGTCACTTTTCGCTCATGCTTCGCTGGATTTGCCTCTTGGTGGTGGTGTCCGCGCCGTTGCTCACGGCGTGGGGGGCGGACGCATCGGCGGAGCGTCAGGAGCAACTTGAAACGCCGGCCGTGCTGGACCCGGCGCGTCTCGCGGCGACGCTGGCGACGCTGACGCCGGAGCAGTGGGAGGCGTTGCCGCCGGAACTTCGCGAACAACTACAGGCCATGCTTGGCCCCACGTGGCTGTGGGGTGCGACCCTGCGGATGGGAGCCGAATGGCGCGACAACGTGCTCCTGAGTCCGGTCAGCCCGGCCTCGCGCTCCCTGCTGCGCGGCCAACTCGAGTCGTACCTCTGGCGGCGTCCCTCCGGGGCGTGGGAGTGGCTGGGATTCCTCAATGGCGACGTCGGTCGCCTGCTGCAGCCGCTGCCGGAACTTGCGGGGGAGCAGGAGTGGTTTGGTCACCTGGAAAGCCGCTGGACCCCGCGGCCCGGATGGCGGGCGGCGTGGACTGGGCAGGCGTATTATCAGGACCAGGTTTTTGACCTCTCGGCGACGGAGACGGAGCGCTTCGTAGCGCGCATGCGCGTGCGCGGGGCGCGGACCGGGATGGACCTGACGGCGCCCCTCCCGGGAGCGTTCGCCCTGATCGTTGGCGCGAAGGTGCACCGCAGCGACTACGCGGACTTTGCGGAAGACTTCACGGAAGGCGAAGGCGCGGCGACCCTCCGGTGGCAGGTGGAGGGTGGGGAGAAAGGCTCGCTGACGGTGGACCTCGGCTGGCGCAGCCGGCGTCGCGAGCATCCGGATCGCAACCAGTACACCGTCGGAGGTCGGCCGCTGCCGGGTACCCAGCTGGAGTTTCGGCAGGACGAAGTGCGGGGTGAGACGACCCTGCTCCGCGGACCCTGGACCCTGAGCTTCGACGCGTACGGGATGGAGAATCGCGATCAAGCGTCGGGATATTTCAACTACACGGAACGCGGAGGACAGCTGACGCTGGAGCGTGCGGCGGACCGGTGGCGTGTTCTCATGGAGGTTGGTGCCTCCAGGAGCCGTTACGAAGTCCAGACCGTGGGCGTAGGCTTTGATCCACCGCTGCGGCGGCGGGACCACCGCGAACTGCGGGTGCGAGTGGAGCGGATCCTGAGCCCGCGTTGGACCCTCTTTGCGGAGGCGAGCGAGGAGCGCAGCCGAGAGAACGAGGCCGGCGGAACCTACCGGGCGCGCCTCGTTTCACTCGGTGTCGCCCGCACCTGGGAACCCTCATTACCATGAACCCTGGACGATTGGCCCCGGTGGCTCGACGACGCCTTGGACCCTGGATCATCGCGGCGGCGATTCTCGTGCTCGCCGCATTCGTCACGCTGGTCTCCGCGCGCCTCCGCCTCTCGCTTCGCGAGCAGGTGTTGAGTCGCGAAGCGGAGTCGATGCATGCGCTGGTGGCCCTGCAGCAGCGGATTGCGGAGGATGAGTGGGCGGAGCTGGGGGTGAGCATGCCGGCGGAGGACCGTCTGGCGGTGGTGCTGCAGACGACGAAACTGCGCGGCGTGGTGGCGGTGAGGATTTACGAGCCCACGGGCCTGTTGTATGCCGCGCTCCCGGCGGTGGAGGATGAGCTGCTGTCTCCGGCAGATTGGAGTGAGCTGGAGGAAGGACGGGCGCTGGCGCGCCTGACCAGGCAGAGCTCCTTGTTTGCGCAGTGGACGGCGGAAGCCGGTGAGCGTGGAGCGCCGGACGAGGCGGTGGAGGCAGCGCCGGAGGTCCTGGAAGTGCTCGTGCCGCTGGAGGACCCGGTCTTGCCGGAGCCGGCTGGGGCGGCGCAATTCCTGATTGATCCCAGCGACGTGCGGGCGCAGTTCGCGGCGATTGATCGTGGCGTGGTGCAGCAGGCCGCGCTCGCGACGATTGGGGGCGGCCTTCTGCTCGGGGTGCTCCTCGCGTGGGCCTTCGCGCGGTTGGAGGCAGCGGAGCGCCAACTGCGGCGTCAGGCCGAAGACCTCAGGCGAGCCAACGAGGAACTCCTGCTCTCGGCCAAAGTGTCGGCGATCGGCGCGATCAGTGCGCACCTCCTGCATGGGCTGAGCAACCCCCTTGCGGGCATTGAAGGCTTCGTGAAAGCAGGGGTGGGGGGTGACGGACCAGAGGCGACGGATGGGCAAGCGTGGCGGGAGGCGGCGGAAACCACCCGTCGCCTCCGGGCGATGGTGAATGAGGCGACCGCGCTCATTGCGGCGGAGCGAACGGCGGGTGCACTGGACCTGTCGGCCGATGAGGTCGTGAGCGGTGCCGTGGGACGCACGGCGGAGTCGGCGCGGCGGGCTGGTGTGGCGGTGCAGGTTGGGACGGTCGACGCCGGCGAGCTGGACGGGCGCGTGGCGAGCCTCGGTGGACTGGTCCTGGTAAACCTCCTGGAGAACGCAGTGCAGGCATCGTCGCGCGGCGCGGTGGTGCGCATCACCGGTGCGGCCGCGCCGGGTACGATCGCGTTCGACGTGACGGACCAAGGCCCCGGCCTTGCGCCGACGGTGCGGGATCAACTCTTCCGTCCGGTGACGAGCACCAAGCCCGGCGGCGGTGGGATCGGCCTCGCGCTCAGTCACGAACTGGCCCGCTTGGCCGGCGGCGCATTGGAGCTCGTGAGCACCTCGCCCGCCGGCACGACCTTTCGCCTGACCCTGCCGCGAGCGTGACCTGATCGAAGGCACCGGGGTTGGTTGGGCGGGGTGGTCCGGTGAACGGCCGGCGCGGCCGGTGGACCTTCGGCCGTGACAGCGTGTCGGAGGAAGGTCTCAATGGTGCCCTTCATGACCCCTCGCTTGACCTCCTGGCGTGCCTTGGCCTGGGTGGCTGCCTTCGTGGCGGCAACGGTGGCCGGCCGTGCCCAGACAGACGGGGCGATCCGTTGGTCATACACGACGGGTGGGCTGGTGCTCTCCTCGGCGGCGGTGGGTGCGGATGGTACGCTGTACTTTGGCTCTCAGGACCGGCGCCTGTATGCGATCCGACCGGGGGCTACGCCGGGAACGACCAGCCTGAAGTGGAGCTTCCTGACGGGCGACTGGGTGGACGCGGCCCCGGCGGTGGCGACGGACGGCACCGTTTATGCGGCGTCGTGGGACGGCAAGCTCTACGCGCTCCGGGATGATCAGAGCCGAGTGACCAAACTCTGGGAATACACCCTTGGAGCGTATGCCTTCTCGTCGCCCGCGATCGGCGCCTCCGGCACGATCTACGTCGGCTCGGGGGATTCCAACCTCTATGCGATCAATCCCGACGGCACGTTGAAGTGGACCTATCCGGTGAGCGACTACATTGATTCGTCGCCGGCGGTCGGTCCGGATGAGCGGATTTATTTTGGATCGTGGGACGGCTCGCTGACGGCGGTGAGTGCGGACGGCGTGCTCGTCTGGCGCGTGGTGACCGGCGGAGGCATCCTTGGCTCGCCGGCGATCGCGGCGGACGGCACGGTCTACATTGGTTCGCGGGACGGGAAGCTCCGTGCGATCGCGGCGGATGGCACGACCCGCTGGGAGTTCCAGACGGGAGACGCGATTGAATCGTCCCCCGCGCTGGGTTCGGACGGCACAGTGTACATCGGTTCGATGGATGGCCGCCTTTACGCGATCGCGCCGGACGGTACGGAGCGCTGGCGATTTCCGGCGACGGGACAGACGGCGTTGCAGCCCCTGCAATCGCCGCCGGCGGTCCGGGCGGACGGGATGATCGTCTTTGGCTCGAGCAACAACGCGATCTACGCTGTCCGCCCGAACGGCACGCAGGCGTGGCGGACGGTGGTGGGCGACTGGATTGATGCGTCGCCCTTGATTGCGGGAGACGGCGCGATCTACGTGGGCAGCTATGACCGGAAGCTGTACGCGTTGAACAGCACGAGCGGGCCTGCGGCGACGGACTGGCCGCAGTTTCAGCGGGATCCGGCGCGGACCTCGCGGCAGCCATTGGGCGTGGCGGCGGGTGGGACCGGGCGACTCTCGAACCTCTCGGTACGCTCGTTGGCGGGACAAGGGGCGGAGACCCTGATCGTCGGTTTTGTCGCGGGTGGGAACGGCAGCAAGCGCGTCCTCGTGCGCGGTGTGGGCCCGACCCTTGGGCAGGCCCCCTTCAACGTGGCCGGGGTGGTCGCGGACCCGGTGTTGCGCCTGTACGATGACGGAGTCCTGCGCACGGAGAATGACGATTGGAGTACCGGCGCGGGCGCGAGTGGGATCAGCGCGACGGCGGCGCAGGTCGGGGCGTTTCCCCTGCCGAATCCGTCGAAGGACGCCGCGCTGGTGGCGGACCTCGAGGCGAAAGGTTACACCGCGCACGTCACGGGCAACGCCGGAGGGGTGGGAGTGGCGTTGGTTGAAGCTTACGATGCCGGAGGCACCGGCACGGCGCGCCTGCGCAACGTGTCGGCGCGCTCGCGCGTCGGGACGGGTGGTGACATCCTCATCGCCGGCTTTGTGGTGGTGGAAGGCCGGCAGACCCTGCTGATCCGGGGGCCGGGCCCGACCCTCGGTGCGGCGCCCTTCAACGTACCCGGTGCGTTGGCGGATCCGCAGCTGAGGATCTTCCGGGCAGCGACCGTCGTGGCGGAGAACGATGATTGGTCGAAGGCGAGCAACGCCTCGCAGATTGCCGCGCTCGCGGCGCAGGTCGGTGCGTTCGCCCTGCAGACGGGGGGGCGCGATCCTGCGATGGTGGTGACCCTGCCGCCCGGGGCCTACACCGCACAGATCAGCGGCGTGGGCGCGACGACGGGGGTGGCGCTCATCGAAGTGTACGAAGTGCGTTGAGTGCCGGACGCCCGTTGCCGTTG
>CAIOYO010000319.1 GCA_903862595.1 uncultured Opitutaceae bacterium | reverse complement strand
GGCCGATGTCGCCAAGGAACTCGTCGAGCGTGGCGTAGTCTTCCAGCACGCGACGCGCCGCCACGCAGCGGTCCGCTGCCGCCAGACCCGTGGATTCCGCGAGGAAGATGAGGTAAGAGGCGACGTTGCGGGCGTAGTTCAGCCGGCCCTCCGGACTGATCGCGTAGAAGCGGGCGCGCTGCGCGTAGCCCGCCACCGAATGATCACCCAGCGCGGCCTTCTCCGCTCTTCCCCCGGCCGCGAGAACGAAGAGGAAGTTGTACTCGAACCAAAACATGTGCTCGGGATTCGGCGCCAACGTCTCCAACGCGGCCCGCGTCGCCTGCGGCGTTGCGAAGGGCGCCGAATCCGCCGCGCCCTCGATGCGTAGGGCGTCGCTGATGAAGGTTCGCGCCATCCGCTGCTCCGTTTCATCTGCACTGAAGGCTCCCTGCAGCGCCAACTCGCGGGTGAAGCGATGCCAGTCCCGCCAGAGGGATTGGTCACCCGGGTCCCGCGACGCCGCGAGCGCCCGGCCCATCTCGTAGGTGTAGCGTCCGCTCGTCTTGATCTCAAGGCAGCCGCCCGTCACTTCGCCCATGACCCGGTAATTCTCGGCCGACTTTCCGGAGCCAGAATGGAACCCGATGCTGGCGCCGAACGACCGGCACACCGCCCACTGCCGCTCGATCAGGATCCGCAGCGCCGCGTTGTCCGGATAGGGCATGTTCTTCTGAAAACCGAACGCCGGCGCGACGAAGTGAATCCGCATCTGCAGCGCCTCGCAGAGGGCCAGCATCACCGCCGTCGTCTCCGGCGTCGTGAGTCCAGGCAGCTCATCGATCGAGAGCTCGCGCAGGTAAGCCCGCCCCGCGGCCACCCGGAAGCGCCGGGCCCGGGCCGCCGCATACTTTTCATCCCGACGCTTCATCTTCTGCAGCGGTATCCAGACTTTGGAAACTAATTGATCGAACGCCTGCTCCGCCAATGTCACCCCCGCCCCCGCCACCCGTGCCCGCACTTGAGCCACGAGCGTCCGATCGATCTCGGACGCCGGCGCCGTCCGATTGAGCGCCAGCTCGGGAGAGAGATCGAAGGTGATGTAGCTCGCCAGCACGCAACCCTCGACCAGCGCGTCCTCCCGGACGTCGAACTTGCCGCCGATCGGCTGGTGGTCGGCGTTGAAGCTCCACGCGATGCCGAGGTGGTGAAAGCCATGACGCAGCTTCGCCAACACGCTGCCGTGGCTCATGCCCTCGACACTCTGCCCCTGATGCCCCTCCGGCACCTCCGTGCCAATGAACGGGAACGGCACGCGGTCGAGGCGACCGGCGAGCATCGCATCCACGTCGTAGACCAGTTCGCGCGGGATCGAGTTCTGGTTCGCGGTGACCCCGATGCCAAGCGCCGCCATCGCCCACTCCACCGCGGGCCAGTGCAGCGTGGTGAACCGCGCGCCCACGCCGAGGGTGCGGCGTCCCAGCGTCTCGGTGGCCGTGGGGAAGAGCGTGGATCCGGGCGTATGCGAAAGAACGAGGTCCTTGAGGCGCAGGAGATTCTCCCACGTGGCGGGAAACACCCGCGCGGAGCCGAGCGTGACGCCTTCCTCCAAGCACTCGGCCGCACCCGCTACACCCTCCAACCACCACGCACAGTCGCCGGTCTCGCGATCCTCAATCAGCGTCCACGCCCCTTCCGCCGTCCGGAAACCGCTGCGCGGCCACGGCTGCACCGCGGGGTGGCCCGCCGACAGACGCGCAACCAGCGCCGGCCAATCCAAGCAGTAATCCGGACTGACGCAGGGATTGCCAGCGATGCGGAGACCGTGATCGAGGAGGAAGCGGTTGATCGGACGCATGACGCGGTAGGCTGACGCTCCGGACCATCGGCGGCGAGTCCCGACCGACTGAGCGTTAACACGACGGCTACGAACCAATCAGGAGGCCCACCAGCGGCGCCCGGCACCGCTCGTCGGGCGTTCCGCTCGCCGGGAGGGTGCAGGAGGGTGGGCTCTCCCGCCGAGAAACGCAGCGTCGCGCGAGCTTTGACAGCCCGGCCCCACCCGTGTCGGCTGGCGCTGAGTCCTCGCGCTTGCCGCGCCCTGACTCGCTCCTTGATGCGCTCCTCACCGAACCTTCTCCTCCTTTGGGACATTGACGGCACGCTGCTCGCGTCCGGCGGCGCCGGCATGCGCGCGCTGCGCACCGCCCTTGCCGCGCGCTTCGGCATCGACGGATCGCTGGAGGACATCGACTTCGGCGGACGCACCGATCCATGGATCATGCGC
>CAIOYO010000318.1 GCA_903862595.1 uncultured Opitutaceae bacterium | reverse complement strand
GCCGAAGGTGAGACGGTAGGAGGCGAGGACGCGCGGGGAGCTGACGTGGCCCCAGAATTCCTCCCAGGACAAACCCGCGGTGCGGATGAAGGCCGCCGACAGCGGCAGCAGCACGATCAGGCTCAGAAAGAGCAGCGTCGTTCCCAGCGTCAGCCCAAACCCCGGCAGGACACGGCGGCGCCGTGTCCGGAGGGAAGTGATCGAGATCGAGGGTTCCGTACGCATCCGTGGTCGTGAGGTAGAAATGCGAGAAATCGAACTCAGCGCAGGTAGACCTGGTCGAACGTGGCACCGTCGGCGAAGTGCTCGAAATGCGCACGCTGCCATCCACCGAACATCTCATCGACGGTGAAGAGGTTGAGTTCCGGAAACTGCGCCGAATAGCGAGCGAGAACATCCGGGAGACGCGGGCGGTAGAAGTGCCGGGCGAAGATCTCTTGCCCCTCTTTCGCGTAGAGGAACTCTAGGTACGCTCGTGCGAGAGGCTCGGTGCCTCGGCGCTGGACTACGCGGTCGACCCAAGTGACACTCGGCTCCGCGAGAATGCTGGTGGAGGGAGTGACGACCTCAAATTCCTCCGGGCGCAGTTTGTGGGTAAGGAGGAGTTCGTTCTCCCAATTGATCAAGACGTCGCCCATGCGCCGCTCCACGAACGTGGTGGACGCTCCGCGTGACCCCGAGTCGAGCACCGGCACGTTCCGGTAAAGGGCTGCGACAAACCTTCGCGCTTGCTCGGCGTCACCCTGATGTGCGCGAAGGGCGTAACCGTACGCGGCGAGGTAGTTCCAGCGAGCGACGCCTGACGTCTTGGGGTTGGGGGTGATGACGGAGACGCCCGCGCGAATCAAATCAGGCCAGTCGCGGATCTGCTTGGGATTTCCTTTGCGGACTAGGAAAGCCAGCGTCGAGTAATAGGGCGCCGAGTTGTTTGGCAGTCGGGTTTTCCAGTCGGCCGGCACCAGCTGGCCGTTGCGATGCAGCGCATCGATGTCGTAGCCAAGCGCGAGTGTCACGATATCTGCCGGTAGTCCGTCGATCACCGCTCGGGCTTGCTTCGAGGAGCCTCCATGGGATTGCCGGATCGAAACGGTTTCCCCGGTCTTCGCCTTCCAGTGCGCGGCAAAAGCCCGGTTGAACTCCACGTAGACTTCCCGGGTGGGATCGTAAGACGCATTCAGGAGTGTCAAAGGTCGAGCGGCAGCAGGAGCCAGCAGGAGCACTCCGAGCACAACGCAACGGGCCAGCCAATTTCGTCGCGAAGAACGACTGCGGTCGTAAGGAGCGCCTTTCCGCGAGCCCCGTCTTTGACTCTCCAAGGGGAATGAAGCCCAAATCATACGTTCAACATCGGGGAGTCGTGCGCGACGCGCGACCGGAGTTGTGGTTTGACGTTCATTTTAATGTGAATCCACAAAATGTAGATTAAAAAGATAGGAATTGAGCAACATAGATTGGTAGTTTGATCAACAAACAAAAGAATAGGGGCTGGTGCCTTGGGTCGAAGGTCACTCGTTTTCTGTGCGCCGGGCCCGGCTCTGACGACGCAAGGTGCGCTCCGGCTGAGGCGATTAGCACCGCGAGCACGCGGATGCGGGTGCGATCGGAATCCCTCCGAACTGCACTGCACAGGCGGCCTTCCATCAGGTTGACCAGCGGTCGAGAAGGGTGAAAAGTTCTGCGATGCAAGTCGGCTCATTGCTTGGTCGGATCTGCGCGTTATGTCTGGGCCTTCAGGTCCTTTCGACGGGGTCGCTCGCCGGGGCAGGGGACGCCGCGTTCTTCGCTTTCGACAACGGGGTCGGGCGGGAGCAGCGCTGGTCTCCGGCTCGTCAAGCGGCGGTGCTGCGTGAGATGGGCTACTCGGGTATTGGCTACTCGGGCGTGGATGATTTTGAGGAGCGCGCGGCGGCGTTCGCGGCGGCGGGTCTGCGCATCTACAGTGTCTATGTTGGGCTGCAGTTGGACGGCAGTCCTGATGACGGCGCGGCGATCCGCGCGGCATTGCCGCTCTTGGGTGCGGCGAAGAGTGATGTCTGGTTGACCTTGCGCGGGCGCGGGGTGGACGACGCGGCGGCTGCCCGTGCCGTGCGTGATCTGGCGGACGACGCCGCGAAGCACGGCGTGCGCATCGTGCTTTACCCTCACAAGGGTTTTCTCGTCGCCACGGCTGAGGAGGGGCTGCGGATCGTGCGACAGGTGGGGCGACCGAACGTGGGGGTGACGTTCAACCTTGCTCACGAGATCGCGGCAGGCAACGCGGCGCGCTTGGACGCGGTCATTGAGACCTGTGGCGAACATCTGTTTCTGGTGTCCATCAACGGTGCCGATCCCGAAGGGGGGTGGGAGCGGGTGATTCGACCGCTGGATGAAGGCACGGTCGATGTTCGCGGGCTTGTTCAGCGCCTGGCTCAGCGGGGGTACGCGGGGCCGGTGGGCCTGCAGTGCTACGCCATCAAGGGCGATCCGGAGACGCTGTTGCGGCGCTCAATGGCCGTGTGGCGGACGTGGTCGACCGCCCGCTAGGGCGCGCGATACCGAGGTTAACCCGCTGCACTGGCGGGGGATTGCGGAAGGAAGCGTTGGCGGGAGCGCGGCGCTTGGTCTTCGCGGAAGATGGTCGGGGCGGTGAGATTCGAACTCACGACCTCTACGTCCCGAACGTAGCGCTCTACCAGGCTAAGCTACGCCCCGATCACATCTCTGACACCCATCTTGCGATGGGAAAGAAGAGCAAAGGGGGCGGCGGCGGCGGCAGCAAGAGGAAAAGCGGGAATCCTTTGCTCGCCGTTTTTCAGCCTGAAGGTGAGGCAGTTGGGGCGTGGACTCGGCGCAGTTCCCAGTCTGCCGTGGCTGCCACCAGAGTGGAGAGCTCAGCGATGAAACGCGAATCGAGTTCGGGAAACGCCGCGCGCTCCATTGGCCCCAGCACGATCCACTGGGCGCCGCTGGCCAGAAGATTTTCGCGGGCGGTGGGCGCTCCGCGGTAGATCGCCGCGACCGCTTCGGTGCGGGCATTCATCTGCGG
>CAIOYO010000317.1 GCA_903862595.1 uncultured Opitutaceae bacterium | reverse complement strand
TGAACGCCCTCCGCCTCGCCGGCCGCTTCCTCGCGGCGCTGCCCATGGAGACCTCGCCGGAGCGCACCGCCGGTCGCGACGGCTTCGTGCACCCGAACGAGATTTCCGGCAACAGCGAGCGCGCGACCGTGCGGATGATCCTGCGCGACTTCGAACTCGCCGGCCTCGCCGCCAAGCGGGCCATCGTCGAGCGGGTCGCCGCGGAAATCCGCGCCGCCGAGCCCCGCGCCCGCGTGGAGGTCACGTTCCGCGAGCAGTACCGCAACATGCGCTACTGGCTGGAGAAGGACATGCGCCCCGTCGACTACGCCATCGAGGCGGTGCGCCGGGCCGGCCTGTCACCGGTGTCGTCGGCGATCCGCGGCGGCACCGACGGCTCGCAGCTGACCGCGCGCGGCCTGCCCACGCCGAATATCTTCTGCGGCATGCACGAGATCCACAGCCAGCGCGAATGGGTCTCACTGCAGGACATGGCGCGCGCCGCCGACGTGCTGATCCGCCTCGCCCAACTGTGGGAAGAGCGCAGCGGAGCCTGACCGCGCGCCGACGGGCGGCGTTCGGTGACATGCAGTGCGGAAGCACGGTGCGATGGACCGGACTGAGCGAAAAGAGACTCGAGCGCCGCCCCATGCCGCACAACTACGGGCTTCCCTGGAACCCCTCCCGATTCTAGACAGTAAGACCGACTCTGCGCTCGAGAACGCCGACATCCGCACCACCCTCGAAGCTTCCGGCACCTTTCCCGGCCCGCCCCCCCCAAGCGTCCGTTCACCGCCTGGACCCACTTTGACACCCCGTGAGCCCCCTTCCCCGATTTCTCCTTCTGATTTCCTTGGCGACCGCGGCATCGGCAGAGGACGCGATCACGTTCAACGAGCACATCCGGCCAATCTTGGCGGAGAACTGCTTCGCTTGCCACGGCTCCGACGCTGCCCACCGCAAGGGTAACCTTCGGCTCGACCAAGGGCCCGACGCCACCGCCCTCCGCGACGGCATCCGCGCCTTCGCACCAGGCGATCTCGCCGACTCTGAGGCCTGGCAACGCATCCTCAGCACCGATCCCGACGAGGTCATGCCGCCGCCGGATTCGCACAAGTCTCCGCTGAAACCGGAACAGCGCGCGCTCCTCCAGCGCTGGATCGAGCAAGGCGCCGTCTACCAAAATCACTGGGCCTACGAACCCATCTCCCGCCCGACGTTGCCTGGCGCCACCGGCGGCGCGAAGGTCGAGGACGGTGCCGTCGACCGCTTCATCGGCGCGAAGCTCGCAAGCAAGGGTCTCGCACTCGCTCCCGAAGCCTCCCGCGAGACGCTGCTGCGTCGGCTCACGCTCGATCTCACTGGACTTCCGCCGACGACCGCGGAGTTGGATGCGTTTCTCGCCGACCGCTCGACCGATGCCTACGAGCGCGCGGTCACGAGACTGCTCGCCTCGCCCCGCTACGGGGAACACTTCGGCCGTTACTGGCTCGACGCGGTGCGCTACGCGGACACGCACGGGCTGCACCTCGACAACATCCGGAATCTTTGGCCGTACCGCGACTGGGTCGTGCGCGCCTTCAATGCGAACCTGCCGTTTGACCAATTCACGATCGAACAGCTCGCCGGCGATCAGCTGCCGTCACCGACCCTCGATCAACTCATCGCCACCGGCTACAATCGGGCGCACCTGACGACCGCGGAGTCCGGCGCCATCGAAGCCGAAATGGAAGCACGCAGCACCGCCGACCGCATCGACACCACCTCGACGGTGTGGCTCGGACTCACGGCCAACTGCGCCGCGTGCCACGATCACAAGTTTGATCCCCTCACGCAGCGGGAATACTACGCGCTCGGCGCGTTCTTCAACGGCCTCGCCGACCGCGTGTGGGACGGGAATGTCCCAAAGCCCGGCCCGATCGTGTTGCTCGCGAATGCCGAGCAGCAGCAGCGGATCGATGCGATCGCGCGCGAGTTGCCGCCGCTCCGCGCAGCGCTCTCGGCGCGGGCCAGCCAGCTGCCACGGAGCCACGCGATTCCGCCTCCCGAGCCCGTCAAACCCGCCGCCGGAACGCAGGCGCCCGCCGATCCGGCGGAAAAGCAACCCGAGCCTCCACCGGTCGTCTATGAGGTGGTGTGGGCCGAAGACGGGGACCTTCCCCTCCCCGGAAACTTCGGGGCGCCCGCGCCGGCGGGCGAATGGCGCGCGGGTCCCGACGTGCCCGTGGCGGGAGGCGAGCGGGCGCTGCGATTGGTCGGCTCGGTCACGAACCGAGTGGTGTCGTTCGCCGTCGGAGAAACGCAGTTGCAAGTGGCGACGGAAGCGGTGGCGTTCGTGCACTTCCGCGCGGACCCGGAGCACGCGCCGCGCGCCGTCAGCGTCGAGTTCGTGAGCAACACGAAGACCAAGCGCTACGTGTGGGGTGATCCCACCGCCCTCGGCACGCCACCCGACGTCGGCGACGTCGTCGTCGGACCGCTCCCGAAGGCCGGCGCGTATGCCCGGCTGGAAGTTCCGGCCACCGCCGCCGGACTCGCCACGAAGCAGGCTTACTCCGGCCTGCGCCTCGCGCAGAGCGACGGCGCGGCGTGGTGGGACCACATCGGAATCGTGGCCACGGTACCGAAAGCCACCGACGACCCGCTGCTCACCCGCAGCGCCTGGGTGCGAACCATGGGGCAGGAGGCGCGCGATCGGCCGAACGTACCGTTGCCCAACGATATCATCTTCCTCCTCGGCCTCTCCGCCACGCAGCAGAACGACGAAGAGAAAAAGCGCCTCGAGGACTTTCACCGCGACTTCATCTACGGTCCAAATCGCGCCGCGCTCGAGCCCGAGGCGCACGCGGTCAGACGCCTGCTCGCCGAGCAAGTTCACTACGAACTCACCCTCGACGCCTCGCTGATCGCCCGCGAACTGCCGGAACCGCGGCCGACGCATGTTCTCATCCGCGGCCAGTACGATAAACCCGGCGAACGTGTAACGCCCGTCACTCCGTCCTTCTTGCCCCCGATGACCGTCACCGGCGAACGCCCCACCCGGCTGGACCTCGCGCACTGGTTGGTCGATTCCCGGAATCCCTTGACCGCGCGCGTGACGGTGAACCGGTTCTGGCAACAGCTCCTGGGCGCGGGACTCGTGCGCACGCCGGGTGATTTTGGGGCGCAAGGCGAGCACCCGTCGCATCCGGAACTGCTCGACTGGCTCGCGAGCGACTTCACGGCGAACGGTTGGGACGTGAAACGCTTGGTCCGCCTGATCGTGACCTCACGAACCTACCGACAGGACTCCCGCGTGAACCCCGAACTGCTCGAGCGCGACCCCGCGAACCGGCTGCTCGCCCGCGGGCCCCGTCTCCGCCTCGACGGCGAGATCCTGCGCGATCAAGCGCTCGCCCTCGGCGGACTCCTTGTTCCCACCGTCGGCGGTGCGCCCGTGCGCCCCTACCAACCGGTCAACATTTGGGAGGCCGTGGCCTTCGGTGGCAGCAACACCAAGACCTACGTCCAAGACCACGGTGAGGCGCTCTATCGCCGCAGCCTCTACACCTTCTGGAAGCGCACCGCGCCAGCACCGGCCGTGTCCACCTTCGACGCTCCCGCCCGCGAGAACGCCTGCGTCGGCCGCGGTCGCTCGAACACGCCTCTCCAAGCACTGGCCCTGATGAACGACGTCCAACAGTTTGAAGCCGCCCGCGCGTTTGCCGAGCGCCTGCTGGCGGAGCAAGGCGACGATGATCACCGACTCGCGCTCGCCTTCCGCAGCGTGACCGCCCGCGTGCCGGACGCGACCGAACGCGCGTTGCTGGCGGAAGGGCTCGCGATCCACCGGGCGCACTTCGCGATGGCGCGGACCGACGCCGAAAAGGTCATCACCAACGGCGCCTCCCGTCCCCGGGCCACCGAACCCGCCCCCGAAATCGCCGCCTGGACGATGGTCGCGAACCTGCTGCTCAACCTCGACGAGACGATCACCCGTAACTGAGCCCCCCATGAATCCCTGCCACGATTACCTGAATCAGCTCACCCGCCGGCAGTTCTTCGCGGGGGCCGGACTCGCCATGGGTGGAGTCGCGATGAACCTCCTCGCGCCGGAGCTACGCGCCGCCGGATCCAAGCCTGCCATGACGGGGACGCGGATTCACCCGGCCCTCCCGGGATTCCCGCACTTCGCACCGAAGGCCAAGCGGATCATCTACCTCCACATGAACGGAGGGCCGTCCCAGCTCGACACCTTCGACTACAAGCCGGGGCTCCAGGCTCAGTTCGACGTTGATCTCCCCGCCTCCGTCCGCGCCGGCCAGCGCATCACCACGATGACGAGCGGGCAAACCCGGTTCCCGGTCGCACCCTCAAGTTTCAAGTTCGCCCAGTACGGCCGCAGCGGCGCGTGGGTGAGCGACCTGCTCCCGTGGACCGCCAAGCTGGTGGACGACATCGCAATTGTGCGCTCGGTGCACACCAACGCGATCAATCACGACCCCGCTTGCACCTTCCTGATGACCGGAAGCGAACTCCCCGGCAAGGCGAGCATCGGCTCGTGGATTTCGTACGGCCTCGGCAGCGAGAACAACGACCTCCCCGCCTTCGTGGTGCTCACCCCGAAGTTTTCCTCGAAGGTTTCCGCCCAGGCCCTCTTCACCCGCATGTGGAGCAGCGGCTTCCTTCCGGGCGGGCACAACGGCGTGGCGCTGCGAGCGCAAGGTGACCCCGTCCTCTTCCTGGAGAACCCCAACGGCGTCGATGCCGTGACCCGGCGGGCGATGCTCGATGGCCTGGCCAAGTTCAACCACCATGCGCAGACGCGCCACGGTGACCCCGAGACGCTGAACCGCATTGCGCAATACGAGATGGCGTTTCGGATGCAGACCAGCGTGCCCGACCTCACCAACTTTTCCGACGAGACGCCGGCCACGCTGGACCTGTACGGCCCCGACGTGAAGACCCCCGGCTCATTTGCCGCGAGCTGCCTGCTCGCCCGACGCATGGCCGAGCGCGATGTTCGAGTCGTGCAGATCCTGCATCGCGGCTGGGATCAGCACGGCAACCTGCCCGGGGATCATCGCCTCCAGTGCCTCGACACCGATCAGGCCTGCTACGCGCTCGTGACGGACCTCAAGCAACGCGGACTCCTTGACGACACGCTGGTGGTGTGGGCCGGCGAGTTTGGCCGCACCGTGTATTCTCAAGGCACCCTCACTCGGACCAACTATGGCCGCGACCATCACCCGCGCTGCTTCAGCGTTTGGCTGGCGGGTGGAGGCGTGAAGCCGGGCGTGGTTCACGGCGAGACGGATGACTTTTCCTACAACATCGTGCGTGACCCCGTGAGCCTCTACGACCTCAACGCCACCTTGCTCCACTGCCTGGGAATCGACCACGCGCGGTTCTCGTTCAAGGCCCAAGGCCTCGACCAGCGCCTGACCGGCGTCGAGCCAGCTCGAGTGGTCCGGGAAATCCTCACCTGAGGTCCGCCGCGCAAGGAGCCGCGCCGATGCGCCAAACGACGGCGGCATCGCCGCTGACGCGGACCGCCCCCTCCCTAAGAACTACGGTCCACTTCGGCGACCCCACCGGATTGACAACCCCCTCGGTCGCGATCCGTTGGAAACAGTCCTCAATTCTCATGAAGCCTACCCTCCCCCGCCTCTTGCTCCTGGGTGCCGCGTTTCTCGCCGCGACCCTCTCCCGCGCCAATGCCGCCGTCGACACCAAGCCCGAAACCCCGCCGCGGATCGCGCAGGGTCAAACGATCACCCTCGCTGACCATCTCGTGAAGGGAAAGATCACCGTCGTCGATTTCACGAGCGACTACTGTCCACCCTGCCGCGCCGTCTCGCCGAAGCTCGATGAACTTCATCGGCGGCGGGACGACGTCGCCGTGGTGAAAGTCGACATCAACCGCCCCGACGTCCGCAAAATCGACTGGCAGTCACCTGTCGCGAAGCAGTTCGCCCTGCGCTCGATCCCGCACTTCAAGATTTTCGACGGCGAAGGGAAACTGATCTCCGAGGGCAACGAAGCCCGCGACACGGTGTACGGCTGGCTGAAGCGCTGACGCGGAGCGGCTGGGCGCAAGATCCCTCCCACGGCACGCACCGCGGCCGTGGGACCACGATCAGCTCGAGCAACGCAGTCGTGTCACGCTGCGCTCGGCTGGGACACCAGCGGACCCGGCGGCGTGCGGTTACGCGCGAGCAGGACAGCCTCAACGACCAGCCAGACTGCCATCGCGAAAAGCACGAGCACCACCAAGAACTCCACGTGGTGCACGGCCGCCGCCGTGTTCGTGCGCAGCCGGCTCAGGTGCACCTGCACCGCCAACCCAAGGCTCCACATGGTCATGAAGAGCATGAAGAGCGTAGGAAGGAGTGTGATCCACACCGACCGGCCGCGCTGGAGGAGCCAAACCGTCACCCCGAGCAGCGCGAGCGCGGCGAGAAGTTGGTTCGACGTGCCGAAGAGGTTCCAGAACGCGCGCCACAGGGGAATCTGCTGACCGTTCACGACTGCGGGCGGCAGCGTGACCACCACCGCCGGAAGCGCGAGCGTCAGCGCCGTCGCCCCCACCCGGCCGACACGGCCCTGCCAACCCGTCAGCTCCATGAACACGTAGCGCGCGAGGCGCGTGCAAGCGTCGAGCGTATCGAACACGAAGGTCGCAAAGCACAGGAGTCCGAACTGCCGCGCGATGTCGATCGAGACCAGGCCGAACGTCGCTTGGTTCATGAACACCGCCACGCCATCGGCGTAGGTCAGGTCGGGGCGACCCGTCGGCTTCGCGAGGATCATCACCGTCGCAAGGCTCAGGCAGGCGAGGAACGACTCGAGCAGCATGCCGCCGTAGGCGACGGGCTTGGCGTCGGTTTCCCGGTCGAGCTGCTTCGACGTCGTGCCGCTGGCCACGATGGAGTGGAAGCCCGAGCACGCGCCGCAAGCGATCGTGATGAACAGCACCGGCAGCAGCGGCGGGGTCGCGCCGTTGAAGTCGAAGAGCTTCGCATCCGAGAAGGCCGGCGCCGCGATCGTCAGGTCGCCCCGCAGGCCGCCGACGATCACGCCGACGACGCCGACCACCACAATGACGTAGAGGAAGTAGCCACCGAGCGCGCCACGCGGCTGCATCAGCAGCCACACCGGGGAAAGTGCCGCGAAGAAACAGTAGGCCAGCAAAACGTGATCCCACAGCACCTGCGGCCGGGCGCTGCCGGTAAGCGCGCCGAGGTCGAAGGGCAAATAGGGCCCCAAGGCAATCGCGCCCACGACCAGCGGGAGGAAGATCAGCTGCGCCTTGCCCTCGCCGAGCTTGAACTTCCGCATGCACAGACCCATCACGATCGCCAGGCCGAGATAGATGATCGACGAGGTGGCTACGGCGGGCCCGGGAGCATCACCGCCGGCCGCCGACGCCTTCTGCACGAAGGTACCCGCGGTGACGTCGGCGAACGCGATGATCACGTACACCAGGGAGATCCAGATGAACGCGAGGAACAGCAGGTACGACCGACGGTTCATGTACCGGCGCACCACCTCAGCGATTGATTTCGCACCGTGGCGGACCGAGGCGACGAGCGTCATCAGGTCGTGCACCCCGCCGATGAAGATCGCGCCGAAAATGATCCAGATCCAGGCGGGCATCCAGCCGAAGTAGGTCGCCGCCAGAATCGGGCCAACGACCGGACCGGCCGCGGCAATGGCGGAGAAGTGCTGCGGCAGGAGCCAGTTCCGGCTCGCCGGCTCGTAGTCGATCCCATCGCGCTGCGCGTGAGCGGGCGTCTTCGCCGTCGGATCGAGTTGCAGGTAGCGAGCGAGGAGGCGACCGTACCAGCGGTAGGCGCACGCCAGGATGATCCCGGACACGGCGAGGAAGGCGATGAGCGACATGGGGATGGGGGAAGGGCCACGCTGACGGGAAACCCGGAGCGCAACCGAGCGGGCACTCTACTGCCGCCCTCATCGCTGGCTAACAAAAAAACCGGCGAGACGAGCAGGAGGCGGGCACAGCGGTGAACCACACCTCCGCCGCGCCCAGCCCGGCGATTCCCTGAGCTTGTGCGACGGGGAATCAGCAGGGTACGTTCGGACCACCCCTATGCCTCCGCCCGCTGCCCCCTGGTGTTCGACGTTTCGCCGCACGGCCATTTCAGCACACGCCGCAGGGGCCACACGGCGGCGGGCTTCGCTGCACTCCCTACTCCGCCGCAGCGGACTCTGGCTAGTCCTCGTAACCGCATTGCTTTGGGCCGCACCGCAGGCGACGGCCCACGTCCCCGCCGCGACAACGAGCGCCGGCCAGCGTCCGAACATCCTGTGGCTGACCAGCGAAGACCACGGACCGCAGATGGGCTGCTACGGCGATCCGCTCGCGCGCACGCCGAACGTCGACGGACTCGCCCGCGAAGGCATCCGCTTCAATCACGTCTGGTCCAACCACCCGGTCTGCGCCCCCGCCCGCACGACGCTCATCACCGGGCTCCACGCCGCCAGTCTGGGGGCGATCCACATGCGCTCGATGGTGGCGGCCCCGGCCGGAATGCGCCTCTTCCCCGCCCTGCTCCGCGACGCGGGCTACTACTGCAGCAATCGCAGCAAGGAGGACTACAACGTGCCCACGCCGCCCGACACCTGGGACGACTCGTCGGCGCGCGGGCACTGGCGCCAGCGGAAGTCAGGACAACCGTTCTTCGCCGTCTTCAACTCCAACCGTTCCCACGAGGGCCAACTGCGCGCACGCAACCCCGAACGCATCACGGATCCCTCGCGCGTCCGCGTGCCCGCCTATCATCCGGACACCCCCGAGGTACGGCAGGACTGGGCCCGCTATTACGACATGGTGAGCGAGGCCGATCGCGAGGCCGGTGAACGGCTGCAGGAATTGGCGGCAGACGGGCTGGCCGACGACACCATCGTGTTCTACTTCGGCGACCACGGCAGCGGCATGCCGCGGAGCAAGCGCTGGCCGTCCGACTCCGGCCTGCGCGTGCCGCTCGTCGTTTACTTCCCCCCCAAGTGGCGTCACCTCGCTCCCGCTAACACCAACCCCGGAGGGCCGTCCGACCGGCTCGTCAGCTTCGTGGATTTCGCGCCGACGGTTCTCAGCCTCGCAGACCTGCCCGCCCCCGCATGGATGGAAGGTCACGCGTTCGCGGGCACGCGCCCGCAACCTGCTCCGGCCTACCTCTTCGGCGCGCGCGGACGGATGGATGAACGCACCGACCTCGTCCGCAGCGTCACCGACGGACGCTTCGTGTACGTGCGGAACTTCCTGCCCCTCGTCTCCCAAGGACAACGCCTCGCCTATCAGTTCGAGACACCCACGACGCGCTTCTGGCGCGAGCGCTTCGATCGCGGTGAACTGGACGACGCCCAGTCGCTCTTCTGGCGCACGCCGAAGCCGACCGAGGAACTCTTCGACCTCGCGACCGACCCCGACGAGGTCCGCAACCTCGCCGCCGACCCCTCGCAGCAAGAACGCCTCAACGCCTTCCGCGCCGCCCTCGACGCCCACGTACGCGCCACGCGCGACCTCGGCTTCCTGCCCGAAGCGGAACAGCACGCCCGCGCCCAAACCATCGCCCCGCACACGCTGGCCCGCGACGCAACGCGCTACCCTTTCGAGCGCATCCTCGCCGCTGCCCACCGCGCCTCGCCGCGAACTCACTTGCCCGCCGCGGCGACCTCCACCACCGGCAGCGCTTCGGCAAGCCACTCGGGAGCGGCCGGCGCGGACGTCGCCGCGGAGACACCTGAAACCGTGAATGGCCTGCTCACCGACCCGGACGCCGCGGTGCGCTTCTGGGGTGTGCAGGCAGTGCGCGTGCGCGGTGCCGCCATGCTTGCCGCCAGCGCCCCGCGCCTACGCGCGCTGCTGACGGACCTGTCTCCCTCCGTGCGCATCGCTGCGGCGCAGGCGCTGGCCGACTCTCCGACCGACGACGATCGCACCGCCGCACTCGCGACGCTGGCGCGTCTCGCCGACCCCAAGGAGTCCGGGTACTTCGCGAGCCTCGCCGCGTTGGAAGCGATCGATTCCCTCGGAGATCGCGCCAAGCCGCTGCACGCGACCCTCGCCTCGCTCTCCTGGAAGGGCTCCGCGCCCCACGCCCGCTACCAGAGCTACCCCGCACGACTCGTGACCTCGATCACCGGCATCGCCGCCCCGACCGAGCCCGCGGAGCGGAACTGAGCGACGCGGCGGCTCTACGCATGCGGGCCTTGACGCATGGCATTCCACGCTCCCGCCTCAGCGGTACGCGCGGACTTCGAGGATGCGCGCGTGGTCGAGGCCGTGGGTGGCGTCCACTTTCACGCGCAATGCGGTGACCGACCGTCCGCCTGGGAGGGCGTGCACGCGGCGGCGCTGGTAGTTGCCGCGCTCGCGCACGACTTCGCTCCATGCGCCGTCCGCCTCCACCTCGATCACGTAATCGCGCACGGTCTCGGCCTGCGGGCGGCCCCACTGCATCTTCTTCGTGTAGCCGTCGGCCTGCGAAAGCGTGAGGTGCCGGTGTTGTCCCGTGTCGAAGATGAGCTGGATTTCACCGATCATCACCGGGGATTCCCAGCGAACCTCGATCCACGCCGGCAGCCCCACCGCCGGGTCACTCATCCACCGATGCAGACCGGGCCGCGCCCGGTCGGGAGGCGCGCAGGTCACGGCCGCAGGCGCCGTGGCGCCGGACGGGGCGCTCTCGATGTGCGCTGGCGGTGAACCCGCGGCAGCGGGACCAGCCGCCGCGGACTCGGTCGTTGCTGTGGCGCCGCGCAACACGTCCTCCCAAAGGTTGTGCGCCACGCGGCCGCCCGGCCGGCCGTGGATGGCGCGGGTCTGGCCGCTGCGGATCAGCTCGGGTTCGCCACCCGGTTGGTGGCTCGACGCCGTCACTGCCGAGGCCGTGCGGACCAGGTCATCGGCATCCTCGTTCGCGACGCCGATCAGGTAGCAATCGTCGCGGAGCAGGCGCTGCTGCACCCGCCGCAGGAAAGCAGGATCCGTCGCCGCCTCGGCGAGGGCCACGCCCTCGCGCAGCGCCAACGCCGCCGCGGTGCCAAGCCCCTGACCGACCGCGGCGCAGGTCGCCATCACGCGGGTGGACGCGAACGCGATGTGCGTCGCGGAGAGGTTGCGGCCCGCGAACACGAGGTTGCTCACGCCGACCGAGAGACATGACCGCAGCGGAATGTCGTAGAGAAACGGAAGATGATGCTGCTCACACGGCGGCAGATCGGGCGCGTCGACCCCCTCCGGAGGATGCGTGTCGATCGGCCAGCCGCCGTAAGCAATCGCGTCAGAAAAGGGTCGCGACGAGAAGAGGTCGTCCTCGGTCAGGACGTGACGCCCCACGAAGCGCCGGCTCTCGCGCTTACCCGGCAGGAACCCAAACCACTCCAGCGCCCAGTGACTCGCGTCGACCGTCGAGCGATTCTTCACGTGATCCCAGATACCAAGGACGATCGCCAGCAGCTCGTCACGGATGCGCTCGTTGTCCTTGATCGTGTCGAGGCAGCCGCCCCACTCCGCCCACCAGTAACCGTACTCGAGGCCGAGGTCCGAGCCCGCGCGGCCGAAAGGCCGCAGGCGGAAGTCTGCATCCTGGAACCGTCGTACCCACGGAGGCGCGACGAAGGGCATCGGTTGCGGATGGCGACGCGCCTGGAAGAGAATGGTCGAACCAAGCGTCCGATGATCCGCCACCAGCGGCGCGAGCGCTTCGCCATGCTCCTCGCGACCCTCGCGCCCGTGCCGGAACGGGGCGCCGGCCTCCACGCCCAGCCGCCCGTCACCCGTGCAGTCGGCGAACAACGCGGCGCGGATCCGGAAGCGGTCCTCCGTCGAGGCCCGCGTCGCCATGACGAAGCGAATCGTTCCATCAACCACCTCGGCTCCGTCCACCGTGGTGTTGAGCAGCAGCGTAAGGTTCGGCTCCCGGCGACACTTGTCGTAAAGCAGGAGATCGAACATCGAGGGAGAACGCTGCGGGTTGTGCACCGCAAGATCGAGCCGCAGCTCCTCGACGATTCCGCCCTCGCGCAACTCCGTCTCCAGCGCCACACCCGCGTCGAGCCCGGTAGCGCCGACGATGTGCATGCGCACCTCGCTGGACGCGTTTCCACCGAGCACCGCACGGTCCTGACAAAGAATCACGCGCGCTCCGAGCCGCGCCGCCGCCAGCGCGCAACTCACGCCCGCAGGTCCACCGCCGGCGACCACGAGATCACCCGCCAGTTCGTGCTGCGTCATGACGACCGCCTTCCCGCCCCACCGCCGGCACGCGGTCCCCGTCGCGGGAGGCCGAAAAGCTCCTGTCCCAGTCGCGCGATGGTCCGGCGCTGCGCCATCGGCAGACTCTCGCCGAACGGCCATCGAGCCGCTTCGGCGAGGTCACCCACCATTGGAACCAACGCACCGACCAGCCGGGCGACGGCCTCGACCGAGACATTCTCCAGCGAGTCGGACGGGCTGTGGTGCTGCCACCGCGCTCCGGGCGTGTTCGTGCGGAAGAACCACAGCGACGGCACGCCCGCCCAGTTGAACGGAAAGATATCGCCGAAGGGCGTGACCTCGGGCTTCGGCGCGACGGACAAGCCGTGCCTGGCCAGCGTCGCCTGGGCGTGACGCGCGAGAGCACGGCCTCCGACGGAATACATTTCCCAGTGCCCGAGCGGTGAGGCCACGCTATCGAGATTGATCACGAGTCCCCAGCGGGTGCGGTCCTCGAGGTGGGCGCGCACATAGGCGGCTGCGCCGACCGAGAGCTGCTCCTCGGCGCCGAAGGAGAGGAAGCGGACGCCCCGCCGCAGCCGCCGGCCCCGGCGCGCCAGCAAACGGGCGATCTCGAGGAGCGCGACCACTCCCGACGCGTTGTCATCGGCGCCGACGTTGCCGGCCTGGGTGTCGTGGTGAGCGAGCACCAAAATCTCCGGCAACGTCGGATCGCGGCCCGGCAGCAACGCGCTCACCGTCGGCGACAGCGCTGGCTCAAGCTGCGCCGTCGCCGCCAGACGCACGCGGCTCACCCCAGCCATGCGCCAACGCCACGCATCGAGGTAGGCCATCGCCACGGTCGTGGGCATGCCGTAGCGGCGGACCCATTCCGGATAGACGCCATCGCTCTTGGTCCACGAGAAGGGCAACCGCTCGTCGACATGGATGACCGCATCGGGAGCGGCCGCGACGAGTCGCCGATGATCACGCGCGCTGGTCGGCAAGGGACCGAAGACTACGGCCACCCGGCCGCGCAGAGAGCCCGGCGCGAGCCGCGCCGACTCCTCGGGCATCTCCAGCCAGACGAGCTCCCGCTCCCCGGCCGCGCAGCCGGGAGCACCCGCGAGAATGCGCGCCTCGGCCAGACGCCAGCGCCCGCGCTCGTGCGCCGCGAGATCGACGCGCGACGAGCGGTGACTCAGGCACGGAAAGTCCAGCACCTCCACGGCATCCAGTTCGGACGCCGCGAGACGACGGGCGACGAACGCCGCGGCACGACGCTCTTCCGGCGTACCGGCGCGGCGCTCGCCGATGTCGCGGCACAGCACCTCCCAATCACGCCACAGACGGCGGCGATCAACGGACGCGGAAGACGACGAGGAGG
>CAIOYO010000316.1 GCA_903862595.1 uncultured Opitutaceae bacterium | reverse complement strand
GGACCGTGTCTCAGTTCCAGTGTGGCTGATCATCCTCTCAGACCAGCTACCCGTCTTAGCCTTGGTGAGCCGTTACCTCGCCAACTAGCTGATAGGCCGCGAACTCCTCTCCTAGCGTCAGGCCTTGCGGTCCCCGACTTTGGTTGGCCTCTCAGGAGAGAGACCACCGTATGCGGTATTAATTCGCCTTTCGACGAGCTATTCCCCACTTGGAGGTAGATTGTTCACGTGTTACGCACCCGTTCGCCACTGCGTTTCAACTGTATTGCTACAGCCAAAACACCGTTCGACTTGCATGTCTTAACCACGCCGCCAGCGTTCATTCTGAGCCAGGATCAAACTCTCCGAAAAGAGTTAGAACCTAGTGATTCTGAACTACTGGTAAGTTTGGCCGAAGCCAAATTACCTTATTTAAGTTTTTTGATTGGGGGTCCCAATCAATCGCACAGAGTAAATTTCAAAGAGCCTTTCCCTTGGGGAAAGAGGTCCAAGAGGACAGACCGTCGAACCGTCGTCAATCACTTTTTCGGAGAAAATCACCGAATCGCGATTTTTTCTGGCCCGCAGATCGATCTTCAAGGAACCCCGTGCGCCTCGGCTTTTGAGGGCCGCCGCGAACGGGAGTGCGGACAATGGAAACCGAGGCTTTGCCTTCAAGCGTTTTCTCCAAGAATCTTTCGGCGTCTTCGCTAAAAGCTGACAAACAACGATTTGGGGAGCGCGTTTTTTCGGCAGAACCGAAACAGCCTTCGTGGAAAAAGGGTCTGCAGCTCTCGCCGTCGACCGCGTTCCCTCTGCTTGTCGATGATGCTGCGGGAGTTTCGCGTGGCGAGAGCGGGAGACCGCAGGCGCTCTCACCGCGAGTGCTCCCTCCCTTCTCCTCGGTGGACGCCCCTCCGAGCGACCGCTCGCGCTCCGGAAAAGCAATCGCCCACGGCCGCGTGCGGTCCGTGGGCGAACACCTGCCCCGCCACGAGGCGGATTACTTCCAGTTCAGCACGAGGCGCGTGAAGTAGCTCGTGTCCAGCTTGTCCACTCCTCTGCCGGGCTCGCTGTTGAAGTCGTTCGCTACACCCAGGCGCAGCTTCCACTGGGGATGCGTCAGCGGGAGCTCGTAGTAGCTTTCGTGCACGAGGCGAAACACGCCCAGATCCTCGAAGGTCGGCACCAGAGAGACACGGTTCACGAGGAGGGAACGGGGCAGCTCCAGGCGGTGATTCAAACCGAGGTCCAAGCCGGCGCCGTTCACGTCCTCCGTCGCAGGGTTCGCATAGCCTTCGTACCGATACGAAACACCGGCGCGGCCCGTCAGCGTCTGCTTCCCCGACTTGATGAAGTCAAAGCCCGCTCCAACGGCTGCCACGTTGTAGAGGTTGATGTCCTTGATGCGATCAAAGCCGCCCTCATCGCGGACGTACCACGACTTCCGGCCCGAGAAGTTGTTCTGGTAGTCGATGCCGGCCTTGAACTGGTCCGCTGACTTCTGCCCATCGCTGATCTGTCGGTCGTAAGCCGAGTAGAACTGCAGGTTGTCCTGCGCTCCCGCGAGCACGGCACGGAAGCTCACCGCCGTGCCCGATTGCTCTTTGTTGCCCGTCTTGCCCGTGAGATCCGCCGCCGCCTCATAACTCCAGCCCCGCTCAAGCGCGACAACCGCCGGGTCTTTCGCGCCGGGCGTCCACGTGGCCGCGATCTTCTCCACGCTGGTCGTCAACGAGCCATCTGCCCCCCGGATCTGCACCTCGCCCGCCTTCGTGGGAGCCAGCGTGCCCTGCAACACCGTTCCCGCCGCCAGACGGAAGTTCAGCGGTGTCTCAGTAGTCAGCGCGACCACCTCCGACTGCTTCACCGAAAGGGTGCCGGCATACTCCGTCTCCAGCGTCACGGCCGCACCGTCAATGCGCACCACTTTGCCAACCAGCTTTGCACCGGACCGCGTCTCAATCACGTCAGCGTCCATTCGCAGGGCCAGCACACTCAAGGCCACCGTCAAGGTAGCACATCTCGCGATCTTCATCGCCGCTCGCAGGGGGAAGTTCAACATAGGACCTGACGACTAATCCACTGCGCGGATACGGGTCAACCGCGCGTCGCGGCGACGCACGAATTTTGCCCCGCACCATCACCCCATCGCCACATCGCCCGCCGCCCCATCCGCGCACCACGCGCACCACTCCCCAACCGGCCCCAGCACCGCCACCGGCTCCGTGGGCTCCCGGTTTGAGGGTTGCCGCATCCGGCCCGGACGCCTTGCCTTCCGCCTGGCCGCCGTTCCGCCGGCCCCCTACTTCCCGACCATGCGCCCAGCCATTCAACATTCGCCCCTTATCGTCGCCGATCGCTGGGAGGACTACGCCCTCCTCGACGCGGGCGCCGGGATGAAGAAAGAAAAGTGGGGCCCCTACACCCTCGTCCGCCCCGACCCTCAGGTGATCTGGCCCCAACAGGGCCAACCGCGCGGGGCCCGCTGGGATGGCTGGGACGGCCTTTACCACCGCAGCGAGCAGGGCGGCGGGCGGTGGGAGTACAAGCGTGCCCTGCCCGACGACTGGAAGATCCGCTACGGTCCGCTCGGACTGACCTTCCGAATCCACCCCACGTCCTTCAAACACACCGGGCTTTTCCCGGAGCAGGCCGCCAACTGGGACTGGTTCTCCGCCAAGATCCGCACCGCCGTCGCCGCCGGCCGCACTCCCTCCGTGCTCAATCTCTTCGGCTACACCGGCGCCGCCACCGTCGCCGCCGCCAAGGCCGGGGCCAGCGTCTGCCACGTCGACGCCTCCGAGGGCATGGTGAAGTGGTGCCGCGAGAACGCCGTCCTCAGCGGCCTCAGCGAGGCCCCGATCCGCACCATCGTTGACGACTGCCTGAAGTTCGTACGACGGGAGCAGAAGCGGGGCCGGTTCTACGATGCGATCATCATGGATCCGCCCACCTACGGTCGCGGCTCCGGCGGCGAAATGTGGCGGCTCGAGGACAGCCTCTGGGAACTCCTCCTGGAGTGCCGCGCCCTCCTCACGCCTTCCCCTCTCTTCTTCCTGATCAACGCCTACACTGCCCGCCTCTCTCCCACGGTCGTGATCAACCTCCTGGCCGAACTGTTCCACGAGCGCGGCGGCCGCATCACCGGGGGCGAAATCGGCCTCCCCATCCATCGCGATGGCAAGGTGCTACCTTGCGGAATCTACGGGCGCTGGGAATCGACCTGAGTCCGGCGAAACACCTGCAAGATCACCCCCGGACGCAATCCGAGGTAACTTTCTTCATAAGAACCAGTTAAGCGCTCCCGCACGGTCGCCGCCCATGCGGGCGCAACCAGGAGCAAACCGGCATCACACTGCGCCGGCACTTGGCTCCAGTATCCCACGTCCTGCCGCCCGCGGAGATACCAGGGCAATGGCCAATACTCCGGAGTGATCACGCGAATGGGCCCCGGCTGACTCGCTGCCGCCAGCGCCTGCACCCGCAGAATGTCCGGCGAGGTGTGCACGTAAGCCAGCGGGTTCCGCGGATCAGCCGGCCGCCGAAAGACCATCGTTCGGACTTCCGTGAGTTGCCACCCCATGACGGCTGCCATCACCGCCATGAAAATCACTCGGACCACCACACCGCGCGTGACCCAGAAGCTTGCGCCGAGGGCCGCCCACGCCGCCAGCACCGGAACGCCGTGAATTAGAATCCACGGTGTCTTGTACGGGGTCAGCGATACCACCAAAAACCACACCAACCCATACACCGCTGCGAAGATCCCCACCGGACTTCGAGTGGCCAGGATAGTGAGGAGTCCTATCAGCGATAAAATAGTGCTGGGCAATTGATTCCAAACGTAGCCACCGGAGCTCTTCCAGCCGAGCAATTCGAGATAATAGAGGCTGGATTTGTCGTGGGCGTTCCCGCCCGCGACGCGCTCCCCCATGAGGGAATATGTCCGAATCGCATCCCGGAGTCCGTCGGGATTACGAAAGAAGGAAGAGTAGAAAAGCGCCGCTACCGCAGCCGCGACCACGATACCGGCAAATACGTGTTGGTGGTCCAGTCTTGGCTGCTCGCGCGTCGAGGCGTCCGAGCGCCCCGCCCGCTCAATCCACCACGCCGCGGCGAACGCCACGAGCGAGAGCGTGACGAAGAGCGGGGCGGTCGCTTTGGTCGCGAGCATCAAGCCCACCGCCCCGCCCGCTGCGATCGCCCAGCCCCAAGTACCCGCCTGCCGCCAACGCACGAACGCATACAGGCCAAGCAGGAAGAAGGTGGAGAGCAGGGTTTCTTGGACGAAATACCGGCTGTAGTAGACCGCGAGCGGGGAGACGGCCATGAGGGCCGCCGCACTCCACCCGGCCGCGAGGCTCACTCGCCCTAGGAGTAGTCCCAGGAAAAGAACCCCAAGGATCCCTGCGCAGGCCGGCGTCAGACGGACCGTGGTCTCATCCAAGTCGGCCAATGTTCCCTGACCGCGAATCCATGCCGGAATCAACCCCAAGTAGTACAGGGTCGGCCCATGGTGATCGCGCGGATCGAAGCGGTACTCGCCGCCTTCCAGCAAATGGCCGAGTTTCACGGCCTGATTGGCTTCGTCCGCATGCATCGGACGATCCGCGAGGTCGGCCAGCCTCAGCCATGCCGCCACCGCGACAATCATCGCCAAGCCGATCCATCGCACAGGCTGCCGCATCGTTCAAAGCGTCTCCCCCTCCGCCGCGACGGCGCAAGCCCCGAAGTAGACCCCGGCTCCACTCCGCGGCCCCCACCGCCCCCTTCAGCGCTCCCTCCCGTGCATCCGCCCCCGCCAGAAACGCGATTCGTTCCGGACCCCGACTCCCCTTGAGTCGCCTCGGTTTCCTCTTCGTCCCGACCTCCCACGGTGACCCACGGGTTCCCTTCACGAAGGGGCCGCGTACCTTCCCACAACGCTCCCATCCGTTGACGTGAACGCTCCAGTTCAGCTGGATCGCCGCGTGAACCTTGACGAGCTCTGGCCGCCGGGGGCACGCTGTTCGTCCGCGCCGCGCCCCTCTCCGTCCGATCTCCTCACTTCGCCCGCCTTTCGCTCATGATCGCCCGCGCCCTGCCCCTCGCCCGCCTCATCCTCGCGTCCTGCCTCGCTACGCTCGGCGCCCACGCCGCTTCGCCCGCGACGCTGGAACTGCGCGAGGGCGACCATATCTGCCTGATCGGCAACACCCTCGCCGAGCGTTTGCAGCATCACAATCACTGGGAGTCCCTGCTGCATCAGCGGTTTCCGCGGCACCAGCTCGTGGTCCGCAATCTCGCCTGGCCGGCCGACGAGGTCGAGCTGCGCCCCCGTGCCGAGGGCTTCGGCGAGCCCGAGCAGCACCTCAAGGCCAACCGGGCCGACGTCATCCTCGCCTTCTTCGGATTCAATGAATCCTTCGCCGGTCCAGCCGGACTGAACGCCTTTCGCGAGAGCCTCGATGCCTGGGTCAAGGCTACGCTCCAAGCCGACTTCAGCGGCCGCGGTCGCCCGCGCCTCGCCCTCGTCTCGCCCATCGCCCACGAAAATCTGCGCAACCCGGACCTGCCCGACGGGGAAGCCAACAACCGCAACCTGGAGCTCTACACCGCCGTCATCCGCGAGGTCGCAGCCAGCAATGGCGTGGCCTTCGCCGACCTCTTCCATCCCACCCGGACGCTGTTCGCCTCGGGCAAGGGACCGTTCACGGTGAATGGCGTCCATCTCACCGAGGCCGGCGATGCGGCGGTCGCCCCTCTCCTCGACCGCGCCCTGTTCGGCGCGGCCGGTGCGCCTTCCTCCGTCGACGCGACGCTGCGTGCAGCCATCGCCGACAAAAACTTTCACTGGTACCATCACTACCGGATCGTCGACTCGTTCTACGTCTACGGGGGCCGCTCCGGGCTCAAGTTCGCCGACGGTCCCCAGACCAATCGGGATGTCATGGAGCGCGAGCGCGAGGTGCTCGCGGTGATGACCCGCAATCGCGACCAGCGCGTGTGGTCGCTCGCCCGCGACGGCAGCGTGCCGCCGCAGGTGGATGACCGCAACGTGCCGCCCTTCCTCCCCGTCGCGACCTCGTTCGGCGTCAACCAGAGCAAGGACGCCGGCAGCAACACGGGCCAGACCAGCAAGACCGCCGAGGGCAACTCCGCCACGATCGCCTCCTCAGCCGAGACCCTCAAGAGCTTCACGCTCGCGCCCGGCTACGCGATCAACCTCTTCGCCTCCGAGGAGCAGTTCCCCGAGCTGGGCAACGCCGTGGCCACCGCCTTCGACGCCCGCGGCCGCCTCTGGGTCGCCACGATGCAGACGTACCCGCAGTGGCGGCCCGGTGACCCGATGAACGACAAGCTGCTCATCCTCACGGACACCGATCAAGACGGGCGCGCGGACACCTGTACCGTCTTCGCCAACGATCTCCACCTGCCGATCGGCTTCGAGTTCGGTCTCGGTGGCGTGATCGTCAGCGGCCAACGCGAAGTCCTCCTGCTCAAGGACACGAATGGCGACGACCGCGCGGACTTCCGCGAG
>CAIOYO010000315.1 GCA_903862595.1 uncultured Opitutaceae bacterium | reverse complement strand
GTGGTGGTGAGCGCGGCACCGACGCCGGCGAGGATGGTCTTCTTGATGACGTCGATCATGGGCGCAAAGGATGGCGAGTGGCCGGCGCGCCGGCAACGGGAAAGCCCCAGTATCTCCCGAAGGGGTCAGGCTTTGCCCTTTGCCGCGACAAAGGGCAAAGCCTGACCCCTTGTTTCGGAAGTGGCTTGTTGTTCCGGAAGTTCCATCGCAAGGCTGCGATCAAGGCATTGGCGCGCGGCCAGAGTCTCGATCAGTTCGTGGCCTAGGCGATCGCTGATGGCTGAAGGCCGGGTGCCGCCTAGGCTGCGGTCGTGGGCAAGGGATCGGGAGTCGATCGCGCGGCGTGCGGGGCGACCGCGCGGAGGCGGGCGGCGAGGAAGAGGGTGAGGCCGAGGCAGGCGATCGAGAGCAGGCCGACGCGCGAGTAGCCTTGGAGCTGGCCAGAGGGCGCACGCGTGATGAAGAAGCCCGCGACGATGTTCGCGAGGCCGCCGGCCGCCTGCTGCACCGCGGAATTCACGCTCATGAACCCGCCGCGGTAGCGCGCGTCCACGGCGTTGGTCAGCATCGCCATGGCGGGGGAGAAGCGACCCGACATCGTGATCATAAAAAACGCCGTCATGAGCATCGCGACGAAGATCGAGGTCGAAGTCAGGCGCGTCATCACCCACACCACGATGGCGCCGGTGACGGAGATGGCGCTGAGCACGTGCAGCTTGTCGAAGCGGTCGGTGAGCCGCCCAAGCACGGGCGTGCTGACCAGCGTGGCCAGGCCGCCGGCGAGGTAGATCAGGGGGAGTTGAGCCTCGGTGAGCCCGACGTTGGCGACCATCGAGGGGGCCATGAACGGGATCACGCAGCTGCCGGAAAACACCAGCATCGCGCTCATCAGGAAGCCGCGCTGGTGCAGGTCGAACGACAGGATCGCGCGCATCTGTTGGAACGGATGCGCGACCGGATGCTCCGCGCGCAGCGACGGCACGGTGCGATGGGCGACGGTGAACACGACGAGCGCGACGCCCGCGATGAGGAAGAACGGCGCCGGCCAATCAAAGTGCGCCGCCAGGGTCAGGCCCGCGGGCACGCCGAGGATCGACGCCAGCGGGAAGGCCGACATCACGACCGCCATCGCCCGACCCCGCCGCCCCGGCTCGATGACGTCGCCGACCATCGAACCGACCACCGAGCCCGCCACCCCGCCAAAGGCTCCGGCGGCGAACCGGGCCCCGAGCAGCGCCCCGTAGGTCGGCGCCAGCGCACAGGCGAGCGTCGACAGGCCGAAGCCGGCGTACAGCACCAGCAACGCAGTCCGCCGGTCGAAGCGGTCCATCACGAATCCCGCGAAAAACCCCGCGAGCGCCGCCGCCACGCCGTACGCGGCCACCAGCCAGCTGAACTGCGTCGGCGAGATGCCGAACACCCGCATCAGGTGAGGCCCGAGGGGCATCACGATCATGAAGTCGAGGATGTGCGTGAACTGCACGGCCGCCAGTACCCAGAGCAGCAGCTTGGGTCTGGGTACGGAGCGGGCGGCCGGGCGGTGAGTCATGGGGCAGGCTCTCAGTCTTTCGGATTCGCCGCAACCCGGGCGTTCTCCCGCGACTCGGGTTCATCGCGGTCCCGCTCCGCCAGCCAAGTCCGCAGCGTACGCAAGAACTGCTCCGCACCACGGCTCTGATAGCGCTGGATGTGTCGCAAGACCGCGACTTCCCGCTCCGGCTGCCGACCGCTGAGGCGGCGGTAAACCAACGCGGAGTCGTCATCCTTCGAGCGGCACCCTTGCGGGAGAATCGAGATGCCCAGGCCGAGTCCGACCAAGGCTTTCACCGTCGCAATCTGCGCACAGCGATACCCGATGCGCGGCTCAAAGTCGTGATCGCCGCAGAAGCGCTGGATCTGATGCGTGAGACTGCTCGAGTTGCCCAAGAGCGCAAAGGTGTGGTCCGCCAGCTGTTTCGCCGTGACTTGCGGGGTCCGCGCCAGCGGATGCTGCCGCCCGACCACCAGCAGGAGCGGCTCCTTCAGAATCGGCTCCACCGAAAGTTGCGGCTCCTTCACCGGCAGCGAGGCCAGCGCCAGATCCAACTCGCCATCCAAGATGCCGCGAATCAGGTCCGAACGAAAGTCCTCCCGCACCTCGATCGTGAGCTGCGGGAACTCCTCCCGACACCGCTGGATCAGGGGCGGAAGGAGATACGGCGCGACCGTCGGAATCGCCCCCACCTGAATGCGCCGCTCCAAGACCTGACTGTCACTCAACTCCCGCGTCGCATCATCCACCCCCGCCAAAATCTGCCGCGCCCGCTGCAGAAACGTCGCCCCTGCCTCCGTCAAGACGGCCTTGCGCCCCAGCCGATGGAAAAACTTGTGCCCCAGCTCTTTCTCTAGATTGATAATTTGCTGACTAAGAGAGGGTTGAGTGACACTGCAGCGCTCCGCGGCACGGGTGAAGTTCTGGGTCTCCGCGACCGCGACAAAGTACCGGATTTGCTGCAGTTCCATAGGCTAAAACGATTGAAAGGATAGCTAACGATTATTTCCCCTATTGCGAGAGTGGACGTATTCTAGGCGCAGGTCGCCCATGCTGGGTGGCCTGAACGAAAGAATGCTATGATGACTACGAAATCCTCCCTCGGCTCCTGGGCACTGATCGCGATCCTTTGCGGTTCGCTGGTCTGGGCAGCCAACGCAATCGAACTGCAGGCTGGCAGCGTTGCCGCCCTGTTCGGCTACGGCACGGTGGCCGCGCTCCTGACGATGGTGAGCAGCGAGTATCGCCTGACGGCTCGGCGGCTGGACAAGCCGACGAAGTAAGCCCGTGCACCCCGTGAGGCTTCTTCTCCCCGAGAAGGAGCGCGAGGGGGCTCCGATCGCCTAGGCGCGGTCACACCAGCCACTCCGAAGGCCCGGATTTTTCCGGGCCTTTTTCATGTCCGGATGGCGGCCGCTATTCCAGTCCACGCGCCGCGACTTCATCCTCGTCCCAACCGAGGTAGTGACCGAGTTCGTGCAGGTAGGTGAGGCGAACTTCCTCGCGGAAGGTGCGAGGGTCGCCTTCGGCGTAGTCCCAGATGTTTTCCAAGAAGAGCAGGATGTGGGGCGCGATCTCGGGCGTCTCTCCCGTAGGAGCATCGAAGGGTGGCCCGACGAACATGCCGAGGATGTCGGGCTCAAACTCGTCGCCGAGAATCTCCTCACTCGGCCAATCATGGTGGACGACGGGTACGCGCGCCGCGATGTCGCGCACGGCGGGCGGGAGTCGGCGCAGCGTGGCCGCGACGGTCTCGTCGGCGAGTTGGGCGCGTTGCGTGGGAGTCATGGCGGACGAGGCGGGTAGGGCGCGTGCGGGGAGAAACTGTAACCACGCGCGCTTTGCGGCGTCTAGGGTACAGGCGACGGTCCCCGTCGCGCAAACGTCTAAGCTCAGTTCACGTTATCAACCTGTCCGAGTCTTCATCACGTCTGTCTCAACCATGAAAGCATCCAAGTTCATCCTCGTTGCCCTGACCCTGCTGGCCCCGTTGTCCCTGACGGCACTTCGCGCCGATGAGCCGGCCAAGCCGGCCGCGCGCGAGGGGCGTCCCGCCAAGGGCGAAAAAGGTCCGAAGGGGGGCGACCGTCTCGCGAATCTCACCGAGCAGCTCAGCCTCACGCCGGCGCAGGTCGAGCAGATCAAGCCGATCCTCAACAGCGAGCGCGACGCGATGCGGGCGCTGAATCAGGACACCTCGCTCGACCGCGAGGCGAAGCGTCCGAAGATGCGCGAGATCCGCGAAGCGCACGACGCCAAGATCCGCGCCCTCCTCACGCCGGAGCAGCAGGCCAAGATGGACGCGATGCGTCCGGCCGGCGGCAAGAAGCAGCGCAATAACTGATCCGTCAGCGACCGCGCGCCGCGATCCCGCGGCGCCCACCAGCACGGCCGCCAGGCATCACGCCTGGCGGCCGTGTCGTTTGCGGAGCCCGCGCACGCTGCCGAGCGTTCGGCTTGGTTTCTTGACGTTATAATTTCTGTGGGTACGGTCGTCGCGTGGTCCTCGAACTCAAGCTTCGCAAAATTGGGAATTCGGTGGGCCTCGTTTTGCCGAAAGAGGCCTTGGCGCACCTCAACGCGAGTGAAGGCGATTCGGTCACCGTGACAGAGGGACCGGAGGGCACGCTGCGTCTGAGTCCGCACAGCGCGGAAGTCGCGCGCCAGATGGATGTCGTGCAGGATGTGATGAAGCGCTACCGGCACGCCTTGCGGGAATTGGCCAAGTGAAAGAGCCGGTGTGGGTGCTCCCCGAGGTGGTCACCTTGGTGCATGAGCAGTCGTTGATGCAGTTCGGTGGGTCGGCGGGTATCCGCGATGCCGGGCTCCTGGCTTCGGCACTCGGAAAGCCGCGCATTCTTTTCGCGTACGGCAAGCCGAGTCTCTTCGACCTCGCCGCGAGCTATTGCTTCGGCATTGTCAAGAACCACCCGTTCGTGGATGGCAACAAACGTGCCGGTCTGGTGGTCGCGCTGACGTTTCTCCAGATCAATGGCTGGCGTGTCGAGACCACCGAAGCGGACGCCACCGTCCGCACCCTCGCGCTGGCGGCGGGAGAAATGTCCGAGACCGCCTACGCGGGCTGGTTGAAGGCCCACTCGGTGCGTGTGGCATAGGCGGATGGCTTCGCCTGACCCCTTGGTTCGACATCGGGCCGGGCTGGGTTCACGATGGTGGGAATGAGCAAGCACAGCGTTCTGGTGATCGGCGGGGGGGCGGCGGGGTATTTCGCCGCCATCGCCGCAGCAGAACGCCTGGGCGCGGCGGGCACAGTCTTGCTTTGCGAAGCCACGGCGCATCCGCTGGCCAAGGTCCGGATCTCCGGCGGCGGTCGCTGCAACGTCACCCACGACTGCATGGACCCGCGCGAGCTCGTGAAGCGGTACCCGCGCGGTGGCCGCGAACTGCTCGGGGCCTTTCATCGCTTCGGTCCGCGCGACACGATCGCCTGGTTCGCCGAGCGGGGTGTCACGCTCAAGACCGAGGCAGACGGTCGCATGTTTCCGATCACGGACGACTCCGCCACAATCGTCGATTGTCTCCAGCGGGAAGCGGCGCGCGTCGGCGTGGAGGTGCGTACGCGCTGGCCAGTCAGCACGCTCCGGCGCCGGCCGTCGGGCGGATTTGTCGCCGAGAGCACCGCGATGCTGCGGTCCGGCGCGACGGCGTCGGGGGCGATGACTGCGGGTGAGATGGCGCTCGCCGAATCCGCCGGACCTCTGGGTGGCGCGAGCGCACGTGATGCGCTGGAGGTCGACAGCGTGATCCTTGCGACCGGTGGGACGAAGACGCTCGCCGGGGGCACGCTGGCGGAATCACTCGGGCACACGATCGAACCGCCGGTGCCTTCGCTGTTCACGTTTCATTGCCGTGATCCGCGGCTCGATGGCCTTTCTGGACTGGCGGTGGCCGATGCAGAGGTCGCCGTCCCCGGCACCGACCTGCGTCGCCGGGGTCCGGTGCTGATCACGCATGCCGGCCTGAGCGGTCCCGCCATCCTCACGCTCTCGGCGTGGGGCGCGCGCGATCTGGCGAAGCTCGACTACCGTTTCCGCCTCACGCTGAACGTCGTGCCCGGACGCACGCGCGAGCAGGTTCGCGAGGTCCTGCGGGCCCAGCGCACGGAGCATCCGCGCCGTCGCGTGTCCTCCGGCGGACCTTTCGCGGTGCCGTTGCGGCTGTGGGAGCGACTGGCTCTCGCGGCCGGGATCGGCACCGAAATCACGTGGTCGCACGTCTCGACCGATGCCCTCGAGTCCTTGGTCGCGGCCTGCGTCGAGACCACGCTCGCGATCGAAGGCAAGAGCTTGAACAAGGAGGAATTCGTGACCTGCGGTGGCGTGCGCCGGACGGAGATCGATTTCCGCAGCATGGCCAGCCGGTCCTGTCCTGGCCTCTACGTCGTCGGCGAGGCCTTGGACGTCGATGGCGTGACCGGGGGCTTCAATTTCCAAGCGGCGTGGACCACCGGCTGGCTGGCGGGACACGCGGCCGCGGAGGCCGCGTCGCCGGAGCGACTCCCCGCGTCCGCATCCCCGCCGCCGTGATCCCCGCGTCCCGTTCACTCTGCTTTCCTGGCCCGCAGTTCCCGGCACCGCAGCCTTCATCCCCTGCATGAACGGACGCATTGCGATTCTCGGCGCGGGGGCAATCGGACTCTACTACGGCGCGAGGCTCGCGCTCGCGGGGCGCGACGTGAGCTTCCTCGCCCGCAGCGACCTGACGGCGATCCGCGAGCGTGGCATCACGCTCACGGTTGAAGGCCGCGAGGACGTCCTGAAACCCGCGGCGGTGTTCGCGCGCGCCGAGGACATCGGTCCGGTCGACCTCGTGATCCTCACCCTGAAGGCCACGGCGAACGCTGAACTTGCGCACCTGCTGCCGCCGCTGCTCGGGCCCGCCACGCGGGTGCTCACGCTGCAGAACGGCCTCGGCAGCGAGGACACCGTGGCGCGCTGGGTCGACCGCGACCGCATCCTCGGCGGGCTCTGCTACATCGCCTGCATGCGGTTGGCGCCGGCGGAGGTGACGTGCCTCCATGCCGGCTCGATCGCGCTCGGTGAGGCGGACGGGCCGGCGCGCGAGCGCACCCGCGAGCTCGCCGCCTCGTTTGAGTCCGCCGGCGTGGCGTGCCGCGTGGTCGACGACCTTGTGGCGGCGCGCTGGCGCAAGCTCATCTGGAACGTGCCCTTCAACGGCCTCAGCATCGCGGCCGGAGCGGTGACGACGGATGTGCTCTGCGCCGATCCCGCGCTGCGCGGCGAAGTGCAGGCGCTCATGCGCGAAGTGCAGGCGGCCGCCCGCCAGCTGGGGATCGACATCCCGGATGATGTCCTGCGCAAGCAGTACGACGTGACGCCGCCGATGGGACCCTACCGTCCCTCGAGTCTGGTGGATTTCCTCGCCGGCCGCCCGCTGGAGATCGAGGCGATTTGGGGCGAGCCGTTGCGGCGCGCGCAGGCCGCCGGAGCGGCGATGCCGCGGCTCGCGCTGCTGTACGCCCTGCTCCGGCGCATCGACGCCGACCGGACGCGCGCGGCGGCTCAGGCGAGCGCGGCGTCGGCGAGCTGACGCCGGACCTCCGCGACCGCAGCGGCCACGCCGGCCGTCATGCCGGCCGTCCAGTTGCATTCGATCGTGAGATGCTTGCACCGCTTGGCGCGGCGCAGCTCGCGGAGGAACGGCCGAAAATCGTCGCCGTGAAAACCCGGCTCGGTGCGCCCCTCGTTCTCGGCGAGGTGCGCATGCGTCACGAGCGCCGCGTGGCGGCCGATCGGATCCGGCGACTCCCCGTTGCGCAGCATGTGAAACACGTCGACGAGCAACTGTACCGACGGGTGCCCGCAGCGCCGCACGGCTTCGGCGCCCTCATCGATCGTGTTCACGAGATTGCATTCGCCGCGGTTGAGCGCCTCGACCACGACCAAGATGCCGTGCCGCTGCGCGATCGGCGCCACGAGCGTCAGGGCCTCGACGTACTGCTCGAACCCGCGCGCGCCGGACCAGCCCTCGGGCATCATCCGCGCCATGGCGGAGCCGAAGACGATCGTGCGCAGCCCGATGGACGCCGCGCGGCGGAAGGCCGTCTCCGTGTAGCGCGCGAGGCGCGTGTGGTCGACGTTCGGGCCGGTGACCTTGAGGTCGGCGGGCAGGAAGCAGTTGGCGGCGGGCGTGGGCCGGTGGCAGTCGAGCGTCGCGGCGGCGTGGGGTGCGAACGCGGCGTCGGGCTGCTCGGGCAGCAGGAGGTGCTGCACGTGGGCCTCAATGAAGTCGAACGGCGGGTCGGGCAGTCCGGCGATTTCGGCGGGGGTGGCGCAGATGCCGACGAGCATGGGCATGGGGAAGGCGGGTCAGAGCTTACCAGCCTGCAGGCCGAAGTAGCCCGCCGCGTTGTCGTAGCAGATGTCGCGCACCAGCTTGGCGACCGCGGCTTCGTCGGCCGGGATGAGCCCGGCTTGCACGTCCGTGCCGATCATGCCGCAGAGCAGCCGTCGGAAATACTCGTGGCGCACGTAGCTGAGGAAGCTGCGGGAATCGGTGAGCATGCCGACGAAGCGGGAGAGCAGGCCGAGCTGGGAGAGCGCGTTGATCTGCCACTCCATGGCCTCCTTCTGGTCGAGGAACCACCATCCCGAGCCGAACTGCAGCTTCCCCGGCACCGTGCCGTCCTGGAAGTTGCCCGCCATTGTGGCGAACGTGTAGTTATCCGCTGGATTCAGATTGTAGAGAATGATCTTCGGCAGGCGGTCGTCGCGGTCGAGCGTATCGAGGTAGCGGGCGAGGGCGCGGGTCTGCGGGAAGTCGCCGATCGAATCCACGCCGGCGTCGGCGCCGAGGCGGCGGAGGAGGCGAGTGTTGGTGTTGCGCAGGGCCCCGAGGTGGAGCTGCTTGGTCCAGCCGCGCGCGGCGTCGAGGCGGCCGAGGTGGACGAGGAGGAACCAGACGAACTTCGCGGTCTGGTCCGGGGTGGCGGCGACGCC
>CAIOYO010000314.1 GCA_903862595.1 uncultured Opitutaceae bacterium | reverse complement strand
TGAAAGTTATAGACCATCCCAAGTCGCTCCGTGCCGGCGGCCGCGATGATCCGGATCTGGTTCTCGGGCTCGCCGAACCAGTCGCCGTGATTGTAGAGGACGATGGTTCCCTGGCTCGGAGCGGCGAGGTCGCGCAGGTATGTGGCCCAAGCTGCTCCCCTCGCGATCCGCTCCGCGTCGGTAGCCTGGCTAAAGACGTTCGCGTGAAAACCAACCCACCATTCGATCGCGAGTCCGGCCGCCGCGACGGTTTGGATGACCTTCGCGTTGGCTGGTCCAAGGGCGCCGATGCGATCATTTCGTTCGTCGATCCACAGCCAGACGCCGCGCAGTTTAACCCCGCCCTCGCGCGCCGCCTCGATCTCCTGCGGCAGCGTCGACAGATGCCGCTCCCGCCAGTCCCACACGTACTGACGCAACCCGAGCTCGCGCAGCAGCGCGATGCGTTCGGTGGGCGAACGCTCACGCTGATCGTACGGGACAATGCACCAAGCGAGGAGATTCTCGTCTGCGAAGAGGGGCGAGCGAATCGCTTCGCGGGAGGCCGGGCCCTCTCCCCGCGTCTCTCCCGTCCCTGCAGCGATGAGGAAGAGGGCGGCACCGACCCAGCACCCGAGCGAATGGAGCGATCTCATCCGGTGGCCCGCTGGCTCGGGCGATTGGACTGGCGGCGATCCCGGAAGGCGCCGGGCGATAATTCGGTGATGCGTTTGAAGACGACGCACATGTACTCGACGTGCTCGAAGCCGGTCAGCTCCGCGATCTTCTTCAGCGGGAAGTCCGTTTCGGTCAGGAGTTGCTTGATCCGCATGACCTGCAGCCGGCGGATCTCGGCCTGCGGCGACCGTCCAAGAAAGCTCCGGAAACGCTTCTCCAGCTGGCTGCGGGACAGGGTGGAGTGACGGAGGACGTCCTCGACGTTGATCCCGCTGCACGCGTGTTCGCGGATGTAGCCGATCGCGGCAGCCACCCCCGGATCCTCGATGGCGAGGATGTCGCTGGAGCGCCGCGTGATCACGCCCGTGGGGTCGACCCGGCGGTCGAGCGCAGGACTCTCGGCTCCATCCATGAGCGCGGCCAGCGTCTCCGCCGCGAGGTATCCGGACAGGAAGGCGTTCGTGCAGACGCTGGAGAGTGGGGGATAGGCGAGGTCGCAGCGGGCCTCGTCATTGTTGGCTCCGAGCACCGCCACCTCCTCCGGCACCAGCAGGTTCACGGTCTGGGCCGCATGGATTACCTGCAGCGCGCGCAGGTCGTTGCATGCCATCACACAGGCTGGCTTGGGGAGCTGCCGCAACCACTTCGCCAGCTGCCGCGTCTGCGCCAGGTCCCAAGCCGGATCGTTGTGGTTCGGATAGTCCGTGTCGAAGACGTCGACCGCATGGCCCGCGAGTTGGACCGCCTCGACAAATCCGTCGCGTCGCTCGCAGGACCAGCCGTTGTTGCGGAATCCCGTGAAGCCGTAGTTCCGGTAGCCGCGCTCGAGGAAGTGCTCTCCGCCAAGATGCCCGATGGCGGCGTTGTCCGGCCGGATCTTCGGCACGCCGGCGAACGGCGGCTCGTCGTTGAGGTCCACCAGCGGCAGCCGCAACTCAGCGCACGCCTGCACCAGCTCCGGAGTGGTGTGGCGGCTGATCACACCCTTCCAGCGCCGCTGCTGCAGCCAGAGTGGATCGGACTCCGCGCGCGCTTCGTCATCGAGGAAGGCGTCCCACGGGCGGTGCGAGCGCGCGTAGTGATTGATGCCGCTGAGCATTGGCTTGCACTCCTCAAAGCGGGTCATGAACACGAGTAGGACTTGAGGTGTCATGAGGCAGGAGACTCGGCTAGGCGGTGGGCAAGATCCGAAGGCAAGAGGCGTAGGCCTTCCTGCCAGAGGGGAGCAGCGGCGTTCAACAAGCGGGCTCTCTTCGCCTGCGCGAGCAAGCGGTAGAGGCTGCCCGTGGTGAGTGCGCGCAGCCGTGTCGGCGTCGCATCGCGGAGGCAGCGCTGGAGGTGCACGAGGGCGCGGTCGGCGTTGCCGGTTTGCTCAAGGAGAGCCGCCAGTGCGACGCGACGGTCCCAGGCCAACGAGCGGTCGGCACCCGCATCGAGCGCGGTCAGCAGGGGGCCGATTGCCGCGCTGATCGCGGCCGGCTCGCCGCCGGCGGCGGCGATGCGCGCGAGCGCGATCCGCGCCCCGAGGTCCGCGGGGAAGCGACGCAGCTCCGGGACCACGCCTTCGGCCAGTCGGCTCTGTCCGGTCTCGAGAAAATACTCCGCTTGCAGGCTGAGCGTGCGCGGTTCGCTCTGCTCGTCGACCACTTCCAGCACGATCACCGACTGGTCCTCGAAACCACCGATGCGCGGCAACCGGTAGGGGATTGGTCGCAACCATCTCAGGGGAACCCAGCGCTGCAGCGCGCCGACGAAGGCCTGCGCGGAGGGCGGGGCGTCCGGCGAGGGACGGGTCGCGTCCTCCAAAAAGGTGTCCCAGGAAGCGAGGACGATGTATCGGACATCGCGTTGTTGCAGCAGCGCCTGCGCCTCCTCGGGCGAGGAGGCGCGCGCGATGCGCACCGCCGCCCGCAGGCCCGCTTCGTTCTCCCACGCGAGGCTCGCCACGCCGCGGAGTGGAGCATGATGGGTGAGCGACGCGCTGATCTTCGGCGCAGCCAACACGACCGATCCAGCGGCTCCGCTGCGCTGGGCCAGCCACGCCGCGAGGTCTCGCTCAATCACCGCCTCAACATCGGCTTGGCTCAGCTGGCGACGAGTCGCAGCGTCGAGGGGTGGCCGCGCGAGGATCACCCCCGGAGCCAGGGCCAGCATGCCGACGAAGATGGCCCATCCGCGGGTTCCCCGACCGGTCGAGAGGGCGGCAATGACGAGCAGGGCGGCTCCCGCCGGGGCGAGTAGCCGGAGCTGCGCGCTCCCGAGGGCAAGCAGCACGGCTGCGGGCAGGACGAGAGCCAGCGCGCGGGCTCGTTCCCGCCGGAGGGCGATTCCCGCCGCACCCACTCCGATCGCCAGCACGCTCAGGAGCGCGAAAGTCTCCGCACTCAGGCCGTCGTGCGTGAGCCATGCCGCCAGCGAGTTCGCCGCGGTCTCCGCCCCGGGCGAGAGCCTCGAAGCGAGGGGATCACGCGAAAGGATATTCCCGCCGGATTCGGCGCACAGCCAGATCAGTCCCGCCACGGCTGATCCACCCACGCCAGCCGCCGTGACCCAAGCAGCCT
>CAIOYO010000313.1 GCA_903862595.1 uncultured Opitutaceae bacterium | reverse complement strand
CGATGTCGACATTGCCGGAGATGTTCCGGACGGAGATCCGTGGATTGGACGAAACGGGGTACGAGCGCTCGAACATCACCGGCGCGGTGGCCGGCGTGTCTTGAGCGATGAGCGGCGCGACGACCAGCGCCAGCAAAGCAACGGGGCGAACGAAGGATGCGGACAGGTTCATGGGTCAGGGAGGAAATGAGGCGCGTCTGGGCGAAGGAGGCAGTGCCGTACCCTAAAGACCCGGATCCTGCCCCAAAGTTGCACGGTTCCGCTCAATGCGGTCGCGAGATGCCGTGCGCCCCAGCCAGGTACTCGGAGATGGCCGCGGCACCGGACACGAACGCCCGGCCAGTCGGCCCGACCTTGGCCCCCGTAGGCGCGGACGAACCCGCACCCAGCACGAGCACCGGGCATCCCTGATTATCCGGGCCGACCAGCGCGACGACGGCCGGTCGCGGGCGAGGAAAGTCCACGTAGCTCACGTCGATCCGCGAGCGCAGGAACGGGAAGAAACTCAGCAATCCCTCGACCTGCGCGCACTCCGGGCAGTGATACTGGCCGGGCCCGAGTTTGGCGTCGGGAAACAGCGGGGAGAGCAGGAAGAGATGGTCGCGGACGCCGGAAACAGAGGAGTCGGTAGCCATGCCATGGAGGCTGGCCCACTGGGCGCGATTCTCAACCGGAATCAGTCGCGCGCACCGGAGGGCGCCGCGACCGGTGGAGAAGGCGCACGGCCCCGCTGGGACGGCAGCGACGGTTTACGCAGCGCGACCTCCACCGCATTGCTCGCGCGCGGCCCGGGCGTACTCCGCCCCGCGGCCACGATCTCCCGGAGTCGGACCTCCAGCCGCTGCACCCGCTCCGGTTGCTCCGCCTGCAGGTTCGTCCGCTCCCCGCGATCGGCCCCGCCAATGTGATAAAGCTGGGTCATCGGCAGGCCCGCCGCCTCCGCGTCGAAATTCACGGGAGTCGACCAGCCACCGCTGCCGGCGCAGAGGGCGAGCTTCCATTCCCCTTCGCGGATGGCAAAAGAGCCGAACGCTGAATGCAGCACGACCGCATCCCGTACCGGGCGCGTGGGCACGCCCGGACGCGACAGCAGCGCCGAGGCAAAGCTGAAGCTATCCTCGGCGGCATGCGCCGGCACGTCCGCGTCCACCAACTCGGCGAAGGTCGCGAAGAGGTCGGTCAGGCAGACCAGTTGCCCACTCTCCGCCGGGCGGGCACGATCCGGCCAGCGGGCGAGAAACGGTACGCGGACTCCGCCGTCATAAAGATCGGCTTTGTTTCCGCGCAGTCCGCCGCTCACATCATGGCCTTTGGCCTTGAGATCATGGATCCGTGCCTGGGGTGCGCAGCCGTTGTCGCTGGTGAGAATGAATAGGGTATTGTCGGCCACGCCGCTCCGCTCCAGCGACGCGAGCAGTTGCCCGATCGCGGCATCCGTCTGCATCACGAAGTCCGCGTAGAGATTCAGGCCGCTCCGACCCTTCCATTCGGCCGTGGGAGCGAGCGGAGTGTGCGGCGAGGGAAGCGGAAGGTAGAGGAAGAACGGCCCGCCGCGGCGCGACTCGTCCTCGATGAACCGCTCCGCCTGCCGCGTTAGTTCCGGCAGCACGTCGGCCACCTCGAAACCCGGCGCCGCCGGCCCGAGGCGGCAGTCGAAAACGTACCCCGGGTGCATTGGCCACGTGCGCTCCTCGGTGGGAAGCGCCACGACCCGATCATTCTCCAGGTACGTGTAGGGTACCATATCGAGGGAGGCGCTGATCCCGAAGAAGCGATCGAATCCCAGCGTCGTCGGGCCGCCATCGAAGGGACGGCTGTAGTCGACGTTCCATACTTGGTCCGGCGTCTCCACGCCCAACTCCGTGATCGCCTTGCCCGGCAGGCGCTCCCAGTTCAGCCCGAGGTGCCACTTGCCGATGACCGCCGTGCGGTAACCGCGCGCCTGCAGGAACGAGGCGACCGTGGGTCGGCCTTCTTCGATCAGGCGCGGCGAGAGGCCGCCGACGACGCCGGACTGCAGCCGCGTCCGCCACGCGTAGCGGCCCGTCATCAGGCCATAGCGCGTGGGGGTGCAGAGGCCGGAGGGCGAATAGGCGTCCGTGAAGCGCACGCCTTCGCGCGCCAGCCGATCCATGTGCGGCGTACGGATAAGCCCCTGAGGAAAGTTGGCCTGCACGTCGCCGTAGCCAAGGTCATCACAGAGCACGACCACGATGTTCGGTCGCACGTCGCGCGTCGCAGCGGAGGGCGCAGCTTCGCCGGACGCAACGAAGCCCAGCACCGCGGCGGCCGCCGCGCACCATCCCCGGAAGACAAGGAGGGATTTCCGATTCATGCGCGTGGTGTTCAGCGCGCTGGCGACACCGCTTCCTCCGGTCGCGGCCGAATCAGGAGGACCACTCCGACCGAGAGCAGCGCGATCCCGGCGAAGGCGCCGAAGATGAGGTCCAAGGGCACGTGCCGATCCCGCAACGCACCAAATGCCCAATCTCCGAATCCTCCGCAGCTGATGCTCACGGCATTCATGATGCCGTAGCCGGTCGCGCGCCATTCGGGCCGCGTGATCTGACTGAGGATCGGCATGTTGTTGCAGTCAAAGAATCCCCACCCCAGTCCGAACACCATCAGTCCGATGAT
>CAIOYO010000312.1 GCA_903862595.1 uncultured Opitutaceae bacterium | reverse complement strand
TTTCCGGTCCCGAGGTGCACGTAGCGGCGCATCGCGTCGCCCTCGTGCCGCACCACGAGCGAGCACTTGCAGTGCGTCTTGTGGCCGACGAGGCCGTAGACCACGTGCACGCCGGCGTCCTCGAGCTGGCGCGCCCACTGGATGTTGTTCGCCTCGTCGAAGCGCGCCTTCAGCTCCACGAGTGCGGTGACCTGCTTGCCGTTGCGGGACGCCTCGATCAGCGCGCGCACGATCGGGGAGTCGCCGCTGGTGCGGTAGAGCGTTTGCTTGATCGCGAAGACGGCGGGGTCGTGCGCCGCCTGCTCGATGAAGTCCACCACCGGCTGGAAGGAGTCGTACGGGTGGTGCAGCAGCACGTCCTGGGCGCGCAGGGTCTCGAAGACACGCTCGGGGCGGTGCAGCGGTGACACATTGACCGGCACGAAGAGCGGGAACTTCAGGTCCGGCCGATCGATCTCCGTCAGGCTGTTCAGCCGCAGCAGATTCAGCGGACCGGCGAGCCGGAACACGTACTCATGCGACAGACCGAGGTGATCGCAGAGCGTGTTGAAGATCGGGTCCTCCACGCCCTCCTCGATCTCCAGACGCACGGCCGAGCCGCGCCGGAGGTTGCGCAGTTCCTCCTCGATCTTCTTGAGCAGGTTCTCCGCTTCCTCCTCGTCGATGTAGAGATCGCTGTTGCGGGTGACCCGGAAGGCCCACGCGCCGTGCAGTCGATAGCCGGGAAAGAATTCCCCCGCGCAGAGCTTGATGATCTCGGTAAGGAACAGATAGCGCTCGCCGGACGCCTTGGTCGGCCCGAGCCGGACGAGCCGCGGCAGGATGCGGGGAACCGGCAGGATCGCCACCATATGGTCGACCTCCGGGGTGTCCGGATGGTCGAGCGAGACGACCACGTTCAGCGTCTTGTTACCGAGCTGGGGGAACGGGTGCGACTGGTCCAGGCCGAGCGGCGTCAGCACCGGCATGACCTGCTCGCGGAAGTACGTCTCCACCCACGCCCGCTCTTCCGGTGTGAGGGATTTTGCGGATTTGACCTCGATACCTTCGGCTGCGAGCGCGGGCAGGAGCGACTCGCGCCAGCAGCGGTACTGGTCCTCGACGAGGGACGCGACGACCGAGTGGATCCGGCGCAGCTGCTCGCGCGGCGCCTGGCCATCGATGCTGGACTCGGTGATCCCGGACTCGACCTGCTGGATGAGGCCGGCGACGCGGATCTCGAAGAACTCGTCGAGGTTCGACGAGACGATCGCGAGGAAACGCACCCGCTCCAGCAGAGGGTGGTGTGGGTTCTCTGCCTGCTCCAGAACCCGGCGATTGAATGCGAGCCAGGAGAGCTCGCGGTTGAAGTAGGCCGCCTTGGCCGGACGGACGAACGGCTCCACCGGGTCTGTGCGCACCTCGGGTTCGGTGACCCGTTCGACGGGTGGCGGTCGGCGTTTCCGGGAGGAGGCGCGCATGGGCGGGGAGGAGAACGCGGGGGACGCTAACGGCGGAGGCGGGAGGAACGAGGGGGAACCGACCGCGTCACCGAATTGTCACCCGGCGACTGGCCCACGCGTCCCTGCGTTGGGCCGGCCGCAGCGACGGTTCAGGCCGTTTCGAGGAGCTTGTAGAGACGGGCGACCATGCGGGTTGGGTCCTCGAGCAGCCCGGCGGCCATGAGCGCGTTGTCGAGCAACTGCTCGCCGACAAGGGCGGCGCGATCGGGCGCGGAATCGCGGAGGGCGGCGAGCCGGCGGACGACGGCGTGGCGCGGGTTGATCTCCAGATTCACCTTGAGCGGTGCGTCGGCGCCCTCGCGGTTCATGGCGCGCATCATGCGGCGCATTTGCGGCGACATGAAGGCGTCGGCGTTCGTTGCGAGGGCGGGGGAGCCGACGAGACGGTCGCTGGCCTTCACCTCCTCGACTCGATCCGCCAGCGTCGTCTTGAGCCACTCGGTCAGCGCCTTCGTCTGCTCCTCGGTGAGCGTTTCCTCGCCCGGCGGCTTCGGCAGATCGGACAGCTTCAGGTCTCCGCGATCGGCGGCCTGCAGCGTCTTGCCGTCGAACTCGCGCACGTTGTTCATCACGTACTCGTCGACCGGCTCGTAGCAGAAGAGCACCTCCAGATTGCGCGCCTTCAGGCCCTCGAGGTACGGACCGTGCTCGATCGCCTCGCGGTTGGGCCCGATCAGATAATAAATGTCCTTCTGCTCGGCGGACATGCGGGAAACGTAGTCGGCAAGCGACGTCGTCTTCCCCTTCTCGGTGAGGGAGGACTCGAAGCGCAGCAGCTTCACGAGCTGGTCCTTGTGGGTGAAGTCGAGGGCGGCGCCCTCCTTGAGGAAGATGCCGAACTGCGCGTAGAAGTCCTGGTAGGCCTCGGCGCGGTTCTTGGCCTCTTCCTCGAGGAACTTGAGGAACCGCTTCGTGATGACCTTGTTCAGCTTCTCGATCAGAGCGCGATCCTGCATCGTCTCGCGCGAGATGTTCAGCGGCAGGTCCTCGCTGTCGACGACCCCCTTCAGGAAGCGGAGCCACTCGGGCAGCAAGTCCTTCGGCTGGGCGTCGATCAGGACCTTGCGGCAGTAGAGGGCGACGCTGGGTTCCGTGCGGGAGAAGCCGAGCTTCTCGGTGTTTTCCTTCGGGACGAAGAGCAGCGCGTTGATCGTGAGCGGGGCGTCGGCCGAGAAATGCAGGCGCAGGCGTGGCTCATCGAAGGCGTGGGCCTGGAACTTGTAGAACTCCGTGTATTCCTCCTCGGTGACCTCGGCCTTGTTGCGCAGCCACACTGCCTGGACGGTGTTGATGCGCTTGCCATCGAGCGTGATCGGGAACGAGACGAAGGCGCTGTAGCGCTCGAGGATTTCCTTCACCTTCCACTCCTTGCTGTAGTCGCTGCAGTCGTCCTTCAGCTCGATGACGATGCGGACGCCGCGGCGCTGGTCCGGGGCCTCCTCGACCGTGTAGCTACCGCTGCCGTCGCTGGTCCAGACGTGGCCCGGCTCGGCGCTGCGCCAGGAGCGAGCGTAGACCTTGACCGACTTGGCGACCATGAACGCGGAGTAGAAGCCGACGCCGAACTGCCCGATGAGATTGGCGTTCTTCTGGCCGGCTTCGGACAGTGACTTCAGAAAAGCCTTCGATCCTGAGTGGGCGATCGTGCCGAGATTCTTGATCAGCTCGGCCTGCGTCATGCCGATGCCGGAATCCTGGATCGTCAGCGTCTTGGCGGTCTCGTCGGTGGTGAGGCTGATCTCGAGCTCGCTCGCCTCGTCGGCGATGTCCTTTTCCGTGAGCTTCAGGTGGCGGAGCTTTTCCAGCGCGTCGGACGCGTTGGACACCAGCTCGCGGACGAAGATTTCCTTCTCCGTGTAGAGCGAGTGGATGACGATATCGAGCAGTTGCTTGATCTCGGCTTGGAATTCGAAGGTTTGTGGAGCTTGCGACATAGGGATCGGTGCCGGCGGTGCCAGCGGAGCCCGCTAGTTTAGCCGGGCGGGTGAAAAATCAAGTGATGACCGCGACCACCCGCGCAGCCAAGGAGTGGCTTTGCGTATGTTATGATGCTGATGGGCAATGACTTAAGCCCACCATTGCAGAATTGGAGGACGGGTCGTAACCGCGGGTCGAAACGAGTCAGCGAAGCCCGGGCGCCTAGCGAGCGTCGGTTTCGTCGGTCTCGATGGGTTCGACGTGGGCGAGGGTGTGGTCCTTGGGAGGGCCGCGCAGCACGCGAACGAGGCAGTAGACGAAGAGAACGGTGACGAAGCCGACTGAGAGGATGAGATTGATCCAGCCGCCGAAGGTCATGGCTTAGGAGTTCCGGTTGCGGCGCGCCGCGCGGGCGGCGTTCCAGCGGTTGCCGGCGAGATGGGTGAGAATGAGGGCGAACAGGGTGGTGAGGGCGATGAGGCCGACGGTCAGTCGGGCCACTGGGCTGGGGGTGGCGCCGATCAGGTCGGTGATGTAGCCGCTCGGCTGGAAAGTCGGGGCGGTGAACGAGAAGTTCCAACCGGCGACGTTGCGCAGGAGCCACATCACGAAGATGCTGATGAGGAAGAGGGGGGTGATGTACTTCAGGACAAAGCGATAGAAGCCCGGGGCGCGCATCTCGGCGCCCTCGTGCATGAGACGCCAGCCCTCGTTGATCCCGATGCGCCAGCCGAAGATCAGCACGAGGATCGTCGCCTGCACGAACAGCATCAGCGTGCCCACCCAGAAGTCGATCGTGTCCATCGCCTTCAAGTCCTTGGAGAAGTACCAGACAAAGAGCGTGCCGATGGCGGTGATCAGACCGAGCAGGGCGACCGATGCCTTGCGGCCGAGGCCCAAGCCCTCCTCGAGGAACGCGATGCCCGGTTGAAGCATGGAGAGCGAACTCGTGATGGCGGCGAGGAACAGGAGGATAAAGAAAATCACCGCGAATGTCTGCCCCCCGGGCATGCGGACGAAGACCTCGGGGAGCACGTTGAATCCGAGTGCGAATGTTCCTTGGCCGGCGATTCCGGCGACGCCGAGGAAGATGAACGCCGCGGGCACCGTGATGAGTCCGCCCAGGCCCACCTCGCAGAACTCGTTCGCCGCCGAGGCCGTGAGACCCGAGAGCACCACATCGTCGCGCCGCCGCAGGTAACTCGCGTAGGTGATGATCACTCCAAAGCCGACCGAGAGGGAGAAGAAGATCTGCCCAGCGGCCGCGAGCCAGAGCTCCGGGTTGCGGAGCCCTTCGAGCACGTTGCCCGGGTTCCACAGGTAGCCGAGGCCGTTCAGCACCGACTGGTCGGGCTTGGTCGGATCCGGCGTGCCGAGCGTGAGGACGCGCCCGAGGATGATCAGCGCGATCACGACCAAGGCGGGCATCGCGTACGTGCAGACCTTCTCGATTCCCTTGGAAATGCCGCGG
>CAIOYO010000311.1 GCA_903862595.1 uncultured Opitutaceae bacterium | reverse complement strand
GAGGTCAAGACCCCGGCCCCTGGAGCGGCGGCGATGGCGGCGGCGATGACCCGGGAGGCCGCAGCGCTCCAGCGTTCGCTGCAACTCGAGTCTGGACCCGTGGTCCGGGCCTGCTGGATCGCAGGTGGTCCGGGCGAGCGCGGCCGTCTCATCGCGGTGGCGCATCACCTCGTGGTGGATGCCGTGTCGTGGCGGATTATCTTCGCCGACGTGGCGTCGGCACTCCTCGGCGAGGGAGTACCCACGGTTGCCGTACCGTTCCCGGCGTGGGCGGCGGCGGGAGCGCGGTGGGACTTCTCAGCGGCGAGGGACTTTTGGCGGAGCGAGGCAGCGCGGACCGCGGTGACCGTGCCGAGCGATGGGGCGGCGGATGCGGCGGAGAATCGCGAGGCGGATGCAGCGTCGGTCTCTGTGATGCTTCCCCGGGCGGAAACGCTGCGCCTGATCGAACGATCCGGCGTCCGCGCGCGCAGCCGCATGGATGAGATGCTCCTCTCCGCGTTGCTGGCCGCCGTGCAGGAGTGGACGGGTCGCCCGACGGTGCGGGTGAACCTTGAGTCACATGGTCGTGATGCGCTCGGTGAGACGATCGACGTGTCCCGTACGGTGGGCTGGTTTACCGCCCTGTACCCGGTGACGCTCGAGACTGCCGCCGACGCCACTCCCTCGGAGCGTCTGGCGGACGTGAAGGAACGGGTGCGGGCGGCGACGGCGCACGGCCCGGCCTACGGTTGGTTGCGTCATGCGCCCGGCGGTGACGTGCTCGCGGCGCCGGCTGAAATCAGCTTCAATTACCTCGGTCGTCTGGATCTTGCGCTGGAGGCTGCGGGTCCCTTCGCGCCTGCCGCGGAGGCGATCGGGCCCGATCATTCGCCCGACAGCCCGCGGGCCCACGCCCTCGACTTCACGGCGGCGGTGGGGAACGAAGGCCTGCGCATCGAGTGCACCTTCGGTACCCGGCGCCATCAGCGTGCGACCCTCGAGCGACTGCTCGAGCGGATGCTGCGTGAGTTGCACGAGCTCTCCGCCTTGTTGGCGGACGGGGCGGCGGGGCGTTGGAGCCCGGCGCCCTCCGACTTCCCGCTGGCGCGTCTGGATCGACCGCAGCTTGCCGCGTTGCTCGCCGAGCGTGGGGAAGTGGAGGATGTCTGGACCCTTGCGCCGCTTCAGGAAGGCATGCTTGTGCACGCGCTCCACGAAGGAGTCGCGGGTGTCTACACGCAGCAACTCGTGATCGAGATTGCGGGCGAGATGGACGAGTCGCGCCTGCGGTCCGCCTGGCAGGCGGTGATGCGTCGCCATGCGATCTTGCGCGTGGCGTTTGCGTGGGACGGGCTGCCCGCGCCGCGGCAGGTGGTGGCGTCGTCGCTCGACATCGATTGGACGACTTCGGATTGGAGTGGTCGCCCGGCGGCGGAGCGCGAGGCTGCGTGGACGGCTTGGCTGGAGGCGGATCGCCGTCGTGGATTTGACCTGTCGCACGCGCCGCTCTGGCGCGTGGCGTGGTGCCGCTTCGGAGCGGCGACGGGCCGGCTCGTGTTCACCCATCATCACCTGCTGTTGGATGGCTGGTCGCTGCCGCTGCTGCTGCGCGACCTGAAGCTGGCGTGGTCGCGTCAGCCGTTGGCTCCTGGACCGTCGTACCGCGACTTCGTCGCGTGGCTGGCGCGTCGCGAACCTGCGGCCGCGGAGAGTTTCTGGCGCCGCACCCTCGCCGGCGTGTCGGAGGCCCCGCCGCTACGGCTCGGCGAGCCGCCTGCCGTGATGGCTCCCGCAGGCGTGAGTCACGCTTCCGCGAAAGTCGTACTCGATGGATCAGAGCACGCCGCGCTGCTGCGCTTTGCGCGTCAGAACGGCCTGACCCTGAGCACCTGCGTGCAGGCCGCGTGGGGTCTGGTGCTGGGGCGGCACCTTGGTGTCGACGAGGCGGTGATCGGCGTCGTGGTGTCCGGTCGACCGGAAGACCTGCCGGGAGTCGATGGGATGGTGGGTCTATTCATCAACACGCTGCCGATCCGGGTGCCCGTTGCTTCGCGCGAGACGGTGCGGGCGTGGTTGCGACGCTTGCAGGACGAGAGCGTTGGCTTGCGCGCCCATCAATCGAGTCGCCTCGTCGACGTGTTGGGCTGGAGCGGACTGCCCCGTGGGCGGGCGCTCTTCGAGACGGCGCTGGTCTTTGAGAACTATCCTCTCGGGGCGGCGGAGGAAGGAACGGCCGAAGGCCTGCGCTTTGGACGGATCTCCGCGCACGAGCAGACCAATTTCCCGCTCACGGTCTACGCCGAGCCGGGTGAGCAGCTGGCGCTGCGCTTTGATTACGCGGTCGATCGCTTCACCCATGAGGCCATTCGGTCCGTGGCCGAGCACCTGCGGCAGGTCCTCGCCACGCTGGCGGTGGAAGCGGAGCGGCCGGTCGAGGCCTTGTCGCTGGTCGCGTCTGAAGATGCGCGACGCCTCGCGGCGGCGGGTGATTTCCGTCTGCGCGACGAGTGGGATCGTCGCGCCGTGCACCAGCGGATCGCGGAGCAGGCGCGTCGGGCGCCGGGCGCCACCGCGATCGTCGCGTGCGGAACGGAAGGTACGGAAGCGGCAAGCCTCACGCGGGGCGAACTGGAGGCGCGGGCCGCGCGGCTCGCGCACCTGCTCGCGACGCGCGGTGCGGGTCCCGGTCAGCTGGTCGGCGTCTGCCTCGAGCGTTCCCCGGAGATGGTGGTGGCATTGCTCGCGATCCTTAGGACCGGTGCGGCGTACGTGCCGCTTGATCCGGGTTTCCCGATCGCGCGACTGCAGGCGATGCAGGAGGAGAGTGCATTGACGCTGGTAGTCACGGAACGGTCGCAAAACGACCGTCCCGGACTCTTCTCGGCAGGCGTCCAACGCGTGCTGGTCGACGCCGAAGCCGCCGGGATCGCGGCATCGCCCGCCCACTCCGGCTCTCACAAGAGCCACCCGGACGAGTTGGCCTACGTAATCTTCACCTCCGGTTCGACCGGTCGGCCGAAGGGCGTGCAAGTCACGCATGGAGCCCTGGCGAACTTCCTCAGCCACTTCGCGGCCTCGCCCGGCATCACGGAGAAGGAAGTCCTCCTTGCGGTCACGACGCTCTCGTTCGACATCGCCGGTCTGGAGCTTTTCCTTCCGCTGGTGACGGGGGCGCGGTTGGCGCTCGCCTCCCGCGAGACTGCGGCGGACGCGTCGCGGCTCGGTGCGGCGCTGGCTCGGAGTGGCGCCACGATCCTGCAGGCCACGCCCGCGACCTGGCGCCTTCTGCTGGCGGCCGAGTGGCGTCCGCAGGTCACGATGCAGGCGTGGTGCGGTGGCGAAGCTATGCCCAGCGATCTCGCGGCG
>CAIOYO010000310.1 GCA_903862595.1 uncultured Opitutaceae bacterium | reverse complement strand
ATCAGGCGGCGCTGCAGCCAAGGCGAGAGGCCCGAGACGGTGGGCCGGTGCGGCCGGTCATAGCCGCGCTCCCGGCCGTAAGCGGGTACCCGCGGCAGGAATTCCTCAAGGCGGTTCAAGCCCGCCTGGCGGGTCGGCAGGGGGGGAGCCATGGGGAATGATACCAACATCGGGCCAAGACGCCATGCGCGTCGCACGTTTCCGACGGCAACAGGGGCCCGAGGGTTCCGCGAAATCCCGTCTCGAGGGCCGATGTGGGCCCCGCGCCCGTTCGGTCGTCGCGGGCTGCACCCGAAGCGACCCGGCGGCGGTGATTGACCCGCTGGAACTCACCGGCCCGACGGTCCCGACGCCCCGAACGCCGCGCGATAGAATTGCCAGTGGCGATCGCCGAGCGCCCGCAGCGTGTGCATGGGATTGTGCTTCACGCCCTCGAGAACGATCCACTCGTGGGGAATGCCCAGGCGCTGCAGATCGGCGTGGAACGCGGCGTTATTCGCATACGTCTCATCAGCCGTTCCGATCACGACGCGGACCCGCGTGCCCTCCGCGATGCGCTTCGCGTTGCGCGTCGCCATCTCCCGCGGGCTCACGCGGCGAAAGTGGTCAGGATCTCCGCCGTAGACCCGCTCGAGAAGGTCCTCGGCGCGGGCTTGGCTCGCTCGGGGCGCATCCGCCCGCAGGTCCGGTTGAAGCGGTCCGGCTCCCATCAGCGAGACCGCCCCGAACAACTCGGGAAACTTGAATCCGAGTCGTGCCGCGCCATAGCCGCCCATGCTGAAGCCGTCGATCAGCCGGCCCTCGCGCGTGGCGATCGTCCGATAGGCGGCGTCGAGGTGCGGGATCAGCTCCGTGACGATGACCGTCTCGAGCGGCACCGATCCATCCTTCCAGTCCACATACATTCCGAAGTTCATGCCGTTGACGAAGACGACGAGACACGGCGGCAACCTTCCGGCCGCGATCGCCTCGTCGACCTGCCGCGCCATCGGCTCGATGCCGGGCAAGCCACCGCCGGAGCCGTGCAGCCAATAGACCACCGGAAATCGGCGCGCAGCGTCGGTGTCATACGCCGCCGGGACGTAGAGGTGGTAGCTGACGAGGCGGCCCACCGCGGTGCTCTGGAACGTCTGCTGCGTGACCCGCGGCGCCGTGACCGCGCGCGTCACCCACTCGACGCGCGCATCCACGCCGGCGGCGGAGGCCAGCGGGGCCACACTCGCCGCGCCCATGATGATCAGCAACCAGCGGAGGTAACCGTGAAGTCTCACCATAAAGTGCCCAACCAGCGGTCGACGATGGCGGTGCCCGGGTAGGCGGGATCGCCCAGCGCGACGTTGATTTCCATGTGCCCCGACAATCCCCGACCCGGCAGGCCTCGCACTTCCGCAGGCGTACCGGCGGCCTGGAGTGCTTCGCCCAGCGCGCGCGATTGCTGCGCAGAATCAGAGCGCTCGACATGCAGGATCAGGAAGGATCGCCCGTTCGGGGCCGGCGCATGCGACAGTGGCGAGAGCGCTCGCTGCCGTGCCGGATCCGATCCGAAGGCCTCCCGGTAGGTGCGTCGCAGCCGCGGCCCGGCCTCCTTGAGCTGCGCGGCGACGTCGTACCCAGCACCGTCCAGCAGCACGATCCCCGCGAGGTCGCCCACTCCAAGCCCGACCTTTTCCAAGTATCGACCGTCGGTACCCACCAGCGCCGCCAAGTGCGCCCCGGCGCTGTGGCCCATGAGCACAACACGCTTCCGGTCGAAACCAAGCGAGGCGGCACGGTCGATCAGATACTTCAACGCCATGGCGACATCCTGCGCCTGCGTCTCAACGTTCACCGCTGGGACCAAGCGATAGTTCAGCGAGGCGAACGCATAACCGGTCGACCGGTAGTGGGGCACCTGCTGCGAGCGCTGCGTCCCCCGCTTGTCGCCGTTCTGCCAGCCACCGCCATGGACAAAGATGATGAGCGGCGCGCCCCCGGCCAGCCCACGCGCCCGCCAGAAGTCCAGCGCCTGCAGGGGCTCCGCACCGTAGGCCAGTGTCTCCGGAGGACCAGGCCGCCGGCCGTCCTCCGCTCCCACGAGCCCTGCGCCGCATCCGGACATCACCACCATCATGAGGCTCAGCATCACCGCCGACCGGGCTACCCTCGGACGCGGCGCGCGACGACGCTCCCAGATGCGGCGGAGAAAGCCGGGCGAATCTTCGATTGAGGTCATCGGCGGCAATTCCATCCGATAAGTGACGCGCCCCACCGGTCGGCGGTTTCGAGAAGATTGCGTCTGCGGGAGGGCGCTCGATTGGATTGCATGTCCCCACCGCAGCGTCGCACTCTCCTCCGCGTTCGCTCCTTAGGGAAGATAGCGGAGTCCTTTCGCCCCGTTGAGCGTCACGCTTCACTGACCACTGCCTTCCTCTGACCCTCGATCCCTCTCTTCCTGCCATCATGCCCACTCCGTTCCTTCCCCAACCTCGCTTCTGGATCGTTGGCTCCCTGCTCGCGATCCTGGGTTGCCTCGTTTCGACCCGCACGGCCGCCGCCGACAACGTGCCTCCCAAGAACACGTTGCTCGACCGCTGGGAGCTCACGCTGCCGAACGGCGCGGCCGGTTGGCTCGAGCTGAACCAAGAGCAGGGTTGGATTGATGGCTCGATCCTCTGGGGCGGCGGCAGCGTCGTGCCGCTCTCGAGCGTCGTGATCCAAGGCGACACCGCCACCCTCACGCGACTGCGTGAGGTCGAGCGCAAGGACGCCTCCGGCAAGGTGCTGCGCAAGCAGCAGTTCACCGAGGTGATCACCGCCCAGGCCAAGGGCGACGTCTTGCACCTCACCCGCACCACCCCGCGGATCGACGGCTCCGGGTTCGATCGCGCCGACTTCAGCGGGCGCCGGACCCCGGCCATGCCGCCGCGGCCCGACTTGTCCCGCGTGCGCTTCGGCGACCCGATCGCGTTGCTCAATGGCCGCGATCTGACCGGTTGGCGGGTCCTCGAGGCCGGCGCCGCGAACGGCTGGACCTTTCGCGACGGCATGCTCCTCAACGTCACCGAGGAGCCCGCCCCCGGACAGCCGAAGCGCCGCTACGCCAATCTGCGCACCGATCGGGAATTCGAGGACTTCCGCCTGACCGTCGAGGTCCGCGTACCGCCCGGCGGCAACAGCGGAGTCTACCTGCGCGGCATCTACGAGATCCAGGTCTTCGATTCGTACGGCAAGCCGCTCGACTCCCACTACATGGGTTCCGTCTACAGCCGCATCACTCCCACGGTCTCCGCGGAAAAGCCGGCCGGCGAGTGGCAGACGCTCGACCTCACGCTCGTCGATCGTCACATCACCGTGATCCTGAATGGCCAGCGGATCATCGACAACCAACCCGTGCCGGGCTGCACGGGAGGCGCCCTCTGGTCCGATCCGCTCCGCCCCGGCCCGATCTACCTGCAGGGCGATCACGGCGGCATCGCCTACCGAAACTTCGTTCTGCGGCCGGTGGTGAAGTAAACCACGGCCGCCCTCTTTCGCGTCGTCTCACCCCACACGCGAAACCTCGGGGCCATCTCGGGCGTCTCTTCCGCCAGCTCTCGTCGTGATGCCCGAATCGCCGCCCAACTCCGATCCCCTCGCGATGCCAGGCGGACCCTGCACCGGCGTGTCGCAGGCGTGGGCGGACCGATTTCTCACGCGGCGCCAGTTCCTGAGCCGGACGGGGATGGGGTTAGGCGCACTGGGGCTCGCCACGCTGCTCGATTCCGGTGCCCAGGCAGCCCCCGGCCTCACCCGCAATCCCCTCTCGCCGCGGGCTCCCCACTTTCCGGGGAAGGCACGGGCCGTGATCCAGATCTTCGCGCAGGGCGCACCCTCGCACCTCGACACCTGGGACCCGAAGCCCGCGCTGACGCGCTTCGACGGACGCTCCATCGGCAAGGACGGCGGCGTGGCGATGGGCTCGCCCTTCACCTTCCAACGTTACGGAAAGTCGGGCATCGAGGTCAGCGAGCTCTTCGCCAAAACCGCGGCCCACGTCGATGACATGGCGGTGATCCGCTCGATGTACACCGACATCCCGGCGCACGATGTCGCCACGGTGTTCATGAACACCGGCTCGCTGCGCATCACCAAACCGAGTCTCGGCTCGTGGACGGTCTACGGGCTGGGCACGGAGAACCAGAACTTGCCGGGATTCATTTCGCTGCGCGGCAACCGACTGCCGGTCGGCGGCGCGAATTCCTACGGCGCGGCGTTTCTGCCCGGCCTCTACCAGGGCACGAGCATCAACACGACCGCGGCCACCGTGCAGCAGATGATCCAGAACATCCGCAACGGCTACGCCTCCAAGGCGGAGCAGCGGCGTCAGCTGGATCTCGTCCACTCCCTCAACGAGCTGCACGCCGCCAACCTCGCCCGCGAGGACGCGCTCGAGGCGAGGCTCGAGACGTACGAGATCGCTTTCCGCATGCAGGCTGAGGCGACCGATGCCTTCGATCTGTCCCGCGAAGCCGCCGACACGCGCGCCGCCTACGGAGAAACCGCGCAGGGCCGGCAGATGCTGCTCGCCCGCCGCTTGGTCGAACGCGGCGTGCGCTTCGTGCAGGTCTGGCACGATGGCTGGGATCACCACCAAGATCTCGAGGACCGCATCACCGCGAAGGCCCGCGAGATCGACCAACCGCTCGCGGCCCTCCTTGCCGATCTCAAGCTCCGCGGCCTGCTCGATTCCACCTTGGTCATCTGGGGCGGCGAATTCGGGCGCAAGCCCACCCGCGACCGCAACGGCGGCGACAACCCAGGCCGCGATCACAACGCCAAGGCCTTCTCACTCTGGCTCGCCGGCGGCGGTATCAAGGGCGGCCTGGTGCACGGCGCGACCGACGAACTGGGCGCCGCCGCCGTCAGCGACAAGGTCCATGTCCACGACCTGCACGCGACCGTCCTGCACTGCCTCGGCTTCGATCATCGCCGCCTGACGTACCGCCACAATGGCCGCGATTTCCGGCTGACCGATGTCGCTGGTCGCGTCGTGCGACCCATCTTGGCCTAACGCCGCTCTGCCCTGCGCCGTGCAGCCCCGCTCTCCCGACTCTTCCGGCACTCCGCCACCGCGCTCCACGTCGGCCTTCCCAGGTCGATGGTCAACGCTCCTCTGCGCCACCGGCGCACTGCTCTTCAGCACGGCGCTGGCACCCGACTCTCTCCGCGCGGCCACCGCCACGGCCACGCCCGTGGATGACGCCTTCTTCCTGACCCGCGTCGAACCCGTCCTCCGCGAGAGCTGTCACGCCTGCCACAGTCACTCCGCCGAACGCATCCGCGGCGGCCTCGTGCTCGACAGCCGCAGCGGGCTGCTCCAGGGAGGTTCGTCGGGCCCGGCGATCGTGCCGGGCGATCCGGCCAAGAGCCTACTGATTCAGGCGGTCCGCCACGACGATCCGGACCTGCAGATGCCGCCGGCGGACCACGGCCCGAAGCTGCCGGACACGGTCATCGCCGACCTGACCGCATGGATCGCCCAAGGCGCGCCCATGCCCGCCGGCGCTGGTGCGTACAGCGAAGCAGCGGCCACCCCGAACGCTCCGCACTGGGCGTTCCAGACGCTCCAACGCCCCGCGGTTCTCGCGACGAACGACGCGTGGGTCCGTTCGCCCATCGATGCCTTCATCCGGCAGCGACTCGCGGCCTCCGGACTTTCGCCGAGCGGTCCGGCCGACCCGCGCACGCTGCTCCGCCGCGTGACCTTCGACCTCACCGGGCTGCCGCCGACAGCCGATGAAGTGGCCGCGTTCGTCTCCGATGGTCGCCCCGATGCCTTCGCGCGAGTGGTGGATCGCCTCCTCGCGTCTCCCCACTACGGCGAGCGCATGGCCCGGCTGTGGATGGACCTCGCGCGCTACTCCGACACGAAGGGCGATCCCGTGCGGCGCGATGATCCGCGCTTTCCCCACGCTTGGACTTACCGCGATTACCTGATCGAGGCGTTCAATCAAGACCGTCCCTACGCCGACTTCATCCGTGAGCAGATCGCCGCCGATCTCCTCATCGAGTCGGATGCCAAAACGGCGAAGGACGAGGGACGCGTGCCCTCGGACGATCACTCACGGCTGGCCGCGCTCGGATTTCTGACGCTGGGCAACCAGCACGATGGACGGCGCAACGACATCATCGATGACCGCATCGATGTCATCTCCAAGGCCTTCCTCGGTCTCACCGTGTCCTGCGCCCGCTGCCACGACCACAAGTTCGATCCGATCCCCACAGCGGACTACTATTCCCTGTACGGGGTACTGGCTAACACCGTGGAACCGGCATCTCCGTTGACCGCGCCGGCGCTGCAGGCTCGCGTGCCGACGACGCCCGAGTTGGAGGACTACCTCGCGCAGGCGAAGTCGCTCGCGCGGCAAGACAAGGAACTGCGGGCCGAATTCGCGGAGCTGCGTCGCCGCCGCCAACTTACCCCGGACCGCCGCCGCGAGCTGATCCGTCGCGAGGGCACCCTGCAGCGCGAAATCGCTCAGCTAGAACTGACCCATGCCGGCGCGCCCCCGCGCGCACCCGCCTTGACGGATGCGCCGCGAAGCCGCGACTACCCGATTCTCCTGCGCGGTGAGGCCGGAAACACCGGCGAGACGGTGCCCCGGCGCTTCCTCGCCGCGCTTTCACCCCACCCCACCCAGCGTCCGACCTGGCGCCGTGGGTCCGGTCGGCTGGAGTTAGCCGAAGCCATCGCTGATCCCCGCAACCCGATGACCGCCCGGGTGCTGGTCAACCGCCTCTGGCAGCAACACTTTGGTCGCGGTTTCGTAGATACACCTGACGACCTGGGGCGCATGGGCGGCGCACCGAGCCATCCTGAGCTGCTCGATTGGCTGGCCACGGAGTTCCTGGCCCAGGGCGGCTCCATCAAGCAGCTTCACCGCGTCATCCTACTGAGCAGCACCTACCAGCAGGCGGGTGGATCCCATCCCGCCGGCGTAGCGGCTGATCCGGAGAACCGCCTGCTCTGGCGCGCTCCGCTGCGCCGGCTGTCCTTCGAGCAGATGCACGACTCGTTGCTCGCGATCTCGGGCACGCTCGACCCCACAATCGGTGGGCGTTCCATCCTACCTAACGGAGAGGTGCAGCATCGGCGACGCGCCCTCTATCTCTTCCTCGACCGCCGCAACCCGCCGGAATTGTTCACGCAATGGGACTACCCTAATCCGGATGTTCCGTCGGGACGACGCTACTTGACCACCGTCCCGCAGCAGGCGCTGTTCCTGATGAACAGCGCGCTGGTGATCGAAACCGCACGCGAGTTGACCCGCCGGGCGATGTTTCAATCGCTTCCGGATGATTCGGCGCGGGTAACGTATCTCTATCAAACACTCTTCCAGCGCGAGCCCACGGCGGCGGAGCTCTCGCTCACGCTCGACTACGTGCAGCGTGCGCCAGCGCTCTCGTCCAGTCCGGCCGCCGGCACACGCACGAAGGTCGCCGCTCGCGAGCGCTCCAATCCCCGCGGCGCGGCCAACCGCGCTGCAAGCTTCATGGTCGAGAGCCGCGGCCCGCTTGACCCGTGGGCTCGTCTCGCTCACGCGCTCTTCCAGAGCAACGAGGCGATCTACTTGAACTGATCACGCGATCGTTCCACCAGGGAACGATCGCGTCGGGGCGCCCTCACTCAGTCTTCGATCGCACGTTGCCGCTTCCAACCCGCGCGATCCGTGAACGTGGGCGTCAGGGCCTCGGTCGGCGGATGTTCCGTGGTGGTCAGAAGGATAGTGCGGCGACGCGCGGTGGCCGGATCCAGGCTGCGGGCAAGGAGCGCCACTACGTCGTCGCGGGTGAGTTGATCCAACGCGGCGAGCGACTCCCGGCGACGCTCCCAGTCCTCACCCTGCACGAAGGCCTGCGAGAAGAACTGCTCCGCCTTTTCCCGCAGGCCCTTGGGCTTCTCCTCCATCGTGGCGCGCACGCCCGCGATCAGGGTCGCCCACTGTTCGTCCGTCGCCGCCTGCAGTTGGGCGGGCAGGGTGGCAATAAAGGTCTCAGCACGGCGACGCAGATCGTCGGCTGCATAGCCGCTGGACTGGACCGTGAACGAGAGGTACCGCTGCCGTCCGGATCCACCCGCGCCGGAACCGACGATATAACCGAGCTGCTGCTTGGTCCGTAGCTCGCTGTAGAACAGGTCGGCCATGAAATTCGACATCACCAACGCCGACGCCCGCACCGTCGGCGAATCCGGCGGCAGCAGGTAATCGCTGAGGTACGCCGAGTTCACGCCCGGCGTGGGCGCGACATCCAACACCGTCTCGCCAACGCT
>CAIOYO010000309.1 GCA_903862595.1 uncultured Opitutaceae bacterium | reverse complement strand
GCGAGGGCGAGGACGGCATCCCGATCGAGCCGCGGATCCGGCACTTCCCGCACGACGCGGTCGTAGAAGCGAGCCCAGCCAGGGCCACCCCGGACGACCTGATGCGCCGGACGCATCACGACGGCGAGCGGCCCCAAGGCGCGGGCCAGCTGGCGTGAAGCCCGATGCAGGCCGCACCGGACCAGCAGACGAGCCAGACGCAGGCGGCGCGCGGGCACGATGACCAAGTCGAATTCCCCGCCCTCAAGGAGTAATGTGACCTTGCGCGCCCCGCCGGTGGCGTCGCGCACCGCATAGGCACGCACCCGCCAACCCGGGATCCCAGCGATCCAAGCGCGGTTCTCAAACCGGCCAGGCTCGCTCGTCACCACCTGCAGGTCGAAGTCAGAGTCAGCGGCCGCCCGGCCCTGCGCCCGCGTGCCGAAAAGCGTGATGGCACGGATGGAGCGTTCACGATCGGCCCAAGTGAGGAAGGCCTGCAGCACGGGGGGCGTCACCATTTGCGCAGGGAGATCAGGATTTCGGTTCCCTCCATCCCTGGGCCGGCGTGGATCGATCCGCCGTGCAGGCGGATGACCTCCTTGGCGATGAAGACGCCCATGTTGCCCTGGTTGGGCACACTGTCGGCGGTGCGCGCCGGGAGGATTCCCTCCAACTCGAGCGCTCCGCCCTTGATGGAGACCAGCGCGGTCAGGGCATCCCCGGAGCCCGCGGAGCGGAGCTGGACCGAAAGGTCCTTGGTGCCGCGCTCGCCCCGATTTGTGGTCACGGCGCGGATCACGGAATCGAGGGCGAAGTCGACGAGCCGGCGGGCGATGGCGAGCGGGACGGGTTGCGGACCGATTTCGATGCGGACCGAGCAGCGGGAACCCACCTCTTGGAGGAGTTCGCGGAGGTCGACCACCTCGATCTGCGGTTCGCTGAGCGCGGCGAGGTATGTCAGCTCCCGATTGAGCGTTTCGAGGCGAGTGACATCGATGCGGACGGCCTCACGGATCGGCGCCGGCAGGTGCTCTTCGGCATGGCGCAGGGCGGCGAGGGAAACGAGGGAATTGCCGATCTCGTGGTTCAGCGTGAGAGCGAGCTCGCGCAGCATGTCGAGCCGGTCCACGCGAGCCTGCCGCTCGCGCTCGAAGACCTCCTCGCTGGCGTCCTCCCACGAAGCCCAGGTCAGGCCATTCTCGGCGACGAAGCCAGCGGACGCGCGGAGCGGCTGATCGGCGGAGGCGGAAAGGCGGGCGGTGTCGCGGGACTGGCGTACCCGGCCGATCAGCGCACGCACGGCGACGGGCACGGTCCGGGCCGGCTCCTCGCCGGGGCTGAGGACCAAGGACGGAGGCTGGTGCTGCGCGACCACCTGACTGCGTTGCTCGACGGACGCGAGGCGCTCCATTTCCGCTCCGCTGCGGAGAAACTGGCGGAGCAGGCGGCCGACGAACACCGCGCGGGACTTGTCGGCCTCGTCGAACGGCTGACCATCATCGCGGACCCCGCAGGCGATCAGCCCGAGCAACTGGCCGTGGTCGTGCAGCGGCACCAGCAAGCGGGCGCCCCAGAGGGCCATGCGATTGCGCAGGGACAGCTCGGCCACCGGATCCGGCGGACCGGGCCAGTCGACGCCGTCGAGGATCAGCGGATGCAGCGCCAGGTAGCGCGCGCCCGGATCCTCGGCGGGGAAGAACGACGAACCTCGGTCAGCGCGGAACCCGCCCTCCTCGCGGAGCAGGAAGACCGTGTGGGACGCGCGCAGCAGGTAGCGGGCGGCCCGCCGGAACTCGCTGAGGATCCGTTCGCGGGACGACAGATTTTCGACGGCCGCCTCGAGGAAGTCCCAGATTTCCAGCGTATCGCCCCACGGGCTGTTGCGCGACGAGGAGGAGGAAGCGCTCGGAGCCTGGCGCGGCGGATCGGAGCGCCGCAACCGCTCCATGAGCAAGTCGACGGCCGCGTTCCGTTCCGCCAATTCCTCCACCAGCGGGAGAAGATCGCGCAACTCGGTCAGACTCTCCTCGTAGGAAAAACGTCGCTGGGCCCGGCCGGACTGGCGCAGTTCCTCGAACGGCCGGGAGTGCGGCTCGCCGACGAGCAGCAGCGGACACTGCTCGAGGCTCGTCGGGATCTTGTCGGCGCACACTGCGTCGAGGACGATGACGACCGGCAATCCGGGAGGGAGCCGTTGACCGAGCAGCGGCTCGGACAATCCCAGCACCGGGCGGCCTGCGGGCACCTGGGCGGACCAGGCGGACAGCAGGGAAGGGTTTTCGGTGGCTAGGAGGAAGGAGGCGGGCATGGGAAGACGACCCGGAAGGTCGCTCCTTGACCGGAGACGAAGGGATCGACGCGGATCGACGAGCCCAGGCTGGACAGGATGTCGCTACATATGGCGAGCCCGAGGCCAAACCCCGAGGATTTTGTCGTCTGAAACGCTTCGAAAAGACGCGGGCGTATTTCTGCGGAGATGCCAGGCCCATTGTCGGCCACGGTGAGCTCGACGCCACGGGCCACGTTACGGGTGGTGATGCGGATCCAGCGTGGCCGTTCCTGGTTTTCCTGGGCCTGGATGGAGTTGAAGCAAAGGTTGAGGATCACCTGCTTGGCGGCGTTGCCGTCGATGAGAACGACATCCGGGGTAGCGAGGAGGTCGGAGAGCAGTTCGACGCGCTTGTCCTCGGCCTTGCTGACGATGAGATCGCGCGACGCGCGGACGACCTCATGGAGTGACGTCGGCTTGAGGAGGTATTTCCGAGGCGAGGCGAGATCGAGCAGTTGCTCGGTGAGACGCTCGATGCGAGCGACCTCGCTGACGATGAGCCCGGAGAACCGATTCCGGAAGTTCTCGTCCTGGTAGTGGGTCGGGAACAACTGGACGAACGTCTTGATGCTGACGAGAGGGTTCCGAATCTCATGCGCGACGCTGGCGCCCAGAAGGCCGACGGTGGCGAGCTGTTCTGCACGCTGCGCTTTTCGCCAGATGTAGCCTCTTGCTAAGGCGGTCTGGATGATCGAGGCCATCTCCTGAACCTGCTGCACTTCTGGGTAGGTGAACGGTCGCCGAGTCGCACGCACTCCGATTCCAACGAGTACATCCACGGACAAGCCCTCACGAAGCACAAGGAGCCCGAGGCGACGCGTACGAATGAACTCCTCTAGACTTCTTCGCTCGGCAGAGCCCCGCTCGCGCTGCAGTCGTTCTGGTGTAGCCCACCGGAGCTCGGCCATGGTCTTGAAGATCGACTCTTCAACAGCGGGAAAAGATTGGCCCACTCGAATGCCGTCGTCTGAACGTATTGCGAGGAAAGCGGCTTCGCTTTGCGACCAACCCCTCAGAATCCGAACAAATGCATCCTCAAGTATCTCGCTGCGAACTTCGCGTGTCGCAATTTCGTACGCTTTGGCGCGAGCGTTTGTAGCTTCAGGATACACCAACAACACATTGTTGATCAACTTCTCGCACTCGGCGGCAAACCACAACGCGACAGCTGCAGTCGCGATCCACGCTACTGCGCTCGGGACGAAAAGAACGAAGAGCATATCAACGCCAAACCCGACCCCGGCCACCAAAACCACAAGAAGGAGCCGAACGAGGCCGATGAGAAAAAGATGGCGTGCGTCAAAAACACGGGCGCTGGTGATCGCAACGGCCGTAACGGCAAAAAACAGAAGGACGATCAGAGGGTGAAACTTTACGAGCGACGGTTCGTGCAGTATCGCACTCGCCGCCATCGACAAGAGGATGCCAACGGCCGTGATGCTCCCACCGAAGAGCCAGACTTGCAGTTCAAGGCGCTCTACTCCCGAGACACGCCCAAGACGTCGCCAAGTACTAATGAATAGCGAGACGTACATCGAAACGACACCCAAAATGTATGCGTAGTAGCCGATGCCGTAGACGCGCTGCGAAGGCGTGGAGTGCGCTGGTATGAACCAATCTGAAAACGGCACACTGGCGACAAACAGGGTAACCGTGATCCAAGGCAGAAGTAGACGCAGGCGGTTTCCCTGACGACTCTCACCTGAGAGCTCTTCCTTTACTAGCAAGAGATGCAAAGGCATGAGAGCCCCAACTGCAGTTGTCCATCGCAGCCAATAAAGGCCTTCCGACTCAGAAGCACTGGTGGTCAGAAAGAAAAAGAGTAGCCACACACTCGCGTGGTACGAACACGTCGCGACCAGAAGATTCACCCGCCTGCTCGGATTCGCCCGAAGGATCAGGGTCCCAACAGCAAAGATGAGAGCCGCAGCAATAAGCGCAGTTATCATGACGCTGCTTTCAGGACCAACGCAGCGTTCGTCCCGTTCACTCCGTGCGTGTTAATCAACGCGAAACGGTGCGCTAAGGCCAGTGAGGTGCCACTCAGGCATAGATCGCAATCCGGATCGCGCGTCTTAAAGTTTACCGTCGGCGGCACGCGCGACTCAAGAAGTCCGATCGCCGATGCGGCTACTTGCATCGGGCCTGCAGCGGCAAGAGGATTCCCGACGCTACCCTTTATCGAGTAAGTAGGAATGCTAGCGATTCGATCCCCGAAAACCGCGCGAAGCTGCCGGGCCTCAGCCGCATCGATCAGCCTATGGCCCGGTCCCCAAGCGCTAATCACGTCTACCGCCTCAGCTTCGACTTGGGCGTCGCCCAAGGCCAATCTAATTGCCTGAGGCATACCTCCACACACACTCTCAGGAGGGTCACTGGCAAAGCCGTATCCGACGATCTCTGCAATCGGAGCCCGCGGGCTCTCGTCCGGCTCCAAAATCAAGAATGCCGCTCCCTCACCAATCACTCCTGTCGTGCGCCAAAGATCGAATGGTCGACACTGTTCAGACGCTCGCTCATCTGAGGCTGTTGTCATACCAACTGCGCGGAATTCGATCATTGGGTGCTTGAAGAGAGGTGCCTCTGTCCCGCCGCAAATAATCAGGTCACATTCACCGTTTGCGATCGCGTGGGTGGCGTGACCTATTGCATCGAGCCCAGAGCAGCATGAACTCTGATACGTCATGTTTCTGGTTCGCAGACCGAGGGAATCAGCGACCGTTGCTGCGACGTGCGCAACACTCGCACTGAAGACCAACCGGGCGTGAACGCCCTTCAGTCCCCTCTGCGCGACGGACTCCGTCTCAGTGGTTATCGCGCCGAAATCCATCAGGGATGTTCCAGAAAACACTCCGACCCGCTTTGATGCCAATGACCCGGCATCGATGTTGGCATCATTGAAGGCAAGCTTCGCCGCGAGTACCGCCATTCGGGTGTGTCGCGCAGAGGCGCGTAACGCTGGCGTCAACTCCAGTCCCTCGTGCATCAGTGAGGTCTCAATCCAGGCCGCTGAGAACTTTCCCCACTCACGAGCAACCTTGGCGAAGGGTCTTACATGACTGACTGGCTCGTTTAAGCTTCGCCAAAACTCCTTCCTACCGATGCCGGCGGCAGTCACTGCTCCGATGCCCGTTATCTTTACTCGGCGACGTCTCATGGCTGCGCGTTGCAGATGGAGTTGGAAACAAACCGAGTGGCCTACGTTACAGACGGAAGGTCTATCGACATGGTCGTGCCTCGCCCAACCGCGGACCTGAGCGCCAATTCACCACCGTGCGCACCGATGATATGGCGACAGATCGAAAGACCTAGGCCGGTTCCCGAGGTCTTGGTGGTGAAGCCTCCTCGAAGCGCTCGATTCGCCGTATCTAGGTCCATGCCGTGGCCATCATCGTTAAGTGAAATCAACACTCGACCAGACTCGGTCTTCATGAGAACGGCCACCTCGCTCGCCTGAGCCTCCAGCGCGTTTTTGATGAGATTCTGGAACACACGCGCCAGTTCGAATGCCGAACCTCGCACCCAGCACTTTGGACCATCGGGAACGACGACGCTTTCGCTCCCGAAGAAAATCACATCGCGAACCTCTCGGACCAGTGCTGCAACCTCAACTCTCTCGGCATTCGCTACCTGTTTGGACGTATTCCGCCAATTCTCTGCCAGGTGCTGACAGTACTCGGCAGCTCGCTGTACCGTTGCAGCGTTAGAACGGATCTTTTCCATTCGTTCAGCGTCGGGAGCGAAAGGGGCACTCGCTTCCTGCGCCAAAACGGCGGCGTAGCCGATCAACACCGTGAGTGGATTTGCGAGGTCATGCACAAGTTCTGCAGCTGCCCGAGCCTGCCAAATGTGCGGTTCCTTCTCTGCTATCTCGCGCTTGAGAGCGGCGTTTAACTCGAGCGCTTGCGTCGTCATTTCCTTGTGTCGCCTTCGCGACATGGTGCCGTCCACATGGCGGCGGACGGCAAGGATGAGCTCTTGTATATCGGGCGGCTTGCGCAGGTACTGATTAGCGCCTCCCACGATCGCCTGCTGGGCCGTTGCAAGCGTTCCATACCCCGTCAGCAGAATCACTGAGATCTCTCCGTCGATTTTCCTTATCTCCTCGAGAGTTCTGATCCCGTCCATCTCGGGCATGCGAATATCCAACAGGACCAAATCAAACCTTTGTTCTACCAAAAGGCGAAGAGCATCGGTTGCACGACCCGCGGTCCTGGTGTCGAACTCTGCCGACAGGCTGAAGGCAATCGACTCGCGGGGACCGTATTCGTCATCCACGATCAGGACCAAGGGTTTCCGGCGCTGGGACTCGCGCCGAGTGCCAAAGGGTTCATGAAGCGCCATCGGTGCTATCGTTTTGTGGGATTTAGGCGTTTTCTGACTGAAAAGTATCCGTTTCACGGATTCTCAAAGTCAAGAGATCGTACACTTGATTCTTTTTCGACTGATTATCAGACACTTAAATACGCCACGAGCCACATCCACTGATCGAAGCAGTTTTACCGTATCCATTTTATTGCTATTTTAATTGCTTGTGCACGCGCATTGCTTTATCCGGGAATCAAAATCTTCCATTTAATCGTTTGTCGAATTGATCAAATGAGTGCTTTGGCGGTCTTATCAGTTTGCATCGCAATCCTTTGCGGATTTTCGGCGATTCGATCTAATCCCAAGAGACTGGCAAATCGTCTGTTCGTTGCTCTGTGTATCCAGCTTTCACTATGGCTGACCCTGAGAGTGATCAGCTCAGCCTTCCCCGGAGAGGTGAATTACTTTCGATTGTGCCTCTCTATCGGGGCCGCGTCGGTCGCAACCCTCCTCGCCCTTTCTGAGGCGATCGCGAACAAGCGAGCTATCCCGAGAGACGTGTCCGGAAGATTGTTGATCATTAGCTCTCTTCTAGCGAGCGCCCTGCCCTGGAGTGACTCCGTCGTATCCGCCTCTCCACGCGGAAGTAGCGTCGGTTTTCTTATCTTCTCTTCGGTATTCACTCTACTTTTCCTCGGCTTGTTGGTTCGCATTCATCTCATTTCGAGACGCCTCGGAGATGTCTCTCGGCAAGAGCTGGTCTCTGTTCTCGTACCATCAGCACTCGCGGGGTTTACGATTTTTGGCCTCATGATTCTTAGAGAGGCATTTCCACGGTGGATTCCAAAAGATGCGGGCGTAATGGTCGCGGCAACGCTGGTTGTGGGAGTCTGCTACGCAATTTGCTCCAAGAAGATCTTCGATGCGCGTTTCTTTCTGCGCCGGGCGCTCAAGTACTTCGCAGTCGCCATCTGCGTGGGCATCTCAAGCAGCTCGATCCACGCACTCTGCACGCCACTCCTCCCCACCTGGCTCCTGTTCGGCGTGGTCGGCGTGGGGGCGGTGGGGGTCTATGCCGCCGTGGAGCCGCTGCTCGAACGCTGGCTGTTCCGGCGGCCCTCGCTCGAGGCTGCGCGCGCCTCACTCCACCGCGTCGCCCGCACCTGCCTCGCCGAGGCCCAACTGGTCGACGAGGCTGCTAATGTCCTCGGCGACTGGGCCGACTCCTCGTTCCACATCATC
>CAIOYO010000308.1 GCA_903862595.1 uncultured Opitutaceae bacterium | reverse complement strand
GACCGGAAAGACGGTTGCGGTGGTGAGTCTGTTCTCCGTCGAGGGCCTGCACCGCATCTTGGTGGGAGTGATCGGAAATTTCATCAACTTCCCCCCGCTCGGAACCGTGATCGTGTGCCTTCTCGGCATCGCCGTCGCCGAGTACACCGGGCTGATCGGCGCCGTGCTGCGGCTCATCGTCCTCTCCTCGCCGGCGCGCTTGCTCACGCCGATGGTCGTGTTCGCCGGCGTGATGTCGAATGTCGGCGGCGATGTCGGGTACGTCCTCCTGCTGCCCCTCGCGGCGGGTATCTTCCACGCGGTGGGCCGGCACCCGCTCGCCGGCCTCGCCGCGGCCTACGCCGGCGTGAGCGGCGGATTCTCCGCCAACTTGCTGCTCGGCACCATCGACGTGCTGCTCTCCGGCATCAGCGAGGTGGCAGCGCAGATCATCCAGCCCGGCATCCGCGTCACTGCATTCGCCAACTACTACTTCATGGCCGTTTCGACCTTCCTCGTCACCGCCGTGGGCTGGTGGGTCTCGGACCGCATCGTCGAGCCGCGCCTCGGCCGCTACGAGGGCACGAGCCCGCGCGAAGCCCTCACGCCGCTGAGCGCGGCGGAGCGGCGCGGGTTGATCGCGGCGACGGTGGCCTCACTCGCGCTCGCAGCGATTACGGTCTGGGGTTGCCTGCCCGTGGGCGGCGCGGGGCAGGGTTTCCTGCGCGATCCGGGCAATCCCGCCGACTTCTTCCAGAGCTTCTTCATCCGCGGCCTGACCGCGTTCATCTTCCTCGCGGGCTTCGTCTCCGGCCTCGCCTACGGGGTCGCCGCCGGCACCGTGCGCAGCGACCACGATGTCGCCAAGGGCATGAACACGGCGATGGCGACCATGGGGTCGTACCTCGTGATGGCGTTCTTCGCCTCGCAGTTCATCGCGTTCTTCAACTGGACCAACCTCGGCACCATCATCGCGGTCCAAGGCGCTGGACTGATCCGCGGCCTCGGTCTGCAAGATCAGCCGATCCTCCTCATGATCGCCCTCGTGCTCTTCACCGGCACGGTGAACCTGCTGATCGCCAGCGCCTCCGCCAAGTGGGCCCTGCTCGCACCCATCTTCGTGCCGATGTTCATGTTGCTGGGTTACAGCCCGGAACTCACCCAAGCCGCCTTCCGCGTCGGCGACAGCGTCACCAACGTCATCACGCCGCTGATGGGCATGTTCCCCCTCGCCCTCAGCTACGCGCAACGCCACGTGCCGTCCGCCGGCATCGGCACCATGATCGCCACCATGCTCCCGTACTCAGCGGCGTTCTTGGTCGTCTGGCTCGCCCTGCTCATCCTCTGGATCGCGCTCGGCTGGCCCCTCGGCCCCGACGCACTGCTGACGCTCGCTCCCGCCCGCTGATGCGGTGACCGGACACGACGCCCGCGGCGTTTGGCGTCGCTCGGTCTTCCGGACGTTCGCTTCGGCGCGCTGACACGGTAACGGCACATTCCGCCGCAGCTGTTGCGGCACCGTGACGCACCCGCCCCGGGCGCGTCACATCACCCAGGCAAGGTCCTCGGCCTCCTTCCGATGACCTACCGCTCCGCGCCACCGCGCACTCCTGACCTGCCCCGCCGCCTCGTCGGCCCCGGCTCCCTCGCCCTCGCCTTGCTCGCCGCCCCGCTGCTTTCAGCGGTCGCGCAAGTGGCTCCCACGCAACGCACGAATCCGTCGACCACCGCCACTGCGGCGGCTCCGACGAAGGACGAGGCCATCTCGCTCCAGCGTTTCGTCGTGACGGGCTCGAACATCGAGCGGCTCGACCTCGAGAAGGTCGTCCCGGTCTCGATCGTGGACCAAGACGCCATCACCGCCCGCGGCGCCGTGCTGCCAGCGGACCTGCTAACCTCGCTTCCTTCGGTCGTGAACCTGCCGGAAAATGAAACGCGCCTCGGCTCGTCCGGCGCGCGCGGCGACAACGCCAACATCAACCTGCGCAACATGGGCGCCACCGCCACGCTCATCCTCGTGAACGGCCGCCGCATGGCCGTGAATCCGATGACCGCCGGGCTCTCTCAGGCGGTGAACGTGAATCAGCTGCCGACGCGCGGAATCGAGCGGATCGAGGTGCTGCGCGATGGCGCGTCGTCCATCTACGGCTCCGACGCCGTCGGCGGGGTGATCAATTACGTCCTGCG
>CAIOYO010000307.1 GCA_903862595.1 uncultured Opitutaceae bacterium | reverse complement strand
TCGCGGGAGCTCGTCGCTGCTGGTGCTGCGCGGACCGTGGTCGATCGTGCCGAGTTGGAACGCGCGATTGAGTCTTGGCTCCGGGATGCGGGTCTTCGCTCTAATGCCGGCTCCGCTGCAAGCAAATGGCATCGTGTCAATCAAGGTGCCCTCCAACGCACCGTGTCGGCGCTCCGGGCCGACTTGGGATGACGGGTGGTCTGGCAGATTAGGTTTGCCGGATGCGGGGAGCATCCTAGAACCGACACTTTGGCTGATGCAGACCCACGGTCCAAAACGTGTCTATACCCCTCGGTCCGTAGAGTTCTGGTTTGATAAGCTATCCGGCGAGTGGGAGGAGTCCTTCACCGAGCGGCAGCTTGATGAAGGGGCGAAGATTTATCGCGAGGGTGAGGTGCGGGAGTTGGAGCTCACGGATCACGACGCGATCGTCCATCGTCGCGTGGAGAAGCGCGACGAGTACGTGGTGATTGAGTGGGATGCGTCTGGACTGCGGGTGCGTTCATCGACCACGGATGCGGAAGCGTCGCGCGCGCTGGCGGTTGCTGGCCTCCATGAAATCGAGGAGTTGGTTGCGGACGAGATTTCGCCGCTCCCGGACGAGAGCCCGTCGGGTGCGGCCGGAGGGCCGGCGGTGGAGCGGGCGTCGGCAGGGGTGCGAACCGGTTTTCCGGCGCGCGACCCGCGGCCCATCTCGATGGCGAAGCCAGCCCCCGGTCGGCCGTCAGGAACGGCGTCGGTTGCTCCCGGTGCGGCGAGATCATTGGTGCTGGCCTTCGTGACCCGGGTAGAGGGGCTGATCTTTCATGCGTATTGGAAAAATGCGGACGGATCGCGATCGCCGGCGCATGGCGCGGCGGCTCATGCGCCCGGCGTTCCCCATGTCTCGTCGGGTGAACGCGCCAAGCTGATCGGACTCGCGGCCTATGCGCGCAAGGCGCACTTCGTGTATCACACCGATGTAGGTAGCTACACCCTATCCTCGGTCGTGGAGATTCCCAATTTCCTCAAGGTGACGCTCCCGGCATGGAAGCGACTCTTTGCGATCGAGCTTGATGAAGCGTCGGAGCGACTGTTGCGCGGACCGCTCTCGATTGAGATCGAGGCGGTGGCGGATCGGCGCGGTGGGCGGGGCAGTGCGGCGGGCTCGCTGGACCTGCGATGGATCTTCCGGGCGGGAGAGCGACTGCTGACCGACGAGGAGGTGGCGCTGGTGACGCGCAGCGGCACGAACCCGATGATCCTGCCGAGCCTCGGGATCGTGACCCTGCCCATCGACAAGCTGGCATCGGTGGCTGCATGGCAGCGGAACGTGGCCGAGACGCACGCGGACGGCACGCTCTCCCCGTACCTGATCTTTTCGTTGTTCAACGACTCAAAGCTGAAGCTCACGCTCTCTCCCGAGCTGGAAGCTTGGCGTCAGCGCGTCTTGTCCGCCACCTGCGAGGCCCCACCTTTGCCCTCGTGGCTGCGTCCCTATCAGCGACGCGGGGTAGAGTGGATGAGCCACCTGTGCGACGTGGGCTGCCATGGTCTCCTAGCGGACGAGATGGGTCTGGGCAAGACGCTGCAGGTGCTTTCCCTGCTCGCATCGCGGGCGGTTCCGGGGCGCCCTCACTTGATCGTTTGCCCCGCGAGCGTGGTGCCCGTGTGGCGGGAGGAGATCGCCAAGTTTTTCCCGGAGCTTGCCGTCGACGTCCTGAAGACGGGCAACGATTTCGCGCAGCGCAAGGATCCGTTGATCTGGCTGGCCAGCTACACGCAGCTGCGCAAGCACCGCTCCTTGCTCGAGAAGACGGAGTTTGGCTATGCGATCCTGGATGAGGGTCAGTTCATCAAGAACCCAGACGCGAAGGTGACTCAGACCTGCTTCGCGATCCGCTCGCGGCATCGGATTGTCCTGACCGGTACGCCCCTCGAGAATCGGCAGCTCGACCTCTGGAGCATCTTCCGCTTCCTCCTGCCCGGCTTGCTGGGTTCGCGTACGGGCTTTGAGGCGGCGCTGTCGGGTGATCGGGTGGGGACGCTGGAGCGGCTGCGGGCGCAGCTCGCTCCGTTCATCCTTCGCCGCACCAAGACGGAGGTCGCCACCGAGCTGCCGCCGAAGGTGGAGATGGAGTTGATTTGTCCGATGACTGACGTGCAGCGGACGGAGTATGCCCGCATCTGCACGGAGGGTTTGCAGCGGCTTGGCGACGACGTCGGGGCGGCGATGCGGGAGAAGAGTTTCGGTTTCCTCGCGCTCCTCACGCGGTTACGGCAGGTGTGCTGCGATCCCGATATGCTACCTTGGCTGCACGCTCCGCTGACCGATTCCGGGAAGCTGAACCTGCTGGTTGAGAAGCTGGCCGAAATTGTCGGCAGCGGGCACAAGGTGGTCATCTTCTCGCAGTTCGTGATGCTGCTCGACCGCGTGCGGGCTGCGCTGGCGCAGAGCTTCCCAGACCTGCCGCGCTACGAACTTACCGGCATGACCTTGGATCGACTGCGTCCCGTTCAGGCGTTCCAGACCGCGCCGGGCGCCGCCGTGATGCTCGTTTCGCTCAAGGCGGCTGGCACCGGGATCACGCTGCACGCGGCGGACTACGTGTTCCTGCTCGACCCATGGTGGAACCCGGCGGTCGAGGCGCAGGCGGTGGATCGGGTTCACCGTATCGGACAAAAGAGTACAGTGTTCGTATACCGCATGGTGACGGCCGGGACGATCGAGGAGCGAATTGAAGCGCTCAAGGCCTCGAAGAAGGATCTCTTCGATAAACTGGTCGGCGGTCTGGGCGGTGATTTTGACCTGAGCCAGCACTTCAGCTCGTTGCGCGAGCTGACGCAGTTGACCAGCGCGGCGGCGGAAACAACGGAGCAGCCAGCGGAGTTCGTTGCCGGATCGTAACGTTTGTGTCGACGCGGTGGCGGCCGCGTAACGTGTTCGCGAAGGGGCGGAAATCGGTTTGTCTGCGCCTTTGACGGACGCCGAACTCCGCCGCATGTCGCAGCGCTGGTCCCGAATCGTTCGGAATTCGCTTTCACTTCTCGCCGTTCTCCTTGCGGGGATGTCGGAGATCTTGGCTCAGGGAACGCCGGCCACTGGCCGGGTCGCCGGCAAGATTCTCAACGCGGCGACCGGCATGAGCGTTCCCAGTGCGACGGTGACGGTGGTTGCCGCTGGGGTCAGCGCAACGACCGCCCTCGATGGCTCGTTCGTGATCGAGGACGTTCCCGCCGGATCGAGGGACGTCACGGTGGCGCGCGACGGTTACCAGATGGCGCAGTTTACCGGGGTCGAGGTGGCGGCGGGTGAGACGACACGCTTGGATGCACCGCTGCAGCCGGTGGCCGAGCAGGTGGTCACGATGGAAGCCTTCTCTGTCGCGGCGGCCGTTGTGCAGCAGTCCGGGCTTGGTCTGCTGTTGGCCCGACAGAAGGCGGTGGCGGTGAGCGATGCGATTGCCTCCGACGAGATCGGGCGGTTGGCGGTCAGTAATGCGGCGGAGGCTCTGGGGAAGACGCCCGGAACGTCGGTGGTCGACGGAAAGTACGTGGTGATCCGCGGTCTCGGCGATCGCTACACGAACACGCAGATGAACGGGACCTCGGTCCCGAGCGCCGATCCGGACAAGCGTGCCGTGCAGATGGATCAATTTCCGAGCGACGTGATCGACAGCATCACGACGCTCAAGTCCTTCACGCCCGACCAGCCCGGTGCCTTCTCCGGTGGCAGCGTGAACATCAAGACCAAGTCCTTTCCGGAACAGTTCTTCTTCACCGTTTCCGCGAAGACGGCCTCCAACACCGCCGTGACTGGGGAGGAGATCCTCGGTGTGCCCGGGGGCGGCAAGGACTGGCAGGGACGTGACGACGGAACGCGCGGCCTTTCGGCGGCGGTCCCGAACCCGATGCCGCCGTCGTTGACCACGACCACGGCGCAACTGGCGGCCCGGGTCGGCAACTTCGGCCCGGCGGAGCAGTTGGATGCCATCTCAAAGGGATTTCACAACGCCACGTTTTTTCCGCGGAGTCGGAAGGCCCGGCCTGACTCTGGTTTCGGGGTGGCGGTCGGCGATAGCATCTCGCTCGAGAGCGGCCAGACGGTCGGCTACGTGGCGAGCCTCTCGTATGACCGATCGACGCAGCATTACACGGGCGGCATCGCCGGTCGCTACGCGCAGGGCAGCGTGAATCCGGCGAGTCCGAGCTTCGTGGACATCAGCCGCGTCTTCACCACCGACGTATCGGCCTACAACTTTGCCGAAGCCTACCGACGCTTCCCGAATGTTCCCGGTGGTAAACCCGCGTTCGGCGTCACGCAAAGCTCCGAGAACGTGGACTGGGGATCCTACCTGCAGCTCTCTTGGCGACCGCGCTACAACCACGAGTTCGTCGCCACTTTCTTTCACAACCAGTCGGCGGAGGACCGGGTGCAACGCGGCGTGGGCGAAGCGGTCCGCTCCGACTCCGGCGGTGAGTTCCGGGAGAACTATGACCTTCTTTACACCGAACGCGGTGTCACCTCGTTCCAGCTTTCCGGCAAGACCAACCTCGAGTCGTGGAATGACTCCACGCTGGAGTGGCGTGCCGCGCTGAGTCGGAGCACGCAGGACCAGCCCGATTACCGGAATTTCGAGTTCAAGTGGAGCTTCACGCTGCAGGAGTTCGATCCATCCGGCATTACCAACAGCCGGTACTTCCGCGAACTCGAAGAGGAGTCGCGCGACCTCGCGGTGGATTTCACCCGCCCGTTCGCGCTCCAGGGAGGACGCAGTTTCACCCTCAAGACCGGGCTCGCGCACACCGAAGGTGACCGCACTAACCGGGAGCGTGCCTTCTCGATCGAGGGAGCCAACACCCGGACGCGCGCCGCGATCGAGGCGTACCCGAACCCAGTGGGCATTACCGCCCGCACGCCGAACAGCGTCTCCTTCGGCACTGTGATGCGGGAAATTCCGGCCAATCTGAACTACAACGGGGACCAGGCGTTCACGGCGGGCTACCTCATGGGCGACTATCAGTGGAGCCCGCAGTGGCGTGCGATTGGTGGCCTTCGCTATGAGCGGACCGAAGTCATCACCGAGCCGCTGCCGGTGCCGGGCGTGAAGGTCCAGCGGGGCGAAATTCGGCAGACGGACGCCTTGCCGGCGGCTTCCTTGGTGTGGACTCCGCGGGAGCTTAAGCCGGGTCAGCTTTTGTGTCAGTTCATTTTGTTGCACATGTCCTCCTTCAACCCGTGCCGGGCCTTATTGGACTGTTTCCCTGGAGCCCTGCCCTGCGTCCAGCCC
>CAIOYO010000306.1 GCA_903862595.1 uncultured Opitutaceae bacterium | reverse complement strand
TCCGAGGTGTCGTAATCGGTCGAAACCGTCTCCGGGTTCGAGTTCACCATCACCGTCTCGAAGCCGATCTCGCGGAGCGCGAAGCTCGCGTGCACGCAGCAGTAGTCGAACTCGATGCCTTGGCCGATGCGGTTCGGGCCGCCGCCGAGGATCATGATCTTGCGCTTCTTGCCGCCCGGCATGACCTCATTCTCGTCGCCGTAGCTGGAATAGTAATACGGCGTGAACGCCTCGAACTCGGCCGCGCAGGTGTCGACGAGGCGGTACGTGGTCTGGATGCCGAGGCGCTTGCGCTCGTCCCGCATCGTCGCGAAGTCGGCCTTCAGGAGATGCGCGAGCTGCACGTCGGAGAAGCCGAACTGCTTCGCCCTCCGGAGCAGTTCCGGCGTCGCCACCGGCCGCGCATCCGCCGGAGCCGAGGGCAGGCGGTGGCGCTTCAGGTCCTGCTCCATCTCGTAGATTTCCCGCAGCTGGTGCAGGAACCACGGATCGATCTTGGTCAGCTCGAAGATCTCGTCGACCGTGAAGCCGGCGAGGAAGGCGTAACGCAGGAAGAAAATGCGCTCCGAGTTGGGCGTCGCGAGCTTCGCCACGATCACCGAACGCTCGGGCAGTTCATCACCACCCCACTTGCCGCCGCCGCCGAAACCGCGGGCGCCGACTTCGAGGGACCGCAGCGCCTTCTGCACCGATTCCTTGAAGGTGCGGCCGATCGCCATCGCCTCACCCACCGACTTCATCGCCGAGGTCAGCGTGGGATCCGCATCCGGGAACTTCTCAAAGGTGAAACGCGGGATCTTCGTCACCACGTAATCAATCGTCGGCTCGAACGAGGCCGGCGTCAGGCGCGTGATGTCGTTGCGAAGCTCATCGAGCGAGTAACCGACCGCCAGCTTCGCCGCGATCTTCGCGATCGGGAAACCGGTCGCCTTCGACGCGAGCGCCGACGAGCGGGAGACGCGCGGGTTCATCTCGATCACGACCATGCGGCCGGTCTGGGGATCGACTGAGAACTGGATGTTGGAGCCGCCGGTCTCGACGCCGATCTCGCGGATCACCGCGAACGAGGCGTCGCGCATGACCTGGTACTCCTTATCGGTCAGCGTCATCGAGGGCGCCACCGTGATCGAGTCACCGGTGTGCACGCCCATCGGGTCGAAATTCTCGATCGAGCAGATCACGACACACTGGTCCTTGTGGTCGCGCATCACCTCCATCTCGTACTCCTTCCAGCCGAGGAGGCACTCCTCGACGAGGACCTCGTGCACGGGGGAGAGGTCGAGGCCGTTCGCGCAGATGCGCTCGAATTCCTCGCGGTTGTACGCGATGCCGCCACCGGAGCCGCCAAGCGTGAAGGAGGGACGAATGATGAGCGGGAAGGCACCGAGCATCTCCGCCGCCGCGCGAGCCTCGTCCATGGTCTTCACGGTGCGCGAACGCGCCACGTCCAGACCGATCTTGATCATCGCCTGCTTGAACAGCTCGCGATCCTCACCCTTGGAGATCGCATCCGGCTTCGCGCCGATCATCTCGACGCCGTACTTCTCGAGGATGCCCTTCTTGAAGAGGTCCATCGAGAGATTCAGCGCAGTCTGGCCACCCAGCGTAGGCAGGAGCGCCGAGGGACGCTCGGCCGCGATGATCTTCTCCAGGAACTCGATCGTGAGCGGCTCGATGTACGTGACGTCCGCGAACTCCGGATCCGTCATGATCGTCGCCGGATTCGAGTTCACCAGGATCACGCGGTAACCCTCTTCCTTCAGGGCCTTGCACGCCTGCGTGCCGGAGTAGTCGAACTCGCAGGCCTGTCCGATCACGATGGGACCGGCGCCGATGATGAGAATGGACTTGAGGTCGGTACGCTTGGGCATGGACGTGAGTGTCCGGAGGGTTGGCTCCCCTCCCGCCAGCGGCAAGCGGGAAGTCGCAGTTTCCGACCGCTTCCGCATTCGGTTTTCGCCGGATCGTCACTCCCCCGCCATCCGTCCTTCACCCTGCGCCGCCACCCTGATCACCGCCTGCGGGCAAACTCCTTGCACCTCGCCCTCGTCACCGAAACGTACGCGCCGGAAATCAATGGGGTCGCCATGACGCTGGGACGGCTGGTCGACGGCCTTTCCCTGCGGGGTCACCGCGTGACGGTGATCCGTCCGCGGCAGCGGCACGAGTCGCCACGCTACTCGGTGACCCGCCGGCTCGCCGGCGAGCAGGTCCGGCTGCCGGGCATCCCGATGCCGGGTTACCCGCAGCTGCGCATCGGCCTGCCGGCCGGAGGGAGGCTGCGGCGGCTCTGGCGTGAACGACGACCCGACCTTGTGCATGTCGCCACCGAGGGCCCGCTCGGTGCGTCGGCCATCGGCGCCGCCCTCGAGCTCGGCATTCCCGTGACGTCGAGTTTCCACACGCACTTCGACCAATACACCCGCGACTACCGCGTGGGTTGGCTGCAGCCGGTAATCGCGTCGTGGCTGCGCCGGGTGCATAACCGCACGCGGCGCACCTTCGTGCCGACCCGCCACCTGCAGCAGACGCTCCAGGCCGAGGGCTACGAAAATCTCCGCCTCCTGTCCCGCGGGGTCGACACGTCCCTCTTCTCCCCCGCCCGCCGCGACCCGGAGCTGCGCGCCGCCTGGGGCGCGAAGCCGGACGACGTGGTCGTGATCCACGTCGGACGGATCGCCGCCGAAAAGAACTACCCGCTGCTCTTCCGCGCCTTCGACGCGCTCAAGGCGGTCCAGCCGCGCGCGTTGCTGGTGCTCGTCGGCGACGGGCCGCTGCTCTCCACGTACCAGCGGATGCGGCCGGATGCCGTGTTCACCGGCTTCTACACGGGCGTGAACCTCGCCCGCCACTATGCGTCGGGCGATGTGTACCTGCACGCGAGCCACACGGAGACGTTCGGCAACGTGGTCACCGAGGCCATGGCCAGCGGCCTCGCCGTGGGTGCCTTCGACTACGCCGCCGCGCGCGAGTTCATCGTC
>CAIOYO010000305.1 GCA_903862595.1 uncultured Opitutaceae bacterium | reverse complement strand
GGGGGCGCGGGTGGAGTTCCCGCGTATCCTGGTGGTGCTGGCCTCGGCGTGTTCCGATCTGCACGTCCGCATCGAGCAGCAGCCGCACAAACCGTTCGACGTGGTGCACAAGCCTTTCCGCATCGAAGAGGTGCGGCGCGTTCTCGCCCGCGCGGAGGAGGCGCTGGCCATGCAGGCGACGGTGGCGCGCTCAGCCGTCGCGGCGGATGTCCGGACGCCGGCCGCGACGATTTCGCCGCTGAACGAACGCCTCGCGCCCTTGTTCCCGGGTCAGGGTTATGTGACCACCCGAGCGAGTCTGACCCGCGCGATCGCGCACCCCGGGTACGCGCTGCTGGTTGCGCCACGCGGTGTCCTCACGCCGGATTTCTTCGATCTTTGGAGGGCGGGTTCGCCACAGCCCAACGCCGTGTGGAAGATCGTGGATGCGGTCGAGACTCCCGACGCCGTGCGGGGGCTGATTGACTCCGACGACCTCGCCCGCGGGGGCACGTGGGTGGTGCAAAACTTGGAAGCAGTGCCCGTGGTGGAGCAGGTGCAGTTGCTGGCGTCGTCGCGCCGGCTGCCCCCCACGCGGTTGATCGTGACCGTGCGGCGGGATCCGGATGTGCTGCTGGAGGAGGGGCGGTTGGACGAAGCGCTGTATTTCCGCCTGTCGAGCCTCACGGTACCGATTCCACCCTTGGCGGACCTCAGCGAACACTTGGACGCGCTGTTCATCGACGCCTTGCGCCTCGCGCCCGGGTATCCCTTTGGCGGGACGGACGTGACGATCGAGCCGGTGGCGTTGACCGCGTTGAAGGCGCATCCGTGGAAGGATAATCTGGCCGAGTTGCGGGGGGTGGCGGTGTGGACATTGACGCAGATGCGGTCCCCCCGGGTCACCTTGGCGAACCTGCCCGAACGCTTTCACCGTGCGCGGCTGGCCACCTTGGCGGAGGCACTTGGCGAGGCGCAGCGCGAGCACCTGGAGCGGGCTTTGCGCGTGAGCGGGAGTTCGATCGAGGCCGCCCATGCGCTCGGCGTCGGCGTCGAGGAGTTTTCCCTCGCGGTGGAGCCGGGCGGCCCGTTGCTGTTTTCCCTCGCGGGTGCGTCAGCGTCGCCGTTGGCCGTGGGCGAGGGTCGAGATCGGTCGCCGGTCGTTCTTTTTGTCTCGGCCGATCCACAGCTCCGGCACGCCGCGGAGGCTCAGTTGGCGGCGCTGGGTGTCGATGCGCGGATCGCCGCGGATGGGTTGCAGGCGCTGGCGCAATCGGTCCTGTCCCCGCGGCGACCATCCGTCGCGATGCTTGCCGGGCGGAGCGCCCCCTTCGACGTTGAGGAATTGATTGATCAGTTGCGGCGACTGACGCCGTCGTTGGTCGTGGCGAAGATCGGAGTCGGTGAGGAGACCGATGGAGCTCACTACTTCCCACCCCTCGAGGGCATGGATCTCTTCCCGGTCATCGTGGCTCACCTGCTTCAATCGATCCCGAAGTCGGTTCCACCGACCGGTCGAGTCCCGTCCTCCTCCGGCGGAGTAGCCGCTCGGTCCGTCGCATCCCCCGGAAGCGGACCCTACCGGGTGGCGCTTGAAGCGGACGTGCCGGCCCGCGCCTAGGCAGCGCTCACCGACCGGTGCGGGTCAGGGGTTTTCGGGCGCTTCTTCGTCGTCCGCTTGATCGGCGCGGATCACGACGCCGTCCCGGATCACCACTTCGCGCTCAGTCGTCACGGGCGGCCGGACCATGATCGGGCCACCGGCCATTACTCCGCCCATGCCGACTCCACCGGTGCCGACTCCAATGCCGCCGGTCCCCACGCTCACCCCCGTCGCGCCGCCCGTCCCTACGCCCACACTGATACCCGTGGAGCGGCCGCCGCCGCCGACGCCGACTGGGTAGCCGCCCGGGTAAACGCCTGGGTAACCTCCCATCGGGGTCGTAGGATAGACATAATCTCCTCCGGAGGTCTTGCGGTAGATCCAGATTTCGTCCTCGTGCGGGCCGTTGCGACGCGCGATGACTTCGTCGGGCTTACCCCACGCCACCTCGACCATCTCAGGGGTCATGCCGGGCTCGATCCGGCCGTCCAAGACGGCCTGCCGCATTTCCAGCGGCCAAGATTCGTAGGCTTCGCGGCTGTTCTCGATCCGGCTGAATTGCGGGCTCGAGCAGCCGGCAAGGAGGCCGGCGGCAAGGCTGAGCAGGCACGCAAGGCGGCTGGCGGGGTTCACGACGCCGGAAATAGAGCACACAATGCCCGCTCCGTAAAGGCTTCCACGGGGCAGGGGGGCGGTCGGGAGGCCGGTAAAGTCCCGTGAAATCCCGGATTTACCGTGACTCGCACGCCAAGATTCGAAGGATTCGCGGGTTACGTTTTGCCGACTGAACGGGAGGGTCGCGTGATTCGGAAAAAAGCCACTTGCACGGGGCTACCCGGGAGGTAACCCTGCAGGGGTTTTTTCCTTCATCGTCCGCACGCCTTTTCCGCCACCGCCATCACCATGGTCACGTCAAACAACGAGCTCGCCTACAACACCAAGATCGAGGGTGACGTCATCGTCACCCGGGCGGATGCCGTGATCAATTGGATCCGGGCCAACTCCGTCTGGCCGATGCCCATGGGGCTGGCTTGCTGCGCCATCGAACTGATGGCGACCGCTTCGAGCCGCTTCGACATCGCGCGTTTCGGCGCCGAGGTCTTCCGTTTCTCCCCGCGCCAGGCCGATTGCATGATCGTCGCCGGCACCGTGACGTACAAGATGGCGCCGCATCTGCGCCGCATCTACGACCAGATGGCGTCGCCCAAGTGGGTCATCGCCATGGGTGCGTGTGCAAGCTCCGGCGGCATGTACCGCAGCTACGCCACGCTGCAGGGCGTGGATCGCATCGTGCCGGTCGACGTTTACATCAGCGGTTGCCCGCCGCGGCCCGAGGCGCTCCTCGACGCCTTGATCAAGCTGCAGGCCAAGATGGGCCGCGAGACCTCGGCCCGCACGCTGCTCACCGCCTGATCCTGCGGCTTCGCTCTCCCGCCACCGTCCCGCCCGACCCGACCTTCTGAACCCTTCGTGATGTCCGCCTCCGTCGATCCCCTTGCCGCGATCAAAGAGCTCATTCCTCAGGCGACCGATCGCGCGTCGCTGGATCACCCGGCGATCAATGTCCCGGCCGAGGCCGTGGTCGAGGCGCTCCGCCAGCTGCGCGACCGCGCCGGCTACGATTTTCTCGTCGACCTGACCGCCATCGATCAGGGCGAGGGCGTCGCCGATCGCTTCACGGTGGTCTACCATCTTTTCTCGACCGCCACCTCGACGTACGTGCGCGTGGCGACGGACTGCCGCGGTGGCGCGGCTCCGGTGGTGCCGAGCGTGACCGCCCTGTGGCCGGCGGCCGATTGGCACGAGCGCGAGGCGTTCGACATGTTCGGCATCCGCTTCGAGGGCCATCCGGACCTGCGGCGTATCCTGATGTGGGACGGTTACCCGCACCATCCGCTGCGGAAAGAGTTCCCGCTCGCGGGTGTCGAGACTCAGCTCCCCGATCTTGAGGTCGCCGCGGAGACGGGCACCAAGGTCCTGCCGGCGCCGATGGCGGGCGGTCCCTTCGTCGCCTCGTCCGGTGAGATGAACCTGACGGAGGCCGAGCCGCGGGCCAAGGACGAGAGCTGGAACGAGCGCAACGTGAAGCCCGAGTAAGCCGCGCCGCAACGACCCGACCCCTCCTTTCGATGGCCACCGAATTTGCCTTTCCCGATGCCGGCGCGAAGACCGCGGCGGCTGCGCCGGAGTTCCAGACCGAGAAGATGTCACTCTCGATGGGACCGTCGCATCCCTCGACCCACGGCGTGCTGCGCCTGCAGCTGGAGCTCGATGGCGAGGTCGTGACGAAGTGCGAGCCGATCATCGGCTACCTGCACCGCGGCGACGAGAAGATCGCCGAGAACATGACCTACAACCAGTTCGTGCCCTACACGGACCGGTTGGATTACCTCGCTCCGCTCGCCAACAACGTCGCCTACGCCATCGCGGTGGAGCGCCTCGCGAAGCTCGAGGTACCCGAGCGCTGCCAGGCCATCCGCGTCGTCTCCTGCGAACTCGCCCGCATTTCCTCGCACCTGCTCGGCCTCGGCGCCTACGGCATCGATGTCGGCGCGTGGTCGGTGTTCCTCTATTCGTTCACCGAGCGCGAAAAGCTCTATAAGCTCTTCGAGGAGCTGACCGGTGCGCGCTTCACCACGAGCTACACCCGCATCGGTGGCGTGGCGCGTGATGTGCCCGAGGGCTGGACGGACCGCGTCAATGCGTTCTGCGACCAGTTCCTGCCGATCCTCGACGAGATCCTCGCGCTCCTCACCCGGAACAAGATCTTCATGGACCGCACCGTCGGCGTCGGCGTCATCTCCCGCGAGGACGCGATCGCCTACGGTCTCACCGGTCCGAACCTGCGCGGCTCGGGTGTGGGCCTCGACCTCCGCAAGGATCGTCCGTACTCGGGCTACGAGCGCTACCAGTTCGATGTGCCGGTCGGCACGAAGGGCGATTGCTACGACCGCTACCTCGTCCGCGGCGAGGAGATGAAGCAGTCGGTCCGCATCGTGAAGCAGGTCCTCGCGAACTTCCCCAAGGGTCCGTGGCAGGCGACCGATGCGCGCCGGATCGTGAGTCCGGCGAAGGACAAGGTGCTGACCTCGATGGAGGAGCTGATCCAGAACTTCATGCTCGTGACCGAGGGCCCGCAGATGCCGGCCGGCGAGGTCTACTTCGAGGCGGAAAACCCGAAGGGTGCGCTCGGCTTCTACGTTGTCTCGCGCGGCGGCGGTGTGCCGTGGCGTCTGAAGATCCGCGCCCCGTCCTTCTGCAATCTCTCCATCCTCCCGAAGATCTGCGCCGGCACGATGGTGTCGGACGTGGTCTCGATCCTCGGCTCGCTCGACTTCGTGATGGGCGAGTGCGACCGCTGAACCTGCCCCTTTTCGCTCGATGAATCTCAAGCCCGAAACCCTGGCGCGCATCGACGAGGTGATCCCGCATTACCCGTCGAAGCGCAGCGCCACGCTGCCGCTCCTGCATCTCATCCAAGAGGATGTCGGCTACATCCCGCAGGAGGCGATCGAATGGGTCGCGGCGCGGCTCGAGCTGCAGCCGATCAACGTCTACGAGGTCGTGACGTTCTACCCGATGTTCCGCCAGAAGCCGATCGGCCGGCGGCACATCAAGGTCTGCCGCACGCTGTCGTGCGCGCTGCTCGGCGCCTACCGCACGTGCGAGGCCTTCGAGCGCGAGTTCGGCGTCCGTCGCGGCGAGGTCTCCGCCGATGGCGAGGTCACGGTCGATTTCGTGGAGTGCCTGGCGAGTTGCGGCACCGCCCCGGTGGTGATGATCGACGATGCGCTGCACGAGAAGGTGGACGTCGCACGCGCCCAGGAACTGTCCGCCCAGATTCGCCGCGAGGCCGCCGCGCGCTCCTGAGTCGCTCCGCTCACCCCGCCCGCCCCGTCCCGCCCTTCGTACCGTCCCTCCTTCGCCCTTTCCTTTCGCCATGCCCGCGCCCGCACAACGTCGCATCATCTTCCAGCACATCGACGAGCCCGGCTACACCAACGATCTCGCCTGCTACCTGCGGCACGGTGGCTACGAGAGCCTGCGCAAGGCGGTCACCCGCAAGCCGGAGGAGCTGATCGACGAGGTGAAGAAGTCCGGCCTGCGCGGCCGCGGCGGCGCGGGTTTCCCGTGCGGCGTGAAGTGGGGCCTGGTCGACCGCAAGAGCGGCAAGCCGATCTACCTCGTCGTCAACGCCGACGAGTCCGAGCCGGGCACGTTCAAGGACCGCTACATCATCCACCAGG
>CAIOYO010000304.1 GCA_903862595.1 uncultured Opitutaceae bacterium | reverse complement strand
TCTGTGGTTCCGGGCCGACACGCCTGAGCAGCGGACGGCGCTGCCGTGGTTCGCGCAGGTCGCTTTCTGGCTGCCGGCAATGTTGATCGTGGGCGTATGCGCGGCGAAGGACTCTCTCGCGGCTGCGCTGCCGCCGGGCTTCAAGAAGCCCCTGGATGTCCTGGAGACGGTCGAGAACAAGGTCTCGGGGTTGGTCGCTGCCGGCGCGGTCCTTCCGTTCACGATGGATACCCTGTCCAAGGTCTTGGTGGCGCAGGGGCCGGGCGCGGCGCCGGTGCCGACCGGTCTGGCGACGCTGCCGCTCGCGGCGATGGACTTCTCGTGGCTGCTCACGGCGCTGACCTTGCCGTTGGCCGTGGCGGTGTTTGCCGTGGTCTGGATGGCATCACATGCCATCAACGTCCTCATCCTGCTCAGCCCCTGGGGCGCGGTGGACTCCGTACTGAAGGCGGCCCGGACCGGGCTGCTGGGCTTGGTCGTCCTGACGGCGGGACTCAATCCGTGGCTGGGGGCCTTGCTCTCGATCGCGGTGATCATCGTCTCGTGGCTGGTCGCCGGCTGGTCCTTCCGGCTCACGGTCTTCGGCACCGTGTTGTCGTGGGAGTTCCTGACCTTCCGCCGCCTGCGGTTCCGTCCGCAGGCTGGGGCCCCCAACCGCGTCTTCTCCGGTCCGCACCTCTGCGAGCAGGGCGTGCCAGTGCGGACCTACGGCCGCTGGTTGAATGAGCCGGAAAACGGAGGCTGGCGCTTTGCTTTCCGTCCGTGGCTGGTGCTTCCCGAGCGCTCGATCTTGGTCACTCCGGCGCAGCCGGCGATCGGGCGAGGCTTGTTCCTCTCGACCGTGCGCGACGGCGACGAGACGACCTTCACCCTGCCGCCGCGGTACCGCGGGCATGAGGAGGCGCTCGTCGAACTCTTCCAGATCGAGGGCGGTATCCAGCCCGCCGGCCTGCGCCGGGCATGGAGCGTGGTGCGCGAGCTCTTCGCCGGCGCGCCGGGACGCAGCCAAACCGCCTGAGCTGGCGCCGTTTTGGGCCGCGGCGTCGTCGCGGCTGAGCGGCCCCTCAGCCGTGGCCGGCGCGGAGCACGATCACGTTGTTGAGGTCGTGCTTCTGGAATTCCGCCCAGTAGGCGTCCTCGATGGTCTCGACCTGCTGCTCAATGGAGGGAGGCGGCTCGACGCCGGGGGTGCTGGCGGCGAGGTGCCGCCGGGCCTGCTCCGATGAGCAATCGCGGTCGGCGAGGCGGGCTACGAGTTCATGCCAGAACGTGTCGTTGGTGTGCTCCGACAAGATTTTCTCCACGCGTTCGTCGCGGACCACCTTTTCCGCGATCCGCAGCCTCTCGTCGGGCAGCGTCTCGACGAGGTCGCCGCAGCCCATGGGCGTCGCGAGGGCGAGCAGCTTCTGCTCCAGTTCGTCGTAGCGCGGGCTGGAGGGATTTTCCGGGCCGTGGTACGCGTGCACCACGTGCAGTCCGTAGTGGACCAGCTCGAGGAGGCGGGCGTATTCCTTCGCGGTGAAGGTGGCTTTCATGGTCCCACGCTTTCGGTCCCGCGCCCGGGGTGCAACTGCGGACTGCCGCTGGCGGTCCGGGCCACGAGGAACGGGCGCAGGTAGGGCCACACCGTGTCCGCAATGCGGCGGTGGCCCTCGACGGTGGGGTGGATGCCGTCGGGCAGATTGAGTTCCGGCACGCCGCCCACTCCTTCGAGCAGAAAGGGAATGAGTCCCGTCCCGTTCGCTGCCGCCAATTCGGGGAACAGCCGTGCGAAGCCTTCCGCATACGTCCCCATGCTCGTGGGCAGTTGCATGCCGGCGAGGATGATGCGGACCTGCGGATTGCGGGCGCGGACGCGCTCCATGATCGCCTGCAGGTTGGCGCGGGCCGTCGCCAACGGCAGCCCCCGGAGGCCGTCGTTGCCGCCCAGTTCGAGCACGAAGACATCCACCGGCTGTCGCAGCACCCAGTCGATGCGCCGGAGTCCTCCCGCCGTCGTGTCGCCGCTCAAGCCGGCATTCACCACCCGGTAGGCCAGTCCCTCGCGGTCGATCTTCGCCTGCAGGAGGCCGGGAAAGGCGTCGGCGACATGGTTCTCCAATCCGTAGCCGGCCGTCAGGCTATCGCCGAAAAACACGAGGGTGGGCCGTGGGTCCGTCCCGGCTTCGTTGGCACGGGCCAGCGGCGCAAGGCTGCCGACGACGAAGCCGAGGCTGAGTTGGAAAAGGAGGAAAAGGCGGGTCATGGAGTTGCGGTTTGGCCGGCCCACGGATTGTTTCGCGGGTGCTTACAATGGTTCATCCCATGCTGAAAGTCGAGCGGTTGACCAAGACCTACGGTTCCCTGGGGGGGGCGCTGACGGTGCTGCGCGACGTCAGCTTCTCGCTCGCACCCGGTGCCAGCCTCGCGATCGTCGGCCCGAGCGGCAGCGGCAAGACCACGTTGCTCGGCCTGTGCGCCGGGCTCGACCGCCCCTCATCGGGCCGCGTGGAACTGGCGGGCGAGGAGATCGGCGCGATGACCGAGGATGACCGGGCGCGGGTGCGCAACGACCACGTGGGGTTTGTCTTCCAGAACTTTCAGCTGATCCCGACGCTCACGGCGCTGGAGAATGTCCTCGTACCGCTGGAGCTGCGGGCCGCGCGCGACGGCGGGGCGTCGACCTTGCGCGGTGCCGAGGAGTCCGCGGTTGCGCTGCTGGAGCGCGTGGGTCTGGGAGCGCGGCGTGGACACTATCCGGTGCAGCTTTCCGGTGGCGAGCAGCAGCGGGTGGCGCTGGCGCGCGCGTTCATCAATTCACCGAAGATCCTCTTTTGTGACGAACCCACCGGCAATCTCGACGGAGAGACGGCGGCGGCGATGACCGAGCTGATCTTTGAGGTCAATCGGGAGCGGGGAGCGACGTTGGTGCTCGTGACGCATGATCTTGAGCTCGCCCGGCGCTGTCGCCGGATCATCCGCCTGCGCGGCGGCGTGGTGGTTTCGGACGAAGGTGAAGGTGCGGTTGAGACGACGGGAGGCACGGGCGCGTGAGCTTTGTACTGCGGATGGCGTGGCGGGACTCGCGGGCCTCGCGGCGGCGGCTCGCCCTGTTCTCGCTTTCCATCGTCCTGGGCGTTGCCGCCCTGGTGGCGATCGATTCGTTCAGCGCGAACTTGCGCCGGGCGATCGACGGGCAGGCCAAGACGTTGCTCGGAGCGGATCTGGCGGTGCAGTCGCGCTCCGCGCTCTCTCCGGAGGCGCAGGCTTTCCTAGACGGGCTGGGCGGTGAGCGCGCCGAGGAGGTCGTGTTTGCGTCCATGGTGGTCTTCCCGTCGGCCGGTGGCCAGACCCGGCTGGTGACGCTGCGTGCGCTTGAAGGGGGTTACCCGTTTTACGGCGAGTTCCTGACGGAGCCCCTCGATGCGGCCGGGCGGCTGGCCCGGGGCGAGGCGGTCGCGGTGATCGAAGAGACCCTGCTCAGTCAGTTCGGCGTGAAGGTGGGCGACCCGATTCGGCTGGGACAGAGCACCTTCACCATCGTGGGAGCGCTCCGGTCGATTCCCGGTGAGTCGGCCGCCGTCGCGCTGCTTTCACCGCGGGTCTTCATTGCGCGCTCCCGCCTCGCGGACACGGGGCTGATCGGACCGGGAAGCATGGTCCGGTACCGCACGTACTTCCGCTTTGCTCCGGAGGTCGACGTGGAGGCCTTGGTGGGTGAATTACGCGGGCGTTTCCGGGAGTTGCGGCTGGGCTTCGACACCGTGGAAGAGCGGCGGCGCGAGCTCGGCAACGGCGTACGCAACGTCGATGCCTTCCTGAGCCTCGTCGGTTTTGTCGCGTTGTTCCTCGGTGCGATCGGCGTCGCGAGTTCGATCCATGTGTACGTGCGGCAGAAACTGGCGACGGTCGCGGTCCTGCGGTGCCTCGGAGCGAGCGCGTGGCGGAGCTTTGCGGTGTACCTGGTGCAGGGAGTGGGGCTCGGCCTTTTCGGTGCGGGCGTGGGCGCGGCGTTGGGCGTGGGTGTGCAGCTTGCGCTTCCGGGGCTGGTCGGGCGGTTGCTGCCTTTCGAGGTCGAGTTCGCGGTCGACTGGCCGGCCGTCGGTCGGGGGATTGGGCTGGGTCTCGGCATTTGCTTCCTCTTCACGCTCCTGCCGCTGCTGGCGGTCCGGCGGGTGTCGCCGCTGCGCGCGATCCGGTCCTCGTTCGCGGATGATCCCGATCGACCGGATCCGTTGCGCTGGCTGGTGTACGTTCTGATCGTGGCGGCCGTCGCGGGATTCGCGTGGCTGCAGACCCCGCGTTGGGTCGTCGCCGTGGGGTTCGTCGTCGCCCTTCTCGTCGGCTTCGGCGTGCTCGCCGGCCTCGCGCGTGTCGTGGCGTGGCTTGCACGTCGGGTCGTGCCGCGCGGCGCCCCCTACGTCATCCGGCAGGGCGTCGCCAATCTGCACCGCCCCAACAACCGCACGGTGCTGCTGCTGCTGGCGCTGGGGCTGGGGACGTTCCTCATCGTAACGCTGGCGCTGACCCGCGCCACGCTGCTCGCGCAGATCGAGGGCTCGGGTGGAGGAGATCGCCCCAACCTCGTGTTCTTCGATGTGCAGGACGACCAGATCGGGCCGCTTGAGGAAACGCTGGCGGCCGCGGGTGTACCGTTGCTGGCGCGTGCCCCCATCGTGACCATGCGACTGAGCCGGCTGAAGGGCCGGACCGTCGAGGAATTGCTGCGTGAGGGAGAGTCGACGCTGCCTTCGTGGACGCTGCGGCGTGAGTATCGGTCGAGTTACCGGCCCGCGCTGGCGGATACGGAACGACTGATCGAGGGCGAGTGGATCCCGCGGGTCGCTCCGGACACAGCGGTGGTTCCGGTATCGCTGGAGCGTGGGATCGCGCGGGACCTCCAGCTGAAGCTGGGTGACACGCTGGAGTTCAACGTCCAGGGCGTGCCCGTGGAGGCGCGGGTGGCCAGCTTGCGCGAGGTGGAATGGCGGCGTCTCGAGCCGAACTTCTTCATCGTGTTTCCCGAGGGCGTGCTCGAAAACGCGCCGAAGTTCTTCGTCGCGGCCACGCGGGCGGCCGATCCGGCGCAGTCGGCCCGGCTGCAGCAAGCGGTCGTGGCCCGTCTGCCCAATGTCTCGGCCATCGATTTGACGCTCGTGCTGCAGACCCTCGATGGGATCGTTTCCAAGATCCAGTGGGTGGTGCAGTTCATGGCGCTCTTCACCGTCGCCACCGGCATCATCGTCCTCGCCGGCGCGGTGCTGAGCGGGCGCTATCAGCGGCTGCGCGAGACCGTCCTGCTCCGCACCCTCGGGGCGAGCCGAAACCAGCTGGTGCAGATCCAGCTCGTCGAGTACGCCATCCTCGGCGCACTCGCCGCCGCGGTCGGATGTGGATTGGCGATCGTCGGTGGACAGCTTCTCGCGCGGTTCGTGTTCGAGGCTCCGCCGGTCGT
>CAIOYO010000303.1 GCA_903862595.1 uncultured Opitutaceae bacterium | reverse complement strand
GGGAATGACTCGTCGTAGAGAAACTGCTCCGCGTGGACTCCCATGTTGTAGGGATCGGGGAACCGCTCGTCGCGACGCGGTACCGGGTCGAAGCGGGCCGGTTGGGCGGAGGCGAGACGGACGATCGGGCCGGGTGCGGCCAGTTCCGTTCCGGAAAATCCGCCGGCTTGGGCGAGGAGGTGATCGAGGTGTCGGAGCCACGGAGCAGCGGCGCTGCGTGCGGCGTCATCGACGAGGCTCGAGAGGGCGCCGCGGCCGTAGATGATCATCTCCTCAATTTCGACGAGCGCGAAACGGCAGATGCGGAAGGAGGGGTGATCGACGAGACGGTTGGTTTCCCGCTGGTGCTGGCGGAGAGCCTCGGCGAGCGCGGGGAGGGCGTGGCCATAGACGCCGAGCAGGCGCGCCGCGCGATCGGGTGCAGCATCCAGTTCGTCGAAGTAGGCATCGAATGCCGCATCCGGCACGGCATCAAGGCCGAGGGGAGGTTCGCGCATCTCGCCGACGCGCGTGCGCCAGGTGGCGGCATGTTCGGCGCAGTAGTGCGCGTGGAGGCTGAACGCCATCTTCAGTTCGTAGATCGGTTCCGATGGCAGGTGGCGGATGAAGAAGGCATGCAGCCTCTTCAGGGCCCAGTGGTGGCGCTTGAGGCGAGCGACGCACGCCTCGACCGAAAGGCCGGGCTGCATCGCCTCAGCGAAGCTCGCGATGCCGGCGAGTGGAGGAAGGTCACGGTACGAGGAGTATCCCGAGAGGGGCATGGTCTGGAGAGGCTAGAGAACCGGACGAAGAGCGCAACCGCGGCGGATCTGGTCCGGCGACGGAACCACCCTCCAGAAATCCCGGGCGGATGAGTGGATCTGGGTGAAGGGTGGATTCGGTTCGTCGAGGAAATGACGCCGTCTGGGACGGCGAAGGAGTCGTGTATACGTTCCGGAACAGGGCGAGCGGATACGCCGCTTCGGATCTCGCAGATCGCGGTCCTTGTCCCGCTGGTGACCGCGCGGCTCGGTCATTTGATCAATAAATACATGATTATCATGGATTTAATCGGAGATGGAAAAAAACTTTGTTTTTTGCAAAGCTTGGGCATACGGTCCGGCTTGAATGAAGAGCGTGAATACCGATGTCGCCTATGAGCACATCCGGAAAAAAATCCTCAATGGGGAGTACCTGCCTGGACAAGCCCTGATGACGGAAGTCCTGGCTGGGGAGATTGGGGTGAGTCGCACGCCGGTTCGGGATGCTTTGCGCAAGCTTGAGACCGACGGGTTGGTTTCGATTCAGCCGCACTTGGGCGCGAGTGTGAAGAAGATCCAGCTCAAGGAGTTTCGCGAGTTGTGTGATTTGCGACTGGCACTTGAGAGCCATGCCGCGGGTTTGGCGGCGAGGAATCGCAGCGAGGCTGATTTGCACGAGATCCGCTTTGCGCTCGAGGCGATGCGTCGGCTCACGGAAAAGATCATTCAGTCCAACGAAGATCAGCTCTACCCCGAGGAACTGGCCCGCGAGGATGCGCGTTTCCACATCGCGATCATGACCGCGGCGGACAACGAGTTGATGAAGAAGGAGATTCTTCGTCTCCATGTCATCCACCGCGTGCTGGCCCTGCCGACCCTGCCGGGTCAGGCGTCCGTGAGTAAGACGGAAATGAATGCTCGCCGGCTCTCGGTGCTCGAGAAGCACGACGACATCTACCAAGCGATCCTGCAGTCCGACCCCATCGCGGCCAAGCGCGAGATGGAGTTTCACCTGCAGGAACTGATCGATCACAACATGCTCTTGATCAGTCGCTCGGAGAATGTGTCGCTCGCCCGGGAGCTGACGGCCGAGGAGTTGGTGTACAGTTCCTGAGAAGTGCCTCTCGAGTGCGGGGCGTCCGGCGCCGCAGCGCGATTGCCTATTTGGGCGGCTCCGGTGGTTGCTTCGTGCCGCTGCTGGGTTCGATGAGGTTGATCAAGTTCGCCATCGAGCGGAAGGGACGGATCAGCCAGGTGCCGTTGATCAGAGGGTCCGCGCGGCCGGCTTTTTCGGGGAGGCTATTGAGGAGCGCAAGGAGTACGAAGCACCCGACGAGGAGGCTGGTGAAGAACGCGATGAATACCGGCACGCTCAGCGTCGTGCCGTCCGTCCCGCCTTTCAGGAACAGTCCCCACAGGACCGGCGAACAGCCGCCGAGAAACGTGATCACCGCGCCGTGGATCGAAACCGGCAGGGCGCGGTCGCCCTCCGGCAGGATTTTGGCGAGGTAGTTCAGGTTCGCGGAGGTCCAGCAGCCGGAGGCGACGCCCTGCAGGAAAAACAGCACCGGCAGCAAGATCAGCCAGCGGCCGTCGGTGACCAGAAAGAGGATCCATCCGGCCGCGATCGCGGCGTGGGCGAGATAGGAGAGTCGGAAGAAGGGCTTGGCGCCGATTTCGTCCATGCGCGAACGCATCACGAGATTCGCCGCCATCAGCCCGAAGTACGTCAGCATCGTGAGCATCAGGATGCTGGAGTTCCCGAGCTCGGTGGTGCCGCGAAGATGAAACGCCACGAACGGCGCGATCGGCGTGATCAGGACGAAGAGGGGCACCGACATCCAGAGGTACGTCCGGAACAGGCCGGGCTCGGTGATCCAGCGCGGGGTGTCGGTCACGATCTTCTCCAAATTCATGATCTTCGGCCGTTCAACGTCCGGAAGCGCATGCAGGTGCCGGGAAGCGAGCCACGCGGCGGCGAAGGCGACCACGTACTGCACGAGGAAGGCGCGATACACCGGGAGGACCGCGAAGAGGCCCGCGTAGCAAAGGAGGGCTCCGACCACGGCCGTGCCGGCCATCAACTGCTCGGTCGCCCAGTAGCGGCCGCGAATCTCGGACGGCACCAGCTGGTAGATCCACGTGGTCATCGATCCCGTGCCGACTGCCCGCACGACGCTGTAGCAGAACGTCGCGAGCGTCATCGCATAAATCATCCATGGCACCCGCTCCGTCGGAGCGAGCAACGCGAGCCCGATGGGGACGAGCAGGCACCACGCGCGCGCATCCCAACCAGCCAGAACCAAGCGCTTGAACCCGATGCGCGGGAGGAAGGCGGTCGCGATCACTTGCACCGGCGTCAGCAGAAACGTCCACGAGACGACCAACCCGAGCTGGAACGAATCCGCTCCGAGTTGCTGCATGAAGAGCGTGGTGGGCGCACCGATCGCCACCTGCCAGTTCAGCGCGTGGAAGAACGAGAAGTACAGTCCGTGCCGGTGCGGGTAGAGCCCCGGGTCGCTGCGACGCGTGGGAAACAGCATGGCGGGCCGTCCGAATCAACCGGGCAGACGGAACCGGAGCAGCGCGCTGCCGTCCGGGCCGGTGCGGGGTAGGTTGCGCCGCTCCTCCGGCAGCGAGCCCGTCACTTCCCAGCGATCCCCTGTGTCCGCGAGGTAAAGGTCACCCTGCGGCGTCACGAAGACGCCGTGGGGATAAAGGCATCCTCCGGGCGCAGTCCAGACGGCGCGGATCTTCCCTCCGCGATCGAAGCGGATCACGGCGCGATCAATTCCCGATGAACCGTAGATGAATCCGTCCGCGGCCGCGTGCAGTCCGTCCACCGAATGCAGTCCCGGCCAGGTCGCGACGACCTCGCCGGCCTGCGTAAAGACCTGGATGCGGTCGTTTTCGCGATCGGTCATGTACAGGAGGCCGTCCGGCGCGAGCGTGACGACGTGCGGGGTATGGAACTCGCCGGGCTCCGTGCCGCGCCGTCCCCACTCGCGCACGAAGGTGCCGTCCGCACGGCAGTGCACCATGCGCGAGTTGCCGTAGCCGTCAGTGATGAACAAGTCGCCGGCCGGGTTCACGCAGATGTGCGTGGGCTGGGCGAAGTGGCGTTCGTCGCAGCCGGACTCGCCGTCGACGCCGAGGGTGAGCAGCAGCTCCCCGGCCGGGGAGAATTTCATCAGGAGGTGACGGCCGACATCGGTGATCCACACGTTGTCCCAGGGATCGACGTGCAGGCCGTGGAGCCAGCAGCGGGTGGCGATCGGAATCGGAACCGGCCCGCGCAGGTCATAGGCGGTGGTGGCGCGTTGGTGCGCCGCCCCCACCTCGTGGGAGAAGCGTCCGTCGGCGTGAAAGCATAGGAACGGGTGCTCGCCGCGATGGGCGACGAAGATCCGTCCGCGCGAGTCGACGCCGACGCCGACCACCCGGTCGAGCACCCAGCCGTCGGGGAGGACTGGCCAGCCGGGGACCGGCACGAGCGGAGCATGGCCGGAGTCGCGGAAAGCGGGGGCGCGGAGCGCGTTCATGTGGAGGTGGTGGGGCGATCAGGCGAGTCGGGCGAAACCGCGCAGGCCGCGCGCCACTCCGGAGTCGGCCTCGAGTGTGCCCTGCTCGATGCTGCGCGACACGTCCGCGAGTGTCAGGTCGAGGGCCTCCAGCATTTCGCTCCGGTCTTCGTCGCGCTGGGCGAGCATCACGTAGGAGTAGCCGGCGACGAGGAAGCCGCGTTCGCGCATACGGCGAATGTAGAGCGTCTGCGCCAGCGGTGCGTCGGGCCCGAGCCCGAAGGTCAGGGTGGGGGTGCTCGGCATGCCGCCGACGGTGAGGGCGCAGCGCGGGTGGCGGGCGGCGACTTCGCGCAGGCTGGCCTGGAACTTCGTGCCGCGTTCCCAGACTAGCTCGAAAAGTCCGAGTCGCTTGACCTTCGCGAGGACCGCGAGAGCGGCGGCGGGACCGACGCCGTCGGTCCAGTAGCTCGACGAGATGAAGCTGCCGGTCGCCTGCTGCATCACGCTGTCGCGGCCGACCACGACGCCGAAGGGAAAGCCGTTGCTCATCGCCTTGGCGTAGACCACGAGGTCGGGCTCGATGCCGAGCCGGGCCATGGCCCCGGGGAAACCGTAACGGAGGCCGCTGGTGACTTCGTCGACGACGAAGACCGCGCCAGCGGCGGCGGCGCGAGCCTTCACCTTCTGGAGGAAGTCGTCCTTCGGCGTCTGCGAGCGCATCGGCTCCATGACGATTGCGGCGAGGTTGCCGTCGAGGTGCGCGAGGGCCTCGTCGAGCGAGGCGAGATCGTTGTACTTGAAGGGCCGCGACGTGCCGAGGAGCTCGCGGGGAACGCCCTTGGGCTCGAGGCCGGGAAGGAGGTGTCCATCGAGCGCGCCCTTCTCGCCGAGATTCGCCGCCAGGTACCAGTCGTGCCAGCCATGGTACCCGCAGAAGGCCACGCCGGAGCGACCAGTGGCGGCGCGGGCGACACGCACGGCAATCGACATGGCATCGCCGCCGCCGCGGGCGTAGCGCACCTTGCCGGCCCAGGGGTGCAGAGAAAGGAGGGTCTCCGCCAACTCGACCTCCTGCGGGTTGACTAGGGAGCAGTAGGTGCCGGCAGAGATGCGGCGGCCGACCGCCCGGTCGACGTCGCGGTCGCCGTAGCCGAGCAGAATTGCCCCGACGCCACCGGCGAAATCGCGGTAGCGCTGGCCGTTGAGATCCCAGACGTTGCAGCCCGAGGCGCGCGAGAAGTAGGCCGGCCACGTGCGCTCGTCGAACATCTCCGCCCGCTTGGAGAGCAGGCCGGTGCCGCCGGCGATCGTCTGCTTGGCGCGGCTCCACAATTCGATGCCATTCGCGGGTGCGGGTACGGCGGCCGGCGGCAGGTGCGCGGAGAGGGTGCGCAGCGCGTTGCGCAGGAACAGATCGTCGAGGTCACCCTGAGTGAGTCCCGCATCCTCGCACGCCTCGCGCAGCGTCAGTGCGGACTCGATGCCGACGAGCGTCATGTCGTTGTTCGTCGGGGCGCGGTGCTCCGGCTTGATTAGCTCCGGATGGAGCCAGAAGAAGAGGTCGCCGGTGGTGACGCAGCGGCCGCGGACCCCGTCGACGGCGAAGTCCGTACCCCAAAGAATGCGGCGTGGCCCGAGAATTTCGATCGCGGCGCGGAAGGCCTCGGCTTCGCAGACGGCGGAGGTGTCGATGACGGCGTTGTCGAGATCCGCGAGTGCGTGCAAGCCGCGTCGGGCGTTTCGGTAGCTGAAGCTGCGGGCGACGTGTGCGAGGATGATCCGCGCATTCGGATAGCGTCGGCAAAGACGGCGGAGTTGCTGCTGGTTGCTCTCATCCTCCATCGCCCCGTCGCGGACGATGTGCAGGATCATGGCGCCCCGCGTTTCGTGCAGGATCTCCCACATCCACTCCGGCGCGTACTCGTCGACGGTGGCGTTCATCGTGTCCGGGCGGTCCGCGAAGCAGTGATACACCTTGATCCCGCAGAACCGCCCGTCGCGGATGCTGGCTGCCACGTCTTCACGGTCGTCGGTCGGAGCCACGACCCGCAGGGCCCGGCTCAAGGGCGTGCCATTCTTTCTGACCTCGTCGGCCACCCAGGTATTGAGCGCGGGCCGGTCCCCGGTGCGGCGCGGCATGCCGAAGTAGAGTCCGTGGAGGGTGCGGTTGGGAAGGTAGCGCTGCACCCCGGCGCGGTGCTCAGCGCAGCCGAGGACACCGGCGTCCTGCAGGAAGGGCCAGGTGCCGGGCGGAAAGTGCGCGGGGTGGAACGGATGGGCGTGGATGTCGTAGGCTTCCGCCGGCAGGAAGCCGGCGAGCCGGGTGCGCGCAATCTGTTCATCGCGCGGGGTCATCGTC
>CAIOYO010000302.1 GCA_903862595.1 uncultured Opitutaceae bacterium | reverse complement strand
GTCGCTCCGGGAGCCATCGCCACGCCGATGCTCGATGAGGTCATCGCCCTCGGCCCCGAGCGGGCCGGCGCGGCTGAGCACGCGGCGGCCCTGCGGGTGAAGGCCGCCGGCAGTGCCCCAGCCGAACGGGCCCTGGCGCTCCTGCGGTGGTTGCTGTCGGCAGAGAGCGACGGAATCACCGGTCGTCTGCTCAGTGCCCCGTGGGACCCATGGCCGACACTCGGCCAGCACGCCGCGGAGCTGGCAAACAGCGACTGTTTCACGCTGCGACGGATCACCCCGGCCGAGCGGGGCCGCGACTGGGGCGCCCCGCCGGCGTAAGTCCATCCTCACGGCCCGCCGCTCCCACTTGGGCCTTGCCGGAAGCACCCCGGAGCAAGGAAGCTCGCATCAGTCCATGGCAGACTCTTCCTCCCTCGGCATCGCGGTAATCGGCTGCGGGCTCATCGGCGCCCGGCGCGCCGCCGCGCTCGCCCGGATCGCCGGCGTCCGCATCATCGCCGTCTGCGACCGCGATCCGGCACGGGCCGAGTCCGTCGCCAAGCACTTCCCCGGTTGCGCCGTGCGCACGGCGGCGGCCGAGGCGCTCCGGCTGCCCGGTGTCGCTGCCGTCGTGGTCGCCACGCCGCACGCATCACTCGCGGAAATCGCCCGCGACGCCGCGAGCCTCGGGCTCCATGTCCTTCTCGAGAAACCCGGCGCCATCAACGTCCGCGAACTCGAGTCCGTCGCCGCCGCGTCCGCCGCCTCCGGAGCGCGCGTGCGGCTGGGCTACAATCACCGGTTTCACCCGGCCCTGCGCCGCGCGCGCGAGATCGTTGACGCCGGCGAGATCGGTCCGCTGATGTTCCTTCGCGCCCGCTACGGCCACGGGGGACGCATCGGTTACGAACGCGAGTGGCGCGCCGATCCGGCCCTCTCGGGCGGAGGCGAGTTGATCGATCAAGGAGTACACGTGATCGACCTCGCCGGTTGGTTCCTCGGCGACTTCAGCCGTGTCGAGGGACACGTGGCGACGTACTTCTGGAACATGCCGGTCGACGACAACGCGTTCGTTTCGCTCCGCACCGCGGGTGGTCAGACGGCGTGGCTGCACGTGAGCTGCACCGAGTGGAAGAACCTCTTCTCCCTCGAGCTCTACGGGCGCACCGGCAAGCTGGCGATCGACGGGCTCGGCGGCAGTTACGGCGTCGAGCGCCTGACGTACTATCGCATGCGTCCGGAGATGGGGCCGCCGGACACCACGGTCTGGGAATTTCCGCGCGGCGACGATTCGTGGGAACGCGAGTCCGCCGCGTTCATCGACGACATCCGCACGGGCCGCGAGCCATCGCCCAGTCTCGCGGAGGGACTTCGCACGCTGCGGGTGGTGGAGGAAGTCTACCGCTTGAGCGCACCCGGCTCCGGCTCACCCACTTCTTCATGATCATCACCCGCTCTCCCCTGCGCATTTCCCTCGGCGGCGGCGGCACGGATCTCCCGTCGTACTACCGCGAGCACGGCGGCTTCCTCGTGGCCGGCGCGATCGACAAGTACGTCTACATCACTCACCACCGCACGTTCCAGCCGGAGATCATCGTGAAGTACTCCCGGCTCGAGCGCGTCGCCAGCGTCGACCAGGTCGAGCACCCGATCGTGCGCGAGGCCCTGAAGCTGGTCGGCGTGACCGCGCCCCAGCTTGAGCTCACGTCAATGGCGGACATTCCCGGCGGCACGGGTTTGGGGAGCTCGGGGAGTTTCACCACGGCCCTGCTGAAGGCGCTGCACACCGCGCAGCACACGCTGCACTCTCCGGCGGAGCTCGCGGAGCAGGCGTGCACGATCGAACTCGACCGCCTCGGCGAACCGATCGGGAAGCAGGACCAGTACATCGCGGCGATCGGCGGGATCACGGCCTTTACCTTCCATCCCGATGGGCGCGTCACCTACCGGCCGGTCGCCCTCTCCGAGGACACGCAGTTCACCCTCGAGGACAACCTGCTCCTGTTCTTCACGGGCTTCACGCGCAGCGCGTCCAACCTGCTGCGCGATCAGAACGAGCGCTCCAAGCGCGCGGATCCCGACATGCTGGAGAATCTCCACTTCACCAAGCGCCTTGGCCTCGAATCCCTCGCCGCCCTCGAGTCGGGCAACCTGCCCGAGTTCGCACGGCTCATGGATGTGCACTGGCAGCGCAAGCGGGAGCGCAGCCCGGGCATGAGCAACGGCCCGATCGATCGGTGGTACCGTCTCGCCATGGACAACGGCGCGCTGGGCGGAAAGCTCATCGGTGCCGGGGGCGGCGGCTTCCTGCTGTTCTACGCCGTCGACAAGGCCCGCCTGCGCCGCGCGCTCCGCGCCGAGGGACTTCAGGAGGTGCGCTTCCGCTTCGATTTCGAGGGCACGAAGGTCGTGGCTCAGAATTGATCCGCCCGCCGCATGAACGCCGCTGACCTGCCCGTCGCGCTCCTCGCCGGGGGACTCGCGACCCGCCTGCGGCCGATCACCGAGCGCATCCCCAAGGTGCTCGTCGAGGTCGCCGGCGAGCCGTTTCTCCACCACCAACTCCGCCTGCTCGCCGCCGCCGGCCTGCACCGCGTGGTCCTGTGCCTCGGGCACCTCGGGGAACAGGTCGTCGAGCGCTACGGCTCGGGCTCCGCCTTCGGCCTCCGCCTCGACTACTGCTTCGATGGGCCGAAGCTGCTCGGCACCGCCGGCGCGCTGATCCGCGCGTTGCCGACGCTGGGACCGGCCTTCTACGTCCTGTATGGCGACAGCTACCTGCCGGTGGACTACCGCGCCGCGGGGGACCACTTCCTGCGATCGGGGGCACCGGGACTGATGACCGTGTACGAGAACCGCGGGCTCTTCGAACGCAGCAATGTCGAGTTCGCCGGAGGGCGCATCGTCGCCTACAACAAGCGTCGACCCACCGCCGCCATGCACCATGTCGACTACGGGCTGGGGGCGTTCCGCGCCGAGGCCTTCGACGGCTACCCGCGCGACGCGGCCGTCGATCTTGCCGACGTGCAACAGGCGCTCGCCGCGCGCGGACAACTCGCCGGCCACCTGATCGCCGAACGCTTTTACGAGATCGGGTCGCCGACCGGTTTGCAGGAGCTCGACGCCCACCTGCGCACGTCCGTGCACTGAATACCTCCTCGTCCTCAATCCTCTACTTCCCTTTTCCGTCCATGAATGCCTCCGCCCGCCATCTTCAGGAAACTGTCCAGATCGCCTCACTGATCGACACCGCCGCCTGCGAGGCCTGCGTGCGCGAACTGGTCGAGGTCCGCGCCCGCGGGGGCCGGCTCTTCATCTTGGGCGTCGGCGGCAGCGCAGCCAACGCGTCGCATGCCGTGAATGACTTCCGCAAGATCGCCGGGATCGAGGCCTACGCACCCACCGATAATGTGTCCGAGCTGACCGCGCGCACCAACGACGAGGGCTGGGCGAGCGTGTTCGCGGAGTGGCTCCGAGGCTCGCGGCTCACGAGCCGCGATCTGCTGCTCGTGTTCTCCGTCGGCGGGGGCAGCCTCGAGCGGAACGTCTCGCCCAATCTCGTGGAGGCGCTGCAACTCGGCCAGCAGGTGGGCTGCCGCATCATCGGCATCGTCGGCAAGGACGGGGGCTACACGGCCAAGGCCGCCCATGCCTGCGTGCTGATCCCGACCGTGAATCCGGACGCGATCACGCCGCACGCCGAGGCGTTCCAGGCGGTCGTGTGGCATCTCTGGGTTTCTCATCCCGACCTGAAGGCTCGCGCCACCAAGTGGGAGAGCCTCGCCGTCCCCACCGCTCCCGCACGCTGACCCATGCCCGACTTCCGCGTCTTCTGCCAACCAACCTCCACCGAGCCGACTGAGATCCAGCTCTCGGCCGACGAGTCGCACCATCTCGTCTCGGTCAATCGCGCCCGCCGCGGCGATACCGTCGTGGCCTTCGACGGGCGCGGCCGCGAGTGGATCGGGGAACTCGTGCGCGATGACCGCCGCGCCGCCACGCTCGCGGTCAGGTTTCATCAGCAAGCCAAGCCGCTACCCTATTCCATCACCCTGGGCCAGGCGCTGCCGAAGGGGCCCACCATGGATGCGATCGTGCGCAAGGCGACCGAGCTCGGCGTCGCCGCGATCGTCCCGCTCGAGAGCGAGCGGACCCAGGTCCACCTCGATTCCGACCGGCAGGATCGCAAGTCCGAGAAGTGGAGGCTCGCCGCACTCGAGGCCGCCAAGCAGTGCGGCAATCCCTGGCTCCCCGAGATCCTCCCGGTGCAGACCGCGATGGCCTTCATGCAGTCGAAGCGCACCGACGACTTGAAGCTGATCGCCTCACTGCAGCCGGGCGCGCGCTCTCTGCGCGAGGTCTTGACGGATTTCCGGTCACAGCACGGTCGCGCACCGCAGCGCGTGCTCTGGCTCATCGGGCCCGAAGGGGACTTCACTCCCGCCGAGATGAGCACGAGCGCTTCCTGCGGTTTCGTTCCGATCACGCTCGGGCCGCTGGTCCTGCGCTGCGAGACCGCCGCGACGTACGCCGTCAGCGTGCTCGCGTACGAACTGCAGAACCGCTGAACACCCGCTCGGCGCCGCGCGTCGTCACCAGACGAGCAGGCCGCCGGCGAAGGTCAGGCCGGCACCGACGCTGCAGAAAATGATGCGGTCTCCGGGCTGGAAGATGCCTTCCTGCGCCGCCCACCCGAGCGCCATCGAAACCGAGGCGCCGCTGGTGTTGCCGTAACGGTCAATCGTCATCACGACCTTCTCGAAAGGAATGCCGACGCGCTTGCTGACCGCGCGCAGGATCCGCTCGTTCGCTTGGTGCGGCACCACCCAGGCGATGTCCTCGGGACGCAATCCGTGACGCTTGAGCGTGGCTTCGATCTGGTCCGCAAACGCGACCACGGCACTCTTGAAGACCATCGCCCCGTTCATCTGCAGGTAGAAGTCCGCCCGGTCCTTGCCACCCGGCTCCGGGAAGGGCCGCAACGCACCGCCGCCACGCCGCTGAATCGCCGTGAACTGCGTGGCGTCGCCGGCCAGCGCCATGCGGTGCAGCCGATGTCCACCCGGCGCACGCGAGAGAATCGCCGCTCCGGCTCCGTCGCCAAAGAGGAACGCGGTCTCGTGATCCGTCGGATTGGTGATGCGCGACAGCAGCTCCGCCGTCACAACAATCAAGCTCCGCGCGGAGCCGCCGCAAATGAGCGAGCGCCCGACTTCAAGCGCATACAGCCATCCGGAACAGGCCGCGTTCAGGTCGAACGCAAACACACCGGGAATGCCCAGCTCGCGCGCCAGGGCACTCGCCATCGCCGGCACCGGCTGGTCCGGGATGATCGTTGCCATGATGATGCCGTCGATCTCGTCGAGCGGCGCTCCCGACTGCTCCAGCGCACGCCGCACCGCGGTCACCGCCAAACTGGTCGCCGTCTCGTCGCCGTCGGCGTACCGGCGCTCCTTGATGCCGGTGAGTTTGATCATCTCCTCCTCAGTCCGGTCCGGAAACGCCTTCAGGATCTCGCTCGTCGGCCGGATGTTCTTCGGCACCGCATAGCCGACACCGGCGATGCACACCGTGTCGGACAGGGCCGGCGCCGCGGCGCCCGAGGATCCAGCAGTCGCAGGGGCCGCCGCTCCTGCTCCGCGACGCTGAAGGTACTGAGCAAAGTCATCGCCCGAAACCCGCCCACCTGGGCCGGTCGCCGGCACATCGGTCAGGGTCGCCGGATCGAGCCCGGCATCCTGCGCCAGCTTGAGCGCACGCGGCGTCCACCCCGGACCCGCGCCGCCGCGGGCAGTCGCCACGGGCGCAGCAGGAGACGTCGATACGGGAGCCACCACCGCCTTCGGTGCCGCGGCGACGGGCGCCACGACGGGAGCGGTGGCAGCCGTCGGAACGCTGCGCGGCACACTAGCACCCGCGGTCGGCGCCTCACCTTCCGGAGACTTCAGATGCTGCAGAGACACGTCCGCCGTCCGGATGCGCAGGAACGGCCCTCCACTCGGGACAATGTCACCCGCCCGACACCGCAGCGCCACGATTTCACCGTCGCAGGGCGACTCATATTCAAAGACCGACTTATCGCTCTCCAGCTCCGCGATGATTTGCCCCTTCTTGACCGCGGCACCGGGCTCGACCTTCAAGTCGATGATGGTCAGTTCGTTGACCGTTGCGCCCATCGAGGGCATCGGAACGTCGATGAGAAAGGTGGACATGCGCGATTGCGAGGGTCAGGAGCCTTGCGCGAAGACCCGCCCCGGTCAATGCCCGGCTCAGCCTCGCCTCAGGCGTCGACCATTCGCTCGCGATCGCTCAGGCGACGCGGAGCGATCAGGTCAGGCACGCACCGCCCGCCACACCGCAAGGATGCGCTGCAGCAGGGCCGGCAGGTCCGCGAGGGCGATCATGTTCGGACCATCGCTGATCGCGCGGTCCGGGTCGGGATGCGTTTCGATAAAGACCCCGTTGGCGCCAGCCGCCACCGCAGCCAGGGCTAGCGGCGCGACGAATTCGCGCTGCCCGCCGCTGCGACCGCCCGCAGCGCCGGGCAACTGCACGGCGTGCGTGGCGTCGAACACTGTCGGATAGCCGTTGCGAGCCATGATCGAGAAGGAGCGCATGTCCACGACGAGGTTCTGGTAACCGAAGGTCGTCCCGCGCTCCGTCTGCCAGATTTCCGTCGCCCCGCCCTCGCGCAGTTTGTCGGTGACGTGGCTCATCTCCTGCGGCGAGAGGAACTGCCCCTTCTTCACGTTCACCACGCGGCCGGTATGAGCGGCCGCGAGCAGGAGGTCGGTCTGGCGGCACAGGAACGCCGGAATCTGCACGACATCGCAGACCTCCGCAACCGCCGCCACCTGGGCGGCCTCATGCACATCCGTCAGCACCGGGAAGCCATGACTGCGACGCACGTCTCCAAGGAGGCGCAATCCCTCCGCGAGTCCCGTGCCCCGCGCTCCCGCGAGCGAGGTCCGGTTGGCCTTGTCGAACGAACCCTTGAACACGAGGTTCAGCTCCGGATGCGCAGTCCGCAGCCGGGCCAGCGTATCCGCAACCGCACGACAGACCTCGGCGCTCTCGAGCGAACAAGGACCCGCAATCACCAACAGCCGGGAGGGATCGTACAGCATGGAGGGAAACCGCTCAGCGCGCCGCCTTGCGACGCTTGCCGCCACCGGTCCGGCGCTGCTGCGCCAGCGCGGCCTTGATGAAAGCCGCAAACAGGGGATGCGGCGCGCTCGGCTTCGACTGGAATTCCGGATGGAACTGCACGCCGACGAACCAGGGGTGATCCTTGATCTCGACGATCTCAACGAGGTTGCGGCGGGGATTGGTGCCGCTCACCACCATGCCGCCGCGCTGCAACTGGCCGACGTAAGCGTTGTTCACCTCGAACCGGTGACGGTGCCGCTCGCGGACCGAGTCCCGTCCATACGCCTTGCGCGCGTGCGTGCCAGGAGTCAGCGCGCACTCGTAGCTGCCGAGCCGCATCGTCGCACCCTTGTCGATCACCTTCTTCTGATCCTCCATTAGGTTGATCACCGGGTGCGGCGACCCCTCATCAAATTCCACCGAGTTCGCACCCTTGAGCTTGAGGACGTTCCGCGCGAATTCGATCACCGCGATCTGCAAGCCTAGGCAAAGACCGTAGTAAGGCACGCGGTGCTCACGCGCATAACGCGCGGCCGCGATCTTGCCCTCGGTCCCACGATCGCCGAATCCGCCCGGCACCAGGATGCCGTCGAGGCCCTTCAGCTGCCGCAGGCCGGTCGGCTTCTCCAGGTCCTCTGCGTCGATGCGCACCACCTCCACCCCCGTGTTGTTCGCGATGCCGGCATGGGTGAGCGACTCGTAGACCGACTTGTACGCATCCTGAAGCTCGATGTACTTGCCCACCACCCCGATGCGCACGGAATGCGCGGGCTTCACCACGCGACGGACAATCTGTTCCCAAACGTTCTTCGCCGGCGGCGGATTCTTCAACCCGAACAACTCGAGCACGAGGTCGTCCATGCCTTCCTTCTGCAGCGCGAGCGGCAGTTCGTAGATCGAGTGCGGCACATCACGGCACTCAATCACCGCCTTCACCGGCACGTTGCAGAACATCGATAGCTTGTCGCGCAGTCCCTGATCCAGCGGATGGTCACAACGACACACCAGCACATCAGGCTGAATGCCGATCTCCCGCAGCTTCGCCACCGACTGCTGGGTGGGCTTGGTCTTCAACTCCCCCGCCGCCTGCAGGTAAGGCACCAGCGTGACGTGGATGAAGATCGTATCGCGCGGGCCAACCTCGAGCGCGAACTGCCGCATCGCTTCCAGGAAGGGCAACCCCTCGATATCACCGGTCGTCCCGCCGATCTCCGTGATCAGCACGTCAACGTCCTTCGCCCCGGAATAGATGCGCTCCTTAATCTCGTTCGTGACGTGCGGAATCACCTGCACCGTCTTTCCGAGGTAGTCCCCGCGGCGCTCCTTCTGAATGACGCTTTCGTACACCTGCCCCGAGGTCAGGTTGTTCAGCCGCGACAGCTTGCCGCTCGTGAAACGCTCGTAGTGCCCGAGGTCCAAATCGGTCTCGGCACCGTCCTCCAGGACGTACACTTCGCCATGCTGGAAGGGGCTCATCGTGCCCGGATCCACGTTGAGGTACGGGTCGAACTTCTGAATGCGCACGCGCAGCCCACGCATCTCCAGCAGCGCGCCCAAAGCCGCTGCCGTGAGCCCTTTGCCCAAGGACGAGACCACCCCTCCGGTCACGAAGATATACTTCATCGGTTAGGGTTAACCGCCCGCCTCCGAGTCGCGCAAGAAAAGACCTGCGATTCTGAACAGTCAGCCGAACAGCAGCAGCACCGCCGCCACGATTCCGGCCACCAGGACCAGAAACGCCAGGATCGTCAGACCCCACTTCAGCAGCCGCGCCAAGATCCAGAGGATGAGGGCGAGCAGAAAGGCACCTCCCAAGGCGAGAAGCCATGGGGGCTGAGCCTCCAAGAAGCGCATCATCTCCGTCAGATCCATGGGCCGTAAGGTCATTCTCCGCCGACCCTCCCCGCCGGTCGAGCGCAGAGTCCCTCGCCTTCCGAAACCTCTTTGCAATGAAGCCGCGAAACGAGGCTCCCGGGGGCCGCTGCCACGCGTTCTGCTTGCGGCCTTGGGGTCAGCGGGGGCCTAATGGAGTTTGAACCATGTCCTCCGCTGTCACCACTCCTTCCTTCGACCTAATCGGCGTCGGCTCCCCGATCATGGATCTGGTCGCCACAGTCCCGGAAGAGTTTCTTACGAAGGTGAACGGCGCGAAGGGCGGCATGGTGCTGGTCGATGACGACGAGATGGCCCGCATCCTCGCGCTGCTCGGCCAGGATCCGGCGCACGCCACCGGGGGCTCCGCAGCAAACGTGACGTTCAACGCGTCCCGTCTCGGTCTGCGGTCCACGTTCCTCGGCAAGCTGGGCAATGACCCGCTCGCCCATCGCTACCGCCACCAGTTCGAGGCCGTGGGCGTCGATCCGTCGCGGTTCAAGCAGGGCGACCGCGCCAACGCGCGTTGTCTCGCCCTGATCACGCCGGACGCCCAGCGCACGATGCGCACCAACCTGGGCGCCGCCCTGACGCTCGCGCCCGAGGAAATCTCCGCCGCAGACTTCGCGGGCTGCCGCCACGCCCACATCGAGGGCTACCTCGCCTTCAATCCCGCCCTCGCCGATGCCGCCCTCGCGGCAGCGCGCGCCGCCGGCGCGACCGTCAGCCTCGATCTGTCTTCCTTCGAGGTCGTGCACGCCTCCCGCGATTGGCTCTTCTCCCAGTTCCGCCGCGGGATCGACATCGTCTTCGCCAATGAGGACGAGATTCGCGCCCTCTTCCCCACGCGCACCCAGGTGCCGTTCTCCGATCTCGCCACCGAGCTGGCCCGCCACGGCGTGCTCGCGGCGGTCAAGGTCGGCTCCGAGGGCGCATGGATCGCCCAAGGCAACGAGCGCCACCAGATCGATCCGCTCCGCGTCGCGGAGGTGCGTGACACCAATGGCGCCGGCGACGCCTGGGCCGCCGGCTTTCTCTACGGACACCTCCACGGGCTCGGGCTTCCCGACGCCGGCCGCATCGCCTCCGTCCTCGGCGGCGAAACGGTCCGCCACCTCGGCCCGATCATCCCGCACGCCCACTGGCCTCAGGTGCACGCCCAAGCCGAATCCCACCGCACGACCGCCCGCGCACGCTCGGCAGGTCCGACGCGTGCCTGATCCCCCTCACCGCACGCGCCTCACCGCCGCGCCCGCCGTCATGACTCCCGCCCGCCCCGCCGAAGATCCCGCCCTCGTCCGGCTCGTCACGTCGCTCGCCGAGAATGCCCGCGCCGCCGCCCTGACGCTCGCCACGTGCGACAGCGCCCAGAAGAATCGCGCGCTGGCGGCGATCGCTCGGCTGCTGACCGAGTCGACCGATGCGATCCTTGCCGGCAACGCGCAGGATGTCGCCCGGGCCCGCGAGAACGGTCTCGCCGCCGCTCAGGTCGACCGACTGACCCTGACGGCCCCGCGCCTCCAGACTCTCGCGCGCTCCGTCGAGCAGGTCGCCGCCCTCCCCGACCCCGTCGGCGAGGAACTCGCCGCCTGGACCCGGCCCAACGGGCTGCAGCTGCGCAAGGTGCGCGTGCCGATCGGCGTCATCGGCATCATCTACGAGTCCCGCCCGAACGTCACGATCGACTGCGCCGTACTCTGCCTGAAGTCAGGCAACGCCGCCATCCTCCGCGGCGGTAGTGAGAGTTTCCATACCAATCAGGCCCTCGCGGGAGTCATTGCGCAGGGTCTCGCCGAGGCCGGGCTGCCCGCCGCAGCGGTCCAGCTGATCCCAACCACCGATCGGGCCGCCCTCAACACGTTGCTCACGCTCGACCACTTGGTGCAGTGCATCATCCCGCGCGGGGGCGAGAGCCTGATCCGCTTCGTCGTCGAGAACAGCCGCATCCCGGTCATCAAGCACTACAACGGCGTCTGCTTCGTCTACCTCGACGCCCGCGCCGACGCCGCGCTCGCCGAGTCGATCACCGTCAACTCGAAGGTCTCCCGCCCCGGGGTCTGCAACGCCGCCGAACAACTCCTCGTCCACGCCGCCGTCGCCCCGACGCTCCTGCCGCGCGTCGCCGGCGCCCTCGCCGCCAAGGGCGTAGAGCTGCGCTGCGATCCGCGCGCGCAGGCGATCCTCGCCCAGTCGAGCGGACCGTGGACCGACCGGGTCCGGCCCGCGTCACCGGGAGACTTCCGCAACGAGTTCCTCGATCTGGTCATCGCCGTCCGCATCGTCGATTCGGTCGACGAGGCGATCGCCGCGATCAACCGCGACGGCTCCGGCCACACCGACGTGATCGTCACCGCCGACGAGTCGGCCGCCCGGCGCTTTCAGGCGGCGGTCGACAGCGCGGTGGTCGGTTGGAACGCCAGCACGCGCTTCAACGACGGTTTCGAATTCGGCTTCGGCGCGGAGATTGGCATCAGCACCGACCGCCTGCACGCCCGCGGCCCGATGGGCCTGCCGGAACTCTGCAGTTACAAGTACATCATGGACGGAACCGGTCAGATCCGCGGCTAGCCCGCGCGCCGCCGTTCCGGCCCCGCCGCCCGCCTCTCGCGTGTGGCTTGCGTTTCAGGCGAACGAACCTTTCCTCGAATTCGGAGTCCAACTGTTCATGCCCCCTCGCACCGCCCTCTGGACGCTCCTTGCCGCGCTGGGCCTCTCGACCACCCCAGTCGTGCTGGGCCAAGCTTCGCCCAACGCTCCGCGTCCAGCCGGCGATCGCCCGACCGTTGAGGTCAGCGGTCCCTCGGATCGGGTGTCTCGTTCCACGCTGAGCGCGGTGGCCGCTGGGATCTCGTTCCAGCCTCCGGCCCCGCCCGCCCCGCCCGCGCCCAAGACCGCGGAGGAGGAAGAAGCGGACGCCCCGAAAAACGGGATCGTCCGCCTGCCCGAGTACGTGGTGCAAGGCGAACGGCCCCCGGTGTTCCGCGAGAGGGACGTGAACACAAAGAAGGGACTCGGCGAGATCGCCGTGAAGCGCTTCTTCGGGGAAGCCGGCAAGGCGCTCAACGCGTACCATCTCCCGCTCTTCGGCATGTCGAAGGAACAATACGCTCTCATGCTTTACGAGCAAGAGGAGCGGCTCAAAAACATGAAGGACGCCTCCGATAAGGTGTCCCTCCTCCGCGAGTCCGACCCCATCGCCGCCGAGCAACTGAAGCGCGAGGTCGACCAGACCTTCATCCGCCGCAGCGAGTTCTCAACGACGCCAGCCCGTCGGAACCAGTAGTCGTTACGGCTCGCCGGGTCCACTAGCCGGGGCGCCGCGTCCGTTCGCGGCGCGGCAACTCCACTTCATCCGGCCGCAATTGCCAGGGATCGGGATATTCGCGAGCGGCAACGTCTCGGACCCCGACTGCACCGAGGTCCGCGTCCGTCGGAGATATCCGCACTGCATCGTCCCCCTTCGCTCCTTGCCTAGCCGCGCCGCAGCACGGCCCGTACGGGAGAAGCATCCGCCCCGACCACCGCCAGCGGGAGCGCGAGGAGTTCGTAGATTCCGGGCTCCGCCGCACGGAGGTCGAGATTCTCCAGAATGATCACGCCCGCCGCGTCCATTTCGTGATGCCGCGGCAGTTCCCGACTCTTCAATTCATCCACCGACGGCACGTCCACGCCGATCAGGCACACGCCCCGCTCCGCCAGCCACCGTGCCAAGCCAGGCTCCAGCAGGGGCCACGTCGACGGAAACACCGACGGATCCGTCCACGCATCCGTCCGAAAGAGAATCCGCGGCGCCGCCGCAATCTCCGCCGGACTCAGCGTCTCAAACAACGCGGCCGTCACTCCCCCTCCCCCGCGAGCATCCACCACCCGCGCCGGTCCCACGAAGATTTCCAGCGGCACTTTCTCCATCGTCACCCCGCGCGGTGCGTAATGATACGGCGCATCCACGTGCGTGCCGTTGTGCAGCGAGAGCGAGAGGCGGCCAACGTTGCACGAGGCACCCTCCGCCATGCGCGCCGTCGCCGCAACCTCCGTAGGCGTGTCCCCCGGCCAATGCGGCGATCCGGTGAAGAGCGGACGGGAGACATCAATGAGGCGAATCGGATCGGTCGACATGGCGGTCGGTTCTGCGCCGAACTGAGCTGAAGCGAGGAGGTTTCGGGACGCGGGAACGGGTTAACTGCAAGGATCGGTCGAGGCTAACCTCACGCGCAATGCCGAACTACCTTGGCACGGTGCAACGCAGGTCACGACTTCATGAGGGGAAAAGGACCCATCGGAGCCCCGGACAGCGGCACGACCAAGGGACGGTTTCTCACGGGGGCAATCGACCCAGACCGTTGCGGGGTCGACGTCATCACGCTGCGCAACCACCGTGCGGGCGCCCCGAGGGTCTGCGACGTCGCGCCCGCACCACCGCCCGTTGCCCGGTTTCAGGGCACCAGCGGCACTTCCCCGGCCATCGCACGTTGCGCACCCGTCTCCGCGATGATCCGCAGGCGCCGTACCGCCTCGCGCACGTCCGCGAAGCGGGTGTACAGGGGCGAGGGCGCAAGACGCAGGAGATCCGGAGCCCGGAAATCCGGCACCACGCCGTGCGCCTTCAGGGCCTGGCAGAGGCGCCACGCGTCAGGATGTGCGAGCGCAATGTGCCCGCCGCGCGCCACCGCGCCGCGCGGGGTCGCCACTTTGAATCCGAGCGGCACCAACTCCTCATCTACCGCCGTCAGCAACGCCTGCGTGAGGGCCAGCGAGCGTTCCCGCAGCACCCCGATGCCGCCCGCCTCCGCGATCAGCTCCAGCGAGCCTTCAAGCGGCGCCAATGCCAGAATCGCCGGGGTGCCGACGTGCAGCGCGGCCGCCCCTGCCGCCGGGAGGTGCTCAGGGCGCATCTCGAAGCGACGCTCCGGCCGCACG
>CAIOYO010000301.1 GCA_903862595.1 uncultured Opitutaceae bacterium | reverse complement strand
TCTCCAGATGGTGTTCCAGGACCCTTACGCGTCGCTCAACCCGCGCATGACGGTCTTCGCGACGCTCGCGGAGCCCCTGCTCACCCACGGCGTGTGCGACCGCAGCGAAGCCACGCGCCAAGTCGCCGAATTGATGGAGCGGGTCGGCCTTGCCCCGCGCTTCATGCAGAAGTATCCGCATGAGTTTTCGGGCGGCCAGCGGCAGCGCATCGCCATCGCGCGGGCCCTCGCGCTGCGCCCCCAGATCATCATCGCCGACGAACCGGTATCCGCACTCGATGTATCCATCCAGGCTCAAATCCTGAACCTGCTCGCGAAGCTGGTGCGTGAGATGGGCCTGTCCCTCGTGTTCATCGCCCACGATCTCTCCGTGGTGAAGCACATCTCCGACCGCGTCGCGGTGATGTACCTCGGGCGAATCGTCGAGATCGGCGAGGCCCGCCGCGTGATCGAAGATCCGCAGCATCCCTACACGCGCGCTCTGGTGAGCGCGATCCCACGTCCCGATCCGGAGGTGGAGCGGAACCGGCAGCGGATCGTGCTTCCTGGCGACCCTCCTTCGCCAATCAACCCACCGTCGGGGTGCACGTTCCACCCGCGCTGCCCGCACGCGATCGATGCCTGCAAGGCCGCTTTTCCCGAACTGCGCGCCGCCGCCGGTCGTGAGGTCGCCTGCAGCCGGATTGGCGCGTTTTAGTGCACGCTCTCAGACCAGCGAAGCCAGTCGCTGGTCGCGAACGCCGCTGGGTCCGACTACGCGCGGCACCCCTTGGAGCCGGAACTCCGTCGCTTTCCTTCCGAAGTGACGCCTCTCCGGTCATCGACGCACTGGATCACGACTGAACGCCGCTCCTCCCCAGCGCGCTCTTCCGTAACGGGATCATCCGCCGCCGTCACTCCCTCGGCCCCCCCTTTCAGCCGGTTCGCTCGGAGGCTACCGCGCCGTCTTCGTCGATCCAGCGCCACGCCTCCGCCACGCCGATCTCGCCCCGCCGCGCCGCACTCAGTACCTGCGCGCGCAACGTCCCTCCGCCTTCGTCAGCAATCGCTGACCGCAACTCCGCGAGGATATCGGGCCGCGCCAGCGCGGCGCGAATCCGCGCACCGATTTCGACCACTTCAAAGAATCCCATCCGGCCCGTCACACCGCGCCCACCACACCGGGCGCACCCCGCGCCCCGAGCCTTGGACCGCGGGCGCGCCGCCAATCCACCCGCGGCAAGGTCACCGGGCTCCGTCGCCCCCAGCTCGCGCGGCCAAGGTTCGACGACGCAACACGCCGGACACAGTCGCGGAATGAGGCGCTGGGCCACGACTCCAGCCAACGCATCCGCGAGCAGAAAGGGCTCAACCCCCAAATCCAGCAGCCGAGTGACGGCGCCCTCAACCGAGGACGCATGCAGGGTAGCTACCACACCGTGTCCCGTGAGAGCGGCCTGGACCGCAACCGCGGCGGTAGCGGCATCGCGCACTTCACCCACGAAAATCACGTCCGGATCCTGGCGGAGCACCGCACGCAGGACTCCGGCAAACGTGAGCCCTTGGTCCGGATCCACCGCGATCTGAACCAAGCCTTCCCGGTGGAACTCGACCGGATCCTCGACCGTGATGATCTTGGTCGTCGACGCATCCACACCACCGAGAGCCGCGTAGGCGGTGGTCGTCTTCCCCGCTCCGGTCGGTCCGGCGATCACGACCAAGCCGCGCTGCTGCGCGAGCCACGCTCGGAGGCGCGCCTCCGCGACCGCGTTCAGGCCGAGGGCCCCCAAAGGCGGCGGCTCGGCGCTGCGTTGCAGCACACGCAGGGCCACCACTTCGCCGTGCAAGGAGGGCAGCGTGGCGACCCGAAAATCGGCGCTACGACCGCCTTGGCGCCAACTCAAGCGACCATCGAGGGGGAGACGACGTTCATTCGGATCCAGTCGAGCGAGCACCTTGATTCGGGATCCGAGTTCACTCGCCGGGATCTCCGGCGGCACCCGCTCCTCCTGCCACCCTTGGGCGCCCCGCAGCCGCACCCAGAGCCCCCCGGCATCCGGTTCGAGGTGCAGGTCCGTAACCCCGGCGGCGACGGCGCGCTCGAGCAGTCCGTCGAGCCACGCCGTGGCGGGGGATGGCGTGGCCGGAGCCCGCTCCATCGTAAGGACACTAGAGCGTGCGCAAGGTGTGGCCCAACTGCTGCAGCTTCTCGCGCATGACGATCGGGTCCTGGGCCTTCTCCATCGCTTCGTCGGGCGCGACCAACTCGCGGTTCACGAGGCTCATCAGATGCGTATCCATCGTGATCATGCCCAGGTTCGCACCCGTCTGAATGTCCGAGGTGATGCGGAAGGTCTTGTTGTCGCGGATCAGCGACGCGATCGACGTGGTGTTCACCATGATCTCATACCCGGCGATGCGTCCTCCACCCTTTTTCTTGCAGAGCACCTGGGAAATCACGGCGACCAGCGACGAGGCGAGCTGGGTCCGAACCATGTCCTTCATATTCGCCGGGAAGGCGTCAACGATCCGGTCCACCGTGCGCGCCGCGCTGTTCGTGTGCAGCGTACCGAACACCAGATGCCCAGTCTCGGCCGCGCTGATGGCCGCCTCGATCGTCTCGAGGTCGCGCATTTCACCGACGAGGATGACGTCCGGATCCTGCCGCAACGCGCGCCGGATCGCCTCCGAGAACGACGGTACGTCCACACCGATCTCACGCTGCGTGACGACGCACTGCTTGTGCGAGTGGTAATACTCGATCGGATCCTCGATCGTGATGATGTGACCGTCCCGGTTCTCGTTGATGTAGTTGACCATCGAGGCCAGCGTCGTGGACTTGCCGGATCCAGTGGGGCCGGTGACCAAGATCAGACCACGCGGCCGGTACAGCAGCTCGCGGACACGGTCGGGCAGCCCGATTTCACGGAGTCCGAACATGCGATTCGGAATCTGTCGCAACACGAGGCCATAGCTGCCTTTGGACTTGAGGATCGAGACCCGGAAACGGGCCCGGTCGAGGTACGCGAATCCGAAGTCGGCACCGCCGTTCAGCTTCAGGTTCTGCACGTGCGAATCCGGACTGATCGAGAGGACCAGCTTCTCCGTATCCTCCGGCGTGAGGCTAGGACCCTCGATGGGAACCATCGATCCGCTGATCCGGAGCGTGGGCGGCTGCCCCACCTGGCAGTGGAGATCGGACGCGTTCTGATCGACGACCAGCTCAAGGAGGTCGTTCATTTCGTAGTTCATAGGTGTCAGGAAAGGTTTGGGCCGAGCACGCGGGAAAGTTCGTCTGACGTGGTCAAGCCGTCCCGGACCCGCGCCCGGCCATCCTCCGCCAGCGTCCGCATCCCGGCCGCACGGACTGCGGTCCGCAGCACATCGGCGCCAGCATCGCGACGGATCAGCGCGCGCAGCGCATCGTCCACCACCAGCAATTCAACCACCGCCACACGACCGGAGAACCCCGACCCGCGGCAAACGACACACGACTCCGCAGCGGAAGACGCCTT
>CAIOYO010000300.1 GCA_903862595.1 uncultured Opitutaceae bacterium | reverse complement strand
GCGTGGCTGCGGCGGCGGACGCGACCGGCAGGGCGATCAGCAGCGCTGCGACAAGGCGGGCGGTGAAGCGCGCAGCGGGGTGGCTTCGGAGCATGGCGGCAGCTCCGGACGGGGTGGCCAAAACGGGCGAAAACACGCGCGTAGCGTAGCGTCGGAGCCAGGGCCCCGGCAAGCGCGTGCTGCTGGAAGTTGAGCAGAGTTTTCCAGTGCGGAGACCCGCGCTGAAATTTCAACGTCGGGACGGGGGTGACGCATTGAACCGAAGGGCCCCGTTACCGTGGACTGGCAACGTGCAACGGCGCCGCGTGACGTGGCGCTGCAGCCGGGGGCGCGCTCGGCGGATGGGTCGTACGCGGACGGAGTCCTGCGCGCGACGGTCCCGCGCATCGACGGACACGAGAGTGTCGTCGTGCGCGACGAGCAGGCCCCGGATGGCCGGACTCGCGACGGGATCAGGCGGAGCCGGAGGACCAGACCACCTCGCCGCCGACCCACGTCGTGTGCGCGGTGAAGTCGTCGTTCCACAGCACCACGTCGGCGTCGGCGCCGGGCGCAAGTCGTCCCTTGCGTTCGAGCCCCACGACGGCGGCGGGGCTGGAGGTGCCGAGGGCCCAGACCTGCTCGGTCGGCAGGCGCAGCCAGCGGTGGAGATTGGCGATGCCCACGTCCATGGTGAGCGCGCTCCCGGCGAGGCCACCGTGATTTGGACGATCCGGGGCGTGGACGCGGGCGGCGTTGCCGGCGGAGACCTTCACCGGGAAGCCGAACGTCGTCGGGTAGATCCCGTCGGGCATTCCTGCCCCGATGTTGGAGTCGGTGATCAGAACCACCCCGCCCGGACCCTTGGCGGCAAGGGCGGCGCGGACGGCGACGGGTTCGACATGGACGCCGTCGCAGATGAAGTCCACGCGGCAGCGCGGATCGGCGAGGATGGCCTCGACGGCCCCGCACGGCCGGACGCCGGGCTCGCGGACCTCCGGGACGGGGAACACGTCGTAGAAGTGGGTGGCGTGGTGGGCGCCGGCGTCGATCGCACGTTCCGTCTCCTCGACCGACGCGTGGGTGTGAGTGATGAACGGCGTGATGCCCCGTTCGACGAGTCGCTCGATCACCGGAAGGATCTTGGGCGTGTCGGGGCTGATGGACATCGCGCGCGTGCGGCCGTGCGTGGCGGCGAGGATCTCGTCAAGCAGCCCGAGATCGCCGGGGATGGTATCCGCGCCGGCGCCGGGCAGGCGGAGAAACGGACCCTCGAGGTGCCAGCCTGGAACGGAGACTCCACGGACGGAGCCGAGGGCGTGGGACAAGGCCTCAAGGTGGGGCAGTGACGGCCGCGTCATCACGCGGTACAGCGTCGGCAGGACGGACGTCGTGCCGAACCGACCGAGGAAGGCGAGCCCGGCGAGCAGGCTCTCCGGCGACTGCTCGTAGAGCCATGAGCCCACCCCGTGCGTATGGAGATCGATCAGTCCCGGCGTGACGCGCCGGCCGCCGGCGTCGATGCGGCGCGTGTGGGGCGGGAGGGCGGTGTCCGCGGGATTGATGGCGGCGATGGTGCCCCCGGACAGCAGCAGACTCCCTGGTGCGGTGCGTTCGCCCGGGAAGACGAGCGTGGCGTGGGTGATGAGGGTGGAGCTCATGGCTTAGGTGGAGGACGCGGGATCGGTGTAGCGACTGACCCGCACACGGGCGGTGATCGCATGGGCCTCCATGCGTTCGACGTCGCATTGGCGGGCGGTGACCTCGCCCACCTCGCGGCTGGCGGCGGGCGTCATGCGTTGGTAGGTCACGGTCTTGAGGAATTTGCCCACCCAGACCCCGCCGGTGTAGCGGGCGGAGCGCGACGTCGGCAGGATGTGATTCGTACCGATGCTCTTGTCGCCGTAGGCGACGGTGGTTTCCTCGCCGACGAAGAGCGAACCGTAGTTGCGCAGCCGTGACTGATAGAAATCGGGATCGCGCACGTGGAGCTCGAGATGCTCGGGGGCGTAGTCGTCGCTCAGGCGGATGGCCTCCTCAGCGTCCTCGGCGACGTAGAGCTTGCCGTGGCTGGCCCACGATTGGGCGGCGATCTCGCGGGTGGGCAACACGGCGAGTTGGCGCTCGAGCTCGCGGAGCACGGCGCGGCCGAAGGCCTCGCTCAGGCAGACGCAGAGCTGGCCGCTGGCCGGATCGTGTTCGGCCTGGCCGAGCAAGTCGCAGGCGACGAGGGAAGGATCGGCGGAGTCGTCGGCGATGACGGCGATCTCGGTCGGCCCGGCGAGCAGGTCGATCCCGCACTGGCCGAACAGCTGGCGCTTGGCCTCGGCGACGAACTTGTTGCCGGCGCCGCAAAGGATGTCGACGGGTTCGACGACCCCCATGCCGTAGGCCATGAGAGCCATGGCGGGCACCCCGCCCAGCACGAAGATCCGGTCGGCGCCGGCGCGCTTCATGGCGTTGATCGTGGCCGGGTAGGCTCCCCCGCCGCGGACCGGGGGCGTGCAGGCGACGACGGTTTCGACCCCGGCGACCTTGGCAGGGATGATGCTCATCTGGGCGGAGCCGAACATCGGGTAGCGACCGCCCGGGATGTAGCTACCCACGCGTTGGACGGGGAGGTGGCGGTGGCCCAGCCAGACCCCTGGTTGGGCCTCGATTTCGAGTGGCTGGAGCGTGCGCAGCTGGGCCTCGGCGAAGCGGCGAACATTGCCCTGGCAGTAGTCGGTGTCGCGGATCAGCTGATCGGAGCAGGCGTTGATGGACTCGGTGATCTGGCCCTCGGACAGCTCGAAGCTGGGAGGATCCCAGCCATCGAAGCGTCGGCTCAG
>CAIOYO010000299.1 GCA_903862595.1 uncultured Opitutaceae bacterium | reverse complement strand
GTCGCCGGGTTCCTCTTCAATCCCGTCTCGTTCTACTTCTGCTTCGATCGCTCCGGCCAGCCGGTCGCCGCAATCCCCGAAGTCACCAACACGTTCCGCGAGATGAAGCCGTTCTTCCTCGGCCCCACCACCCGCGACGAGGCCGGGCGCTTCCACCTCCGGGTCCCCAAGCATTTTTACGTGTCCCCGTTCTCCGACGTGGACGTGGCCTTCGATTTCCTGCTTCCGGTTCCCGGCGACACGATGGCAATCCAGATCGACGACTACATCGGCGAGGAACGGACCCTGACCAGTCGACTGACCGGGACGGCGCGGCCGCTGACGGACTCGCGTCTCGCGTGGTTCACGATTCTCTATCCGCTGATCACGCTCCGCATCATCACCCTCATCCACTGGCACGCCCTGCGCCTCTTCCTGAAGTCCGTCCCTTGGTTCCGCAAGTCCGCCCGCGCCGCGGATCAGCGCGAATTGCTCCGTCCCCACTCGTCGATTCTCCAGCCCAAAACGTCCGACGCATGAGCACGCTCGCCTCCTTTCGCGCTCGACCGAGGACTGCCGTGGTTCCGGTGACGCCCTTCGCCCGACTGCCCAAAGGCCGGTCTCGATCCAGCGCCCCCGGCGCGGCACGGCCGGAACCACCTTCACCCGGACTTCAACGGGCAGGATCTCACCGGCTTTCGACCGTCCCTTCACGCCTCGTTCACGGAACCTCGGTTAGTCTGACGGCGTACCGTGTGTGCCAGGCCTTCTCGTCAGTCCGCTCGTTCCGCCCCGACGACCGCGCACCGCACCAGTCCCAAATGCCCTGTCACGCCTCCTCGATTTTCCAGCAAAAGACGTCCGACGCATGAGCGACTCCTCTCCCGTTTCCTCCAGCACCTCCGATGCCTCGGCTTTCAGTCCGCCGGCAAGTCCGTCATTCCACCGGCGGCTCGTGCTCAATTCCTTCGGCGCGATGCCCCGCGGCCGCCTGCGGATCGAGCTTCCCGAGGGCGGACACGTCGACTGCGGCGAACCAGGCGAACTCGTCGCCCCCGACCTGCCCCTCGGACTCTCCGCTTCCGCGACGCTGCGCGTGCGCCGCGAGAGTTTCTTCCGCCGGTGCGTGCTCGCCGGCGACATCGGCTTCGCGGAGTCATTCATCGACGGCGACTGGGAAACACCGGACCTGCCGTCGGTGCTCGCATGGTTCATACTCAACGTGGAGCACGCTCCCACGCTCTCCGGTTCGACCGCCGGACGCGCCCGTGCGTGGGGTCTGAATCTACTGCGCTTCGCCCATCGCATCGAGCATCTCCTTCAGCCGAACTCGCGCCGCACCGCCCGGAGCAACATCGCACGGCACTACGATCTCTCCAACGACTTCTTCGCCCTCTTCCTCGACGAATCTATGATGTATTCGTCCGCTCGCTACGCTAAGGACTCCGCCACACTCGCGGACGCGCAGCGCGAGAAAAACGAGGCCCTCTGCCGCAGCCTGCAGCTCTCCCCGTCCGACCATGTGCTCGAGATCGGCACGGGCTGGGGCGGCTGGGCCCTCCACGCCGCCACCCACCACGGCTGCCGTGTCACCTCGCTCACCATCTCCCAGCAGCAGTACGATCTCGCGCGCCGTCGGATCGCCGCCGCCGGACTGGAGTCGCGCATCGAAGTGCGGCTCCAGGACTACCGGGACATTGAGGGACAATTCGACAAGATCGTCTCGATCGAGATGATGGAGGCGATCGGTCACGCCTACCTCCCTGACTTCTGCCGGACGCTGCACGCCCGGCTGCGTCCCGGCGGCCTCATCGCCCTGCAGTTCATCACCTGCCCGGACTCCCGGTATCGCGAATTCCGCCGCGGGGTGGACTTTATCCAGAAGCACATCTTCCCCGGCTCCCTCCTGTTGTCGCTGAACCGCGTCAACGAACTGATGAGCCGCCACGGGGGCTTCGTCCTGCACCACCTCGACGACCTCGCCCACGACTACGCCCGCACTCTCCGGGCTTGGCGCGAGACCTTCCACGCGCGGCTCGACGAGGTCCGCCGCCTCGGCTTCGACGACCGTTTCGTGCGCAAGTGGCACTACTACCTCTGTTACTGCGAGTCCGCCTTCGCGATGCGCAACATCTCCGTCGTGCAAACGCTCCATACCCGGCCGAACAACCTCGCGCTGCGCTGACCGCAACACCCACCCCGAGTCTCCCCACCCCCGTCACCATGATCCTCTTCCTCCGTGTCTTCTTTCTCGTGGTCCTGGCTTCCATGCTCTGGGTGACCAGCTGGGCGTCGCTCGGACAGGCACTCTGGGACTTTATCGGATCGCCCGCGTCCCGCGATCGCTGGTTCATCGCCACGCTGTTTGATGCCTACTGGGGTTTCCTGACCTTCTACGTCTGGGTCGCCTACAAGGAGACGGGGTTCGTCGCTCGGGCGCTGTGGCTCGTTGCGATCTTGCTCTTCGGTAACATCGCGATGTCCGTGTACTGCCTGCGCGAGCTGTTCCGAGTTCCGAACGGCGCCCCGCTTTCGTCGGTCCTGCTGCGTCGCACCGCGTGACATCGGTCGCTCCCACTTCCGAGGCCACCCGCGGCGCCGCCGCGCAGTCCGCCGAGCCGCGGCGTGGTTTTTGGCGGCGCCGCCTGGGCGATCCGATCATCGGCTTGCTCACGCAGGGCATCACCGCGGACAAGGTCAGCTACACGCTCGCCCTCGGGACCGGCCTCTCGCTCTTCCCCTTTCTCGGTTTCACGAGCCTCCTCAATCTCGTCGTTGGTCTCGCGCTGCGTCTCAACCAGCCGCTCCTCCAGACCCTCAACCAACTCGTCGGACCAGTCCAGCTGGTGATGATCGTCGTCTACATCCGGATCGGCGAGCGGGTCTGGGGCGCCGAGCCGCTGCCGTTCTCGATCGGAGTGCTGGTGCAGACCTTCCGCGACGCGAGCTTCACCGAGTTCCTGCAGCGCTTCGGCATGGCCGGCGTGCACGCCTTCACGGCGTGGCTTCTCACCCTTCCGCTCCTCGTCTTCGGCCTGAACTGGCTGCTTCGTCCGCTGATCCGGCGCATCGCCCGCCGGCTCCCCTCCACCCCCGCGTCGGCTCCGTCATCCGTCTCATGAGCGTCTGGCTTCTTCTCCTCTCGGCCCTGATCGGCTGCGGCGTCGTGATGACGCTCGTCTTCTGGTTCGCGCGTCGCGTGGACAACTACAGCGTGGTCGACGTCGCGTGGGCCTACGCCTTCGCTCCCATCGCCGCCGGTTACGCCGCCTTTGCCGGGGGTTGGCCGATGCGCCGGGTGCTCCTCGCGGCCCTCGCGGTGCTCTGGAGCGTGCGGCTCGGGAGTCACCTCTTCCGCCGGGTCGCCAGCCATCATCCCGAGGAGGACGGGCGCTACCTCGAGATGCGCACGCGGTGGAAGGCGAACTTCGCGTGGGAGATGTTCAAATTCTACCAGATTCAGGCGCTCTCGCTGGTGATCCTGAGCGTGCCGTTCCTCATCCCCAGCCTGAATGGTCGCCCCGAACTGCACCCGCTGGAGGTCGCGGGCGCGGTGCTCTGGTTCATCGCCCTGTGTGGTGAGACCATCGCCGACGCCCAGCTGGCCGCCTTCAAGCGCAACCCGGCCAATCGGGGCGCGGTGTGCGACCGCGGCCTGTGGCGCTACAGCCGTCATCCAAACTACTTTTTTGAGTGGCTGGTTTGGGTCGCCTTCTTCGTCTTCGCCTGCGGCTCGCCCTGGGGATGGATTTCGGTGCTCTGCCCAGCCGTGATGCTGCACCTGCTGCTTCGCGTCACCGGCATCCCACTCACCGAACAGCAGGCACTGCGCTCGCGCGGCGATGCCTACCGCCGCTACCAACAGACCACCTCCGCTTTTTTCCCGTGGTTTCCGCGCCGCCCCACTCCCTGATTCCGCCGGACTTCCTCCTTCTCTCTCCATGATCGACTCCCTGCTCGAGAAAAACCTGCTGCCGGATTGGTTGATTCGCGTCGGCATCCGCCGCCTCCTCGCCCAGCGCATCCGCGAAGAAACCGCCCGGTACGACCGCGCTGCGTACATCGCCGATCTCAAGTCGCGGCCGCTCGCGGAGGAAACTCGCGCCGCGAACGAGCAACATTACGAGGTGCCGACCGACTTCTACCGACTCTGCCTCGGCCGTCGGCTGAAGTACTCCGGCTGCTTCTACCAAACCGGCGCAGAGTCCCTCAACGAGGCCGAGGAGGTCATGCTCGCCCTCTACGTCGAGCGCGCCCGTCTCGAGGACGGCCAGACGATCTTGGAACTCGGCTGCGGCTGGGGCTCGCTCTCCCTGTACCTCGCGGAGCGCTTTCCGTACTCCCGAATCACCGGGGTCTCGAACTCCCGGACCCAGAAGGAGTACATCGACGGCGAGGCCAAGCGCCGCGGACTCAGCAACCTTCAGATCATCACCTGCGACATGAATGCCTTCGACCTGCCCGGCGCGCAGTTCGACCGCGTCGTGTCCGTGGAGATGTTCGAGCACATGAAGAACTACCAGCGGCTCCTCGCGAACGTCGCCCGCTGGCTCAAGCCCGACGGCCTGCTCTTCGTCCACATCTTCACGCACCACCAACTCAGCTATCACTTTGTCCCGCGCGACGCGACGGACTGGATGGCGAGGTACTTCTTCACCGGTGGCCAAATGCCCGCGCACGATCTGCTCCCCGCCTTCGACGAGCACCTCCAGCTCGTCCAGGACTGGAAGGTCAACGGTCGCCACTACCAGCAGACCGCCGAACACTGGCTCCAGAATATGGACCGCCACCGGGCCGAGATCCTTCCGTTGTTCGAGAAAACCTACGGCAAGGCCGCCGTCACCCGCTGGTGGGTCTACTGGCGTGTCTTCTACATGGCCTGCGCCGAGTTGTGGGGCTACCGCAACGGCGAGGAGTGGCTCGTCAGCCACTATTTGTTCCGACGCCGGCAGTGATCATCGGGCGAACGTCCGACTTCTTCGCTCCCCCACCATGAATCCGCGCAAGATCCACCGGTCGTTCCGTCAGGCGTTCGCGGCGATCTTCCTCGCGCTCGCCCTCCCCGGTCACGCGACGTCCGCCCCCTCGGTCGAGGAACTGATCCGTCAGGGGATCGAGGCCGAGCGTCGACTCGATCCAGTCGCCGCGCTGCCGCTCTTCCTCGCCGCCGACGCGGCCAAGCCGGGCGATGCTGTCATTCTTCAGAAGATCTCCCGGCAATACTCCGACCAGTCGTTCCTGCTCTCCGATCCGACGGAGAAGCGCCGACTCGCCGAAACGGCGCTCTCGTACGCCGAGCGCGCCTACGCCGTCGATCCCACCAACGCCGAGGTCGCTCTGTCCATCGCCATCTGCCACGGCAATCTTGGGCTCTACGGCGACACGGAAGCCAAGGTGCGCCATTCGCGCCAAATTCACCAGTACGCTGAGGAGGCGCTGCGACTCAATCCCGACTACGACTGGGCTCACCATGTCCTCGGGCGCTGGCACTACGAGGTGGCGAAGCTGGGCATGACCCGACGTTTCCTCGTGCAACTGTTCTTCGGCGGGCTGCCCAAGGCTTCGCTCGCCGAGGCCGTGCGCCATCTCGAACGCGCGGTCGCTCTGGCCCCAGACACGGTCGGCCACCAGGTCGAGCTGGCCTTCGTCTACCGGTCGGCCGGACGCATCGAAGAGGCCCGCGCCGCCTTCACCCGCGGCCTCGCCCTTCCGGAACGAGAGGTGCACGACGCGCTTTCGAAGCGCCGTGCGACCGAGGCTCTGGCCGCCCTGCCGGCCGCGCCCGCCCGCTGAGGATTCAGGGACGGGACGCGGCGAAAACGCCGGCGCGCGCAGGAGGGAACGGCGCCAGGGGCGACGCTCCCTCCCGCGAGGATCAGCGCAGGAAGGCTTCGTGCAGACCGCCGTCCACCGGAATGATCTGCCCGGTGGTCTTCGAAAGCCGCCCCGTCACGAGCAACAAGTAGGCTTCCGCCTGGTCGGCCGGCGTGATCGGGGACTTCGTCAGTGTGCGGTCCGCGTAGAACTGAGCCAGCTTCTGGACGAGTGAGTCGGTCGACTCGTCCTCCGCGAAGGCGATGTTGTACTTGGTCAGCGAGCTGATCACGCGCTCGCGCGGGAACATCGTCGAGCCCTTCACCACCGTCGCCGGCGCCACGGCATTCACCCGCACCAACGGGGCGAGCTCGATCGCCAGCTCGCGCACGACGTGGTTCGCCGCCGCCTTCGAGGCATCGTAGGCGATCGATCCGCGCTTCGCCACGACGGCGTTCGCCGAGGTCGTCAGCACGAGGCTGCCACTGAGCCCTTGTTCGCGCCACGTGTTCGCCGCCTCGTCACCCACCAGGTAGCTGCCCGTGACATTGATCGCGAAGGTCGCGGCCCACTTGTCGTCGGGGATGTGACCGGTCCGGTCGGACGGGAAGAAGATGCCCGCAGTGACGCAGATCGCGTCGAAGCCACCATAAGCGAGTGCCACCTGATCGAGCATGCGACGGATGCTGGCCCGGTCGGTGATGTTCGCGGCCAAGCCCACGGCCGGACCGCAGCCGGAAACACCACTGCCCGCCACCCCGATGCCGAGGCCGAGCCGGTCCGTGATCTCCTTCGCGGTGGCCTGCGCCGC
>CAIOYO010000298.1 GCA_903862595.1 uncultured Opitutaceae bacterium | reverse complement strand
CGGCGAAGCCGAGCGCCTTGCCTCGGCACTACGGCAATTCGTAGATCTCGATCAGGACTTCGCCCGCCGCGCCGGAGGCGGGGGCGACGTGGACCGTGTAGCCGCCGGGCGCAAGGGTGAGTTCGACCGCCGCGTCACGGCTGGCCGCGGGAAGCGCGAAGGCCCCGACCGCACTGAAGGTCGCCCCCAAGGAGGCTGGCCAGTCGTCGTTCTCCGCAATCCGGTTCACCCCCGCATATACGTTCAGCTTCGGATCACCCAGCACGCCCGCCACACCAAAGGTCCCAAGGGTCGGGCCGATCGCTCGAATCAACACGCGCTTCGTCCCCGTTCCCAGGACCGAAAAGCCCGCAATCAAGACATCTTCGCCGGTGCCCGCATGGCTTCGCGCCGAGACGTTCGTCAGACGTGGCGAACTGCCGTCACCGGCATCATACGCCTCCACGAGGACATTCCCCCTCGCCGCTCCCTTCACCTGCAGCGTGCGTCCGTCCGCCACGCTTCGCAGCAGCACCGCATCCTTGCTGCCCGCCGCCAACGAGAAGGCGCCGACAGAGGCCGACGCGTTCACCAGCGCGGTCTCTCCGTTCCAATTGTCGTTCGTCGCCACCGCCGTCGTCCCTTCAAAGAGGGTCAGTTCCGGATCCGACATCGCATTCGTCACGCCGAAGGGAGCCAGCCCAGGTCCGACCGCGCGCAGCAGCACCGGCTTGGATCCGCCGGTCATGGTCAGGCCCAGGATCAGGAGTTGCCGCGCGTTGAGGGTCGCGCGGAGCGACACGTTGCCAATCCGCGCCGCAACGGGATCGTACCGTACGTCCGCCGCCTTGCTCACGATGCGGCCCGCGCTGTTCGACACCACGCAGTAGTAGGTCCCCGCATCCGCCGCGCCTGCCCCCGCCACCGTCAACTGCGCCGTCCGCGCCCCCGAGATTCCGGGCTGGCTCGAGCCCGCCGCAAGGGAAACGCCATCCTTGAACCACTCGTAGCTCACCCGGTCGCTGCCGCTGGCCTGCACCGACAAGCGGACCGTTTCGCCCGCGCGGTACGACTGACCCACCGGGTCCCCGACGATGTTCAGGTCGGCCGCCCCAGTGCTGTTCGGATCGAAGCGCACGGTCTCCAAGAAACTGTACGACTTCGAATTCCCCGCCTTGTCGCTCAGGGTCATCTGCAACAAGCCCCAGATGCCCGGGACCGACCCGCGCGGGAGGATGGTTTCGAAGGTGTACTTCTCCCACGCCTTCGGATCGCCGTCGAAGAAGTCCGTGTAGAAGTTCCGGTGATAGATCCAGCGGAAGTACTCCCCACCCTGCGGATCCCGCAGGACCAGGTTGCCGACGCCATAACCGGCCGCGTTGTCCCGCACGTAATAGGTGATCGTGACCAGCGTCTCGCCATCCGGGGCCGACGGATTAGTCGGCACGGCCTTCACCGTGATCCGGTTCACGTCGAGCTCCGGCCCGACCGGATCCGGATTCGGTGTCTTGATCTCGATCGACGGCGACGCCTCGTCGAGCAGGTCCACCAAGCCATCCGAATTCCCCGAATTGAACGGGCTCGTCCGGAAATAGGTGTAATTCGCGTTCATCCCGCGGTCCTTCAGGAAAATCTGATTTACCGTGTACCGGCCCGAGGGCATGAACTCGTTGATCAGGATCTCCACCTCCGTGCGTCCGTTCGCCACCGTGGTGCGGCCCCACGACTGCAGCGAGTTCGCGCCGGGCGGGACCAGCGTGGCGAAGTACGCCATCAGGCCGGTGTTCTCCACCGTGTCCCAGCCAATCGTCACCTTCTGCACCGGCCGCCCCTGCACGGTGTCGTTGCGCACCGAGACGGTCGAGCTGCCCCGCTTGACCTGCGGCATCTGCAGGTCCTGCAGCGGATTGTTGAGGTAACATTTCCAGCCGTACAGGAGTGACGACTCATACCGTTCGCGGCCGACGCTGTCGCGGATCGTGACCGCCGGCATCTGCCAGTAACCGCTGCGCACATGCTTGCTCAGCTTCTGCGTGCCACGGAAAATCGTCCCTTTCGCATCGACCCGGCTGAAGCCCATGTCGAAGTACGTCGCTACCGGGTTCTCCGGGCTCACCGGGCTGAAGATCCGCCCGCCGATGGACTCCGCGCGGTTCCCACCGAGGGCCAGCGGGGTGATTTCGATTTCCACCTCCAGCGTCTTGTCCTCCTCCGGCGCGCCCGTCACGCGCGTGGAAATGCGGTTGATCTTCCCGGGGTACTCGTAGGACGGATAGAGATTCAGCACCGTGAAGGTCAGG
>CAIOYO010000297.1 GCA_903862595.1 uncultured Opitutaceae bacterium | reverse complement strand
GGTCCGCCAACTCGAGCTGCAGATCGCGGCCGAGGTGCGTTTGGCCCATCAAGACGCGCGTTCTCGGCACGCTCAGGTCGGGGTTGCCGAGAAGAGTCTGGCGTTGTCGATGGAGGAGCTGCAGCTGGCGCAACGCCGCTTCGAGCAGGGGGTGGCGGACAATCGGGAGATCGTGGATGCTCAGAATCGGCTCGCGCTGGCGAGCGACAACCTGAACGAAGCGATCTACCAGTACAATCTGAGCCGCGTCGAACTGGCCCGCACCCGGGGTGATGTTCGGGTGGTCCTCAGCGAAAGAGAGTAAGAACCACGGGCACCTACCAGGTGAAGAAGTCACCACGGTTGAACTCCGTGGTGGTCGGGGTCCAGACCGGCGGACGGCGCGCAAGGTCGCGGTCGAAATCCAGGAGGCGCTCATCCGGAATCCAGTACACGAGGTCTCCATCCGGGAGAGGTGCCGACGGACTCCGGAACTGCGAATTCATGTACTTTGAACTGAAGAGTTGTCCCATCGAACCGCGGATTGTGACGCGATAGCCGGACCAGTCCTCCATCATGCGGACGAGATTCTGGACGCCGCCGCTGTTCGTGGGCGGACTGCTTGTCGAGGGCGTGTTACCGGTCAGGATGCCGGCATTGAGCACCATGTCGGTGCCACCATCGGCCGGAGTGGCGCGCCGCTGGTCTATGCCGCCAGCCGAGTGGTCGTCGTTCCAGCCATCGGAGAGGATCGTGACGGCATCACCCATGAGGACCGCGGGGTTCGAGCGGGTGCTGGCTCCGTCGGCGATGGTAGTGGTGTTGTAGTCGCCCTGGATGTAGAGGGCGTTATTGGTGACGACCGCAAAGCCTTTGGGTTGACCGTCCTCGTTGTCGACCGCGGGCGTGGTGGTTCCGTTCTTCAGACGGATTCCTGAGCCGTCGCCTGGACCGCGGGCCCCTGCGGTCTTATCATGAATGTAAAGAACGCCGTTGTAGGCAGTCGATAGGGTCGCGTTCGATGCGAGCGCAGTGCTCAGCGCTCCGACGTCGAGGGAGGTCATTTTGATGTTCCGCTGCTCGCGTTTGTCGAAGACGTCCTTCCGGCGTTCGTCGGGTGGAATGATGTCATTGAGTTGGGTGGCGATGGCAGCGTTGTAGGCGGTCGGATTGGCGGGCGTGCCGACGTTGACGACGGGATCCCCGTCCGCGTCCTCGGAGATGGTGACCACGATCCCGGCACGGTTGTACATGCGCCGGGACGCGACCATGGGGTCCTCGGTGATGGCGGCACCGGTGTTGTCAGTGGGAGGCGGAGCGATGACGGCCCGGTAGACCTCGTTAGCGTCGGCGTTACCGGAGAAATTTTCGTAAGCCTCCGGGTGATCAGCGAGTGCCTTGCCGACGTTCACGCCACCGACAAAATTCTCCGGGCCGGTCAACTTCTTCACCTGTGCACCGCGGGCGGTCTCCTGATCGGGAGTGTCGGCGTCGTTTGGATTCGGGTCGAAGACCGGGTCGTGCAGCACCGACGAACCTGCCGCGCCGGGCTTTCGGCGCGTCGTGCCGTCGAGAGGGTTGGACGAGCCGTTGAACTCATTGAGTACGCTGATTTCGTCCGTGATGGTGATGTCGACACCTGCTTGAGCGCCGATGTACGCGCTGCCGTTGGTGGACATCGGCCCGTTGATGGTCATGTTCGCGCCCGAAGCGATTTCCATGTCGTCCTGGTAAAATACGCTGAATTGGAGCACCGACGTCTCGGAGCGGACAAACCGCCGTCCCGCGCGGTACTCGAGTGTGCCGAAAATCGGATCCTCGATGGTGGCTCGGACGCGCGCGGTGAAGTAGTAGTTTCGCCCGACCTTGGACGTGCCGGGTTTCTGGCCGGTCGCACTGCCGTCAACCGTCCCTGGGATTTCGTAGAAGGCGATGGTCCGCGACACCGTCCACCCCGCGTCCGCGAACGCGCTCGAAAACGGGGTCTGATTGGTGGCACTGTCCGCGACGCAGACTCCCTGGTCGATGAGCTCATCCTCGACGTCATCGGATGCCGTGCTGCGATTGATCTCGGCGACCCATTGGAAGAAAAGGTACTCCATCTCGCTTTCTGCGACCAGCTTCGCCCTTTCCACGCGCGTTTGCCGCACGGAGTTTCGATGCGTATTCGCACTGAAACGAATCACTCCCTCCAGGACAATCGAGAGCACGACGACCGCGAGAACGACCGCGATGAGAACGCTGCCCCGCTTGGGTGCGCGGAGAAACGAGGAGAAAGAGGAAGGGAGATTCACGGCCTAATTGTCGAAGACCGGCGTCGGCGTGGGCGTCGGCCGCGGGCTGGGTGTTGGCGTGGGTCTGGGCGAAGGAGTGGGCGTGGGCGAGGGCGTCGGAGACGGCGTTGGGGTTGGAGATGGAGTCGGAGTGGGTGAAGGAGTTGGCGTGGGCCTAGGCGTCGGAGACGGCGTGGGTGTCGGTGAAGGCGTCGGCGTTGGCCGGGGTGTGGGCGATGGAGTCGGAGTGGGCGACGGGGTTGGCGTGGGCCTAGGCGTCGGAGACGGCGTGGGTGTCGGTGAAGGCGTGGGCGACGGCGTCGGGGTCGGCGAAGGAGTTGGGGTGGGTGACGGGGTCGGCGTCGGCCGCGGCGTCGGAGATGGCGTGGGTGTCGGTGAAGGCGTCGGCGTTGGCCGGGGTGTGGGCGATGGAGTCGGAGTGGGCGACGGGGTTGGCGTGGGCCTAGGCGTCGGAGACGGCGTCGGGGTGGGTGAAGGGGTCGGCGTCGGCCGCGGCGTCGGAGACGGCGTGGGTGTCGGTGAAGGCGTTGGGGTTGGCGATGGGGTCGGAGTGGGCCGCGGTGTCGGCGTAGGCGTCGGCGTCGGTGAAGGCGAGGGTGTCGGCCGCGGCGTTGGCGTCGGCAGAGGCGTGGGCGACGGTGTGGGAGTCGGAGACGGTGTGGGCGTAGGACGTGGGGTTGGAGTCGGTAGAGGCGTGGGTGACGGGGTCGGCGTGGGACGCGGCGTGGGCGTCGGCGAAGGCGTGGGTGTCGGCGAAGGCACCGCCGTTGGGATCGGTGTAGGCGTCGGTGTCGGCGTGGGACGCGGCGTGGGCGTCGGAGTCGGCGCGGGAGGCGACGTCGGTCCGGGTGATGGGGTCGGCGTCGGGCGAGGCGTGGGTGTAATGCCCGGTGTGGGCGTCGGGGTTCCCGTACCGCCGCCGCCACCGGACGGCGTTGGCGTGGGCGTTCCCGTGCCGCCACCGCCACCGCCGCCACCACCGCCACCGGTTGGGGCAGGCGTAGGCGTGGGTGTCGGGGTTGCCGTGGGGCGGCTGGTGGGGGTCGGTGTTACAGACGGGCGCGGAGTGGGAGTCGGCGTGGGCGTGCCGGTGCCGCCACCTGAGCCACCGCCGCTGCCGCCGCCGCTACCCGTTGGCGTGGGCGTTCCTGAGCCGCCGCCCCCGCCGCCTGTCGGAGTAGGGGTACCGGTGCCGCCACCACCGCCGCCGCCGCCACCCGTGGGCGTGGGCGTGGGACTCGGGGTGGGCGTCGGGCGGAGTGTAGGAGTGGGAGTGGGAAGAGGGGACGGAGTCGGCGTTGCAGTTGGCCCCGGCGTGGGAGTCGGACGCGGGGTCGGAGTCGGTGTGGGCGACGGAGTCGGCGTCGGAGAAGGGGTGGGGGTCGGCGACGGCGTTGGAGTCGGTCGGGGAGTGGGCGTCGGCGTGGGTGACGGTGTCGGCGTCGGCGTTGGGCGTGGGGTTGGCGACGGCGTGGGTGACGGTGTCGGCGTCGGCGTTGGGCGTGGGGTCGGCGACGGCGTGGGTGACGGTGTCGGCGTCGGAGACGGAGTGGGAGTCGGCGATGGGGTCGGTGTGGGCCGCGGTGTCGGCGAAGGTGTGGGCGACGGAGTCGGCGTCGGAGAAGGGCTGGGGGTCGGCGACGGCGTGGGTGTCGGGCGGGGAGTCGGCGACGGCGTGGGGGACGGTGTCGGCGTCGGCGTTGGGCGTGGGGTCGGCGAAGGAGTCGGCGACGGGGTCGGCGTCGGAGAAGGAGTCGGTGTCGGCGACGGGGTCGGCGTGGGCCTTGGGGTGGGGGACGGCGTGGGGGACGGAGTCGGAGAAGGCGACGGCGTGGGGGTAGGTGACGGCGTCGGCGTCGGAGGAATCGCGGTGGGGCGCGGGGTGGGCGAGGGTGTCGGGGAGGGCGTCGGAGAAGGCGACGGCGTGGGAGACGGCGTCGGTGTTGGCGACGGTGTGGGCGTGGGCGACGGTGTGGGCGTGGGTGTCGGCAGCGGGGTCGGCGAAGGGGAAGGAGTGGGCGTGGGGACGGCGTTCAGGCTATAGGAGACGCCGGACTTGTTGACCAAGAGCCCGGCAATCTCGTTGCGGGCGTGGAACGCCCTCTTGCCGGTCTGCACGTTCACGGAGTCATCCTCTGACGTATCGAGGACCAGACGGAAGTTGGCGAAGAACTGGCCGCTGCCTGTTGCTCCGGTCTGCTGCTGGGTGAATGGGAACTGGTCCTCCATGACGGATCGGGCGAGGACCTTCGCCTCACCACCGACATAGGTGTCGTACCAGACGAACGAAGTTTCCCCTTCGATCTCTTCCACGGCATAGGCTCTTTGCCGCTGGATCATTGCCACCTGAAGAGCCTCGACCGAATCGGTCTTTCCGGAGAGTGCCTCGATGGTGTCTTCGAGCGTGAGAGTCACCTCGCCGTGCGCGACGCCGTCGCGGGGGTCTACCACCCCGGTGATGCGCCCGCCCACATCGCCATTCAGGCGCGGGCTGGCGAGAATCAGGTAGTCGCCAATCGCGGGTCGTGTCTCGATGGGAAGGTCGACTACGACTTCATCGGACGAGGCGAGGGTGAAGGCGGTTGTGCCTGGTAGGCCCAGATTGATGCGGTAAACGAGACGTGAGTGCGCGTTGTTATCCGGATTGGGAACTTGGAAGTTTTCGGCCTTGAGGTCGAGTGCGAGCGACATCTCGCGACTGATGTGGTCGAACGCGAAGCGACCCTTCGTATTGACCTGGTTGATATTTGTAACTTTCTTCGTCGCAACGTTTCCGCTGACGAGGAACATCGCCACTGCGGCGAGCAGCATCCCGGCCACCCCGATGGTGATCAGGACCTCCACGAGGGTGAAGGCCTTGACAACCCATATGATCCGGGAACGGACGCGGCGCAACGGCGAGGGAAGTGGAGTCATTAAGGAATGCGGCGAACGACGCTCAGCTGCTGACTGTAGTTGCGATTTGCGTACGAATAGGCGATCCGAAAATTACCGCGTACCAGCACGCCTCCGGTTGAGCTCGCCGGCGTCGTGCTCGGCATCCCGTCGAGTTCCAGATAAGTCACTTCCCGTGTTACTAGGGCGTCGGCGATCGGAGCGCCGGTATTGGCCCCGAGTGTGACGGTTAGGCCAGCCTCCTCGCCTTCCGTGCCCTGCCAGAGCAGCCCGAGTCCGGTCGCGCTTTCCGTCGGCACGAACATGGTCTTGATGTCGCCTGTCTCGTCCTCGGATTTTTGCACAAGGAATTCGTCGCCAAGTGATTTAAGGACAAAGCGGGCATTGTCCCGGTAGCGCGTCTCCGCGGCGAGTCGGTAGGCGTAGATGAGACCGCTGAAGATCCCGAGCGCGGCGATGAGGAAGAGGACGGTGCCGACCATGACCTCGACCAGGGTGAACGCGGATGCGGGACTCGGGCAGGAAACGCTTGAACGGAAGAAAGGGAGTCGTGCGCGCATAACTGTACAGTTCTCTCTTCGGTTGAGGCTTTAGTGGGCTGAAACGACCGGGCCGAAATGACCTGTAAAGGGAGTGTAAGAGTCCTTGGCGGCCGCTGGGGGCTTTCGTCGGTGCGAATGTTTGCATGGCAGCGAATTACGTGGTGATTTCCGCTGCGGGAATGAGCGTTTGTGCCGATGGGTCCGGGCTATGCAGCATCTCGGGCTCCTGTTCACCCTCCTGCTGATCGTCCTCAACCTTTGGGGTGTCTCCCTGATTGCGGGCACGGTCTGGCGCCCGCGTTGGCTCGCGGTGGCGTCGGGTCCGTGGCTAGCCGTGACGGTCTTTTTCGCGATCGAGACGCATTGGGGACTCGGTGACGTACGAGGCCTCGGGGTTGCGGGTACGTGTTTCTCGGTAGCCGTGATTGTCTTCAGTGCGGTCCGGTGGATGCCGAGGTGGCTGGGCGAGGAGGCGCGGGGCTCGGTGGTACGGTGGCGGAGTGAGTTGGCGCCCCGTCAGATGATTGCCCCCGCCGCCGTGTTTCTGCTCGTGCTCGGCTATGCGATGCTGTGGCGGTTCACGTACCCGAACGTTGACGGTTCGTCAGAGAAGCTGGCCGATTTCTCCTACATCTGCAGCTATTTCTCGGGGGGGACGATTCCGGTGGTGGATGCGTGGCTGGATCCATTTCCGTCGAACCACTACTACAGCTTCCAGCACTATGCAGCGGCGCTGATGGGCCGACTGTTGGCGATCCGGCCGGGTGCGACCTACAACCTCGCCTTCTGTGTGCTGATCGCGCTCGGTGCGGTCACGTTCGCTGGAGGCGTCTGGACGGCGTGTCGCTCGCAGCGGGTGCGGTGGACGGTCATGGCCGCCTTCGTGGTCGGTGGCACTGGCCTCTCCGGTCTGGTGCACCTCGTTGATCAAAACCCCAATCCCTGGAGCAGCATGCGCTTCATTGGGAGTGCACCCTACGACCGCGCTCCGCTCGGTCCGCTGCTCAAGACGTATCAGGAGTCCCATCCGCGGATGGAGCTTCCGGGCGAGCCCTTTGCCTACTCGATTTATCTGGGCGACTACCACGCGCCGCTAGCCAGCTATCCTCTGCTGGGAATCGGAGTGCTCTGCGGGTTGCTGTGGCTCCGGGAACGGCGGAGGCGTTACGTGGCCTTGGCGGGTGCGACACTGACCTGGACGTTGCTGGCGAACACGTGGAGCCTGCCCCTGCAGGCACTCGGCCTTGGCGCATGGGTGATTTGGAATTATCGCCACCTCCGTGAATTGGTTGCGTGGCTGGCGGTCGGGGCGGCGGCTATTTGGCTATCGGCGTGGGTCTATCTTTCGGAGTTCACGACTGCCGCCGCTGGATACGGGGCGTCGATTCGCTTCGTCGGATGGGAGGAGCACACTCCGCCATTGCTCTTGCTGTTGTTTCTCCTGCCGACCCTGACCTTGGCGGTCGGTGGAGTGCTCTCCGGCGATCGACTGGGTCGCTGGTTCGGAATGCTCGCGCTGGTGTTGGTCGCCGTTTCGGAGTTTCTCTACATCGACGACATCTACAGCGGCATGTTTAATCGCTTCAACACGTCGCTGAAGTGGTGGCCATGGATTGCCGCGGCTACGCTGCTCACGCTGGGTCCGATCGTGCTTGAACGAGCGTCGCGCCGCTGGCTGCGAGTCGTCGGCTTCATCGTCTGCCTTTATCCGTGCAGCTTCATCTTTGACCTTGGGCTGAACTGGTGGCGGGGGCCCAAGGAAGCGGTGGGGCGGATCGAAGGGCACTACTTTCTGACCAAAGAGTTGTTTCCTCGCCTAGTGCTGTCGCGGCTCGAGGTGGAGCCGCGTGGGCTGGTCATCGAGCGACCCCAAAAGGATGGATTCACCAACTCGGCCTGCCTGCCGCTCTTTGCGGGACACCGGATGTGGTTGGGTTGGCTCGGGCATGAGCAGCTCTGGCGTGGCTATCGTGATGACCTACCGCAGAGGCAGCAGCGACTCTTCGAGTTCTTCGATGGTCAGATGGCGGAGCCCGGACGCTGGCTGGTGGCGCAAAAGATCGATTACGTGCTTTGGTATCAGGCTGGGGACACCGACGAATTGTGGAAGAAGATCAACGCAGCGATCGCGGATCGCTATGCTTGGGTTGAGCTGTTCCGCCACGACTGGGAGGGTGGTCCGCGAGCGGGCTTCTGGCGCCGAATCGACCACGGCGCGGCTGCCCCGGTTGGCCAGTAGAGGGCGCGGCGATCCCCCTGATGCTGCTGCTTCTTCTCGCGTTCCAGACTGCAGCAATTCTGACGCTGCTTTGGGGCGCGGTGCTGGCCTGTGGTTTCGTCCTGCCCCGGGTTGGCGTCGCGACGGTCGCAGCGCCGTGGTGCGTGGTGACGGTTTTCTTCGCCGTGGAGACGGTGGTCGGCCTTGGATCGCTGCGCGGTCTGACGACCGTCGCGCTTGTGCTAGCGTCGGCGCTGATCTGGCTGAGTGGGCGTTCTAACTGGCCCTCGTCGTCGCCGGCGTGGGTGTCGGCGTGGCGCGCTGAGTTCGGGCCGCGCCAGGTCGTTCGAGTCGCGTGGCCATTCGTGGTCGCATTCTTTTATGCCTTGGCGTGGCGGTATCGCAGTCCCGATCTCACGGACTGGATCGAGAAGATTCCCGACCTCGCTCAAGTGGTGGGGCATGCTGCGGGGGAGGGCGTTCCCGGTTTTGACGCGTGGTACGGACCGTTCCGGAATAGCAACTACTATGCCTTCCAGCATTACGGTGCGGCCCTCCTGGGTCGGATGCTGGGAATGTCCCCCGGCCTGGCATCCAATCTAGGCTTCTGCGTGATGGTGGGCTGCATCGGCGCGTCCTTCGCGGGCGCGCTCGCGGCGAGTGGTGCGACCCGACGCGTCAGGCTCGTGATTTGGGCAGCGCTGCTGATCGGCGGCAGCGGCGTCACGCTGCTGGCTCCGTGGTTGATCGAGGGCCAGCGTCCTTGGGAGCGCATCTTTCTCTTCGGAAGCGTCCCGATGACCGTGGCTCCGCTTGGTACTTGGCTCGAGTCTTACGCCGCGTCATTCCCGCGCTTGAGCCTCCCGTTCGAGCCACTGGCTTACTCGATTCTTCTGGGTGACTTTCATGCGCCGCTGGGCAGCTACGCCCTGCTTGGACTCGCGATTACGGCGGGGGCGGCATGGCGCGAGTCGGGGCAAGCTCGCTACGCGGGCCTGGTGGGGGCGTCGATCACCTGGACGGTGTTGGCGAATCCCTGGGCGTTGCCGTTGCACGGGCTCGCGGTGTGCGCATGGATCGTCTGGGAGCGCGGAGCGTGGAAGTCGTTGCTAGCCGCGGTCGTGGTCGGAGCTGCCGCGGTGTGGCTCGCGACGTGGGGATTCCTCGCGGAGTTCACGGTCGACGCGGCACGTCACTCGTTGCGCTTCGCTTGGGTACCGTCGGTGGAGCGGACGCCACCGCTCTTCTTGCTGATTCTGCTCGGTCCGACCCTGTTGCTGCTCCTGAGTGGTGCGGTCTCCGGGGATCGCACGGCCCGGTGGTTGGCGGTGCTCGGGGCGGGTGCCCTCTTACTGCTCGAGGGGGTGTACGTGGACGACTCCTATGCCGGCTCCGACAATCGCTTCAACACGGTGTTGAAGGCATGGCCTTGGCTCGCGAGCGCGCTGCTCTTGCTGCTCGCGCCTCGGTTGTTGTCGGGTTCGATGCGACGGGGACCGCGGATCTTGGCGATCGTGGCGTGCGTGTTGCCCTGTGCCTACGCGAAAGACCTCTGGATCAGCTGGCGCGACGCGGGGTCGCCGTCGTCGGGGCGCCTTGAGGGCCACGCCTTCCTAACCTCAAGGCGCGAGAACCGGATCCTGCTGGACCGACTGCGCCAGGAGCCTCGTGGGCTGGTCGTGCAGGATCCGCGTGCGGAAGGCGAGCCGGCGCTGATCAGTCTGCCGTTGCATGCCGGGCACCGCATGTGGCTTGGCTGGGATGGCTATGCATCCCTCTGGCGAGGATTTCCGGAGGATGTGCCGCATCGGCGTCGCCGCCTGGAGGCCGCCTTCGACGGGCGCGATCCGACCGCGGGGGCGTGGATGGCGGCCGAAGGGATCGACTACGTACTCTTTTTTCGTCCGCCAGACTCGGCGGAGCGGTGGTCGCGCCTCGACCGCGCGCTTCGCGGCCATTATGCATGGTGCGAGGTGTTTCGGGAGGGAGATCGCCCCGTGGGCTTTTGGCGCCGCGTGTCCGAGCGGCGGTAGGCGCGCGATTTCGGGCTTTTGCCGGTCGGGTGAATCGTGTTCCCTCCGCGCATGGAGCTGTCGTCCCTCGCTAACCCCTCGGTCCTGAGTCAGCCGGTGTATGAACCGGGCAAGCCGATCGATGACGTGGCTCGTGAGCTTGGTCTTGATCCGAGCGGGATCATCAAGCTGGCGTCCAACGAGAATCCCTTCGGCCCTTCACCGCGCGCCCTCGCGGCGGCTCATGCTGCACTGGAGCACGGACAGCTTTACCCCGATGGTGGCTGCTACGCGCTGCGACAGCGCCTTGCGCGGGAGTGGTCGCTTGGCCCGGAGCAGTTCGTGGTCGGCAACGGCTCGAACGAGATCCTTGAGCTTGTCGGTCATGTCTTCCTCCGCCCGGGCAACGAGGTGGTGATGGGCGCGCCCGCTTTCGTCGTCTATAAGCTTGTGACGCTGCTGTTCGGGGCCCGCGTGGTCGAGGTCCCGTTGCGGGACTTCGCCCACGATCTGGACGCGATGGCCGCTGCGGTAACGGAGCGCACGAAGCTGGTGTTCGTGGCCAGTCCGAATAACCCGACCGGGACGGCCAACACGGCTGACGACCTCGTCCGTTTCGCGCGCGGCTTGCCGGATCACGTCGTGCTGGTGTTCGACGAAGCGTATGCGGAGTACGTGGACTCTGCGCCGGATCTCCGACCGCTGATTGCGGAGGGGCGAAAGATCCTGTGTCTGCGGACCTTCTCGAAGATTCACGGCCTGGCTGCGTTGCGGGTTGGGTATGGCTACGGTTCACCCGAGCTGATCCGCCTGCTGGGCCGCGTTCGCCAGCCTTTCAACGTGAATGCGATCGGACAGGCCGCCGCGTTGGCTGCTTTGGACGACGCCCCCTTCATCGCCCAGTGTCGCCATGATAATCGTGCGGGCATGCGGCAGCTGGAGGAGGGGCTGGCGCGACTCGGCGTGCCGACCGTGTCCAGCGCGGCGAACTTCCTGCTCGCGCAGGTGGGCGACGGCGCGGAAGCGTTTGCCGCGCTGCAACGCCGCGGGGTGATCGTTCGTCCCGTGGCGTCTTACGGGCTGCCCTTCTACATCCGGATCACCGTCGGCACCCGCGAGCAGAACGAGCGTCTGCTCGCGGAGTTGGCGACGTGGCTCGGCCCGCGCGCCCGCGGTCGCGTCGTCACCTGACCGGCCAGGGCGGCGGGGCCGGCAGCGACGTCGGGCGGGTACGCAATTCTTCAAGAATCACGTCGATCGCCTTATCGAGTTGCTGGTCCTCGCCGCGGAATTCGCGGGCCGGATCGTTGTCGACCACGATGTCGGGATCGACGCCGTAGCCCTCGATGATCCAAGAACTGCCGTCCTTGGCGTACTTGGCGAATTCAGGCCGATTCAGTTCGCCGCCGTCCATGAAGGGAAGGCTGCCCGTGATGCCGATGACGCCGCCCCATGACCGCTTGCCCACCAGCTTGCCCAGGCCCGCGTCGCGGAAGCGATAAGGGAAGAGGTCGCCGTCCGAGGCCGAATACTCGTTGAGGAGCGTGACCTTCGGACCGACGAGCTGGTCGCTTGGATTGGGGACGGGGACGCCGTTGCGGGACAGGTCGATCATCGCAACCTGTCGACGCAGGCGCTCAATGATCATGGGAGAGACGTTGCCGCCTCCGTTTCCACGGACATCGATGACCAACGCTGACTTGTCGAGTTGTGGGTAGAAACGGCGGACGAATGCATTGAGGCCCTCCGGTCCCATATCCGGGATATGCAGGTAGCCCGCCTTGCCGTTGGTGCGAGCCGCGACGTGGGCGATGTTCTTCTCGACCCATGCTTCGTAATACAGCGGGCCCTCGTCAGCGATCGGTACGACGGTGACGTCGCGCGCACCCTCATCCACCGGCTGGCTGTTGATGCGCAGCGAGACCTGGCGCCCGACGGTGCCGACGAGCGCGGAGAAAAGATTCTCGAGTTGCGCGACCGGCTTGCCGTTGACCGCGAGGATGAACTCGCCCTCACGGACATCGACCCCCAGTTCGGTGAGGGGCGAACGCGTGCGCGTTTGCCAATTCTGTCCCTTCAGAATCCGATCAATGCGATAAGCGCGCGAAGCGGGATCGCGGGAAACCTGGGCGCCGAGGAGGCCGGTTTGCCGGCGCGGCGCCTCGTTCCGATCGCCGCCCGACACGTAGGCATGGCCGGCGTGGAGCTCGCCGATGAGTTCGCCGATGAGGTAGGTCAGATCATTTCGCGTCGCGACGTGCGGCAGCAATGCGGCGTACTTCCGCTGCTGGGCCGGCCAGTCGACCCCATGGAGATTTGGGGTGTAGAAGAAATCGCGCATCTGCCGCCAGCTCTCGTTGAACATCTGGGTCCACTCGGCGGTGCGATCGACGACCGCCTCCGCCGCAGAAAGGTCGAGTCGGTTCTCCGGCTTAAGTTCCAAGCGACCGGCGGGCGTGTCCACGATTGACCAGTCTCGTCCCACCATCAGCAACATGCGCTTTCCGTTGGCGCTGATCTGGAACGACTCCGCATTGATGACCTCGGTCTCCTTGCGATCCTTCACGTTGTAGAATGCGATGACAGATCGAGAAGCGGTTCCGGCACCGAAGCCCTCGCCGCCGCCACCGCCGGTGACTGGGCCGCCGGGGCGACGGCGGTAGAAAACGCGATCGCCGATCATGCGCGCGGGGCCATACCCGGAGGGCATGATGGGCAAGGCCACGATGCGCTCGACGAGGCCGTCGGCGTCGATGACGGTTGTTGCCGGAGCGGCCGGCTTGGGGGCGCCATCGGGCTTTTGATCTGACTTATCGCTGCCCTCCGGCGCGGGCTTGTTCGTCTTGCCGCCGCTGGAGCTCGAGGACACGGACACCTCATCGCTGGTGGGAGCGAACGGGGAGGGCGTGGACTTGGCGAGCGCGACCAAGTAGATGCGCTCCATGTTCTGGTAGGCGTGGTTCCACTCCGTGTCCGAATAGATTGGGTTAAAGTCACGCGCGGACGCGAACGTGAGCCACTTGCCGTCGTCGGAGAATCGCGGGCTATTCGCGTCGTACCACCGGTCGGTGACCTCCAGCGTCTCGCCATCCGCAACGCGGGTGAGCATCACTTGTGAGGGCGTTTGCGGATGGTTGCGCGTCCAGGTGATCCAGCGGGAGTCCGGCGACCAAGCAAAGTCCCAGATGCGCCCTGCGGGATTCGTCGCGACCGGAGTCACTTTCTTTGATTCGACGTCGACCACGCGCAGGCGAGACATCCGGTCGACCCACGCCAGTTGCTTGGAGTCGGGCGACCAGCGGGGCAGGAAATAGTACGTATCGGCATCGCTGGTGAGCTGAGTGGCTGGCGTCTTTCCATCTTGGGCTTGAACGTAGAGCTCGAACTCGCCCGAAGCATCAGAAAGGTACGCGATCCACCGACCATCCGGAGACCAAGTGGCGTTGCGCTCGTGGGTGCCGGGCGTCTGGGTCAGGTTCCGGGTGGGGCCGTTCTTGGCGGGCACGGTGAAGACATCGCCGCGAGCGACTACCGTGGCGCGTTGTCCGTCCGGCGAGAGATCGACTCCCTGGAACCAGCGCGAGACCGGCTGCAGTCCCGGCCGGCGTGTCACGAAATCTTCCTGGACTCGAATGGTGATCGGAGCCGCCTGCTCGGTCTTGAGGTCCAGACGCCAGATCTGGCCGGCCTGCTCAAAGACGATCGCGTCCGGTCCGAGTGACGGGAACTTCACATCGAACTCGGTGAACTGCGTGACCTGCCGGGTCGCCTTGGTGGCGAGATCGTAGGCGAAGAGATTTCCCCGCCCGGTGCGCTCCGAGACGAAGTAGATGCGGTTGTTCGAAGCCCACATCGGGAAGATGTCTTGGGCATCGTTCTGCGTGATGTTTTCCAGCGCGCCCGACTTCAGATCGTAGATCCAAACGTCGTCGGCCATTCCGCCCCGGTAGTTCTTCCACGTGCGGAATTCACGGAAGATGCGGTTGTAGGCGATGCGAGAATCGTCGGGGGAGAAGGAGATGAAGCCACCGCGGGGCACGGGAAGTTGGGACGGGAGCTCGGCGTCGAGCCGCACGGTGAGCAACTCGCCGATGAAGGGGTTGAAGGACCGGGCGCGGGAGCGGAAGACGATTTCGGGAGCGGTGTTCCGCCAGCCCATGACCACGTTGTTGGGGCCCATCCGGTCGGCGAGGTCGTCGCGGTTGAGGGTCGCGGAGAACGTGAGGCGCTTGGGCGATCCGCCTGACGCGGGCATGCTGTAGACCTCGGTGTTGCCGTCGTACTGCGCGGTGAAGGCGAGGGTTGCACCGTCGGACGAGAAACGCGGGAAGACGGCGTACCCGGGACCGTCGGTGAGTCGGCGAGCGACGCCGCCCGAGATCGGCACCGTGTAGAGTTGGCCGGCGTACGAGAACACGAGGTCCTTCCCGTTCGTCGCCGGGAAGCGGAGTAAACGCGTCTCTCCGGCGAGGTTCGGTGCGGAGGTGAGAGTGGTGGCGGCGAAGAGCGCGAGGCCGGCCGCTACCGTGATGAAGGTCCGGGCAGTCATGGTTTTCCGCAACGTGTGTCGAAGCACGCCGTCCCGCCAGCGGAAATTGCCTGAAGCGGGCCGGTTAGGCGTAAATGCCGCCGCCGATGAGGCGTGGGCCCTGATAAAATGCAAGAATTTGGCCCTGGGCGAGGCCCCGCTGGGGTTCGGCGAAGCGGACATGGCCACCGCCGTCGGACTCCGGCGTGAAGTGCAGGGCCACGCGGGGATCGCGGTAGCGAACGCGGCCTTCGAGTGCGACAGACGAGGTCGGCGGGGATCCGAGCCACTGGAGGTGTCGCACGCGGACGCTCTCGGTGAAGAGCCCTGGCGCGCGAGGTTCATCGAAAGCGACGAGGAGTGCGTTGTCTTCCCCGCGCTTGCCCACGACCACGTAGGCCTTGTGGTCCGTGTTCGAGGGGATGCGGATGCCGCGACGCTGGCCGAGGGTGTAGTAGTGTAGCCCGGCGTGCGTGCCGAGGCGGCGTCCGTCGTCAACGCGGACGATTGGACCGGGCCGGTCCGGAACGTACGCTCGGAGGAAGTCCTGCATCTTCACCTGACCGATGAAGCAGATGCCTTGGCTATCTTTCTTGTCGGCGTTGGGCAGGCCAGCCTGGCGCGCGAGCTCGCGAAGCGCAGGTTTCTCCAAGTGTCCGATGGGGAACCGGGCCTCCTGGAGTTGCTCTTGGTTGATCAACGCGAGGAAGTAGGACTGGTCCTTGTTGCGGTCAGCGCCCTCCCACAGCTCCCAGCCGTGCTCGGTGGAAAAGCGGCGTTGCGCGTAGTGTCCAGTCGCGACCGCCGCGAAGCCACGTTCGCGCGCCCAGCGACGGAAGACCCCGAACTTGATCTCCCGATTGCACATCACGTCCGGGTTGGGAGTGAGACCCTGGGCGTACTCCGTGAGCAAGTAATCCACGACTTGGGAGCGGTAGTCGCGCATCAGGTTCACCACTTCAAACTCGATCCCGAGGTGCTCCGCCACCGCGCGGGCGTCAGCGATATCCTGCTCCCATGGACAATCACCGATGACGCCGTCCTCGTTGATCCAGTTCTTCATGTACGCCGCAGCAACATGGAAACCCTGTTGCTTCAGCAGCAGGGCGGCGACGGCGCTGTCCACGCCGCCCGACAGAGCGACAAGGATACGTTCCGACGTAGGCGGCGACATGCCGGAAACGACGAATGCCGGGCGGGGATTGTCAACGTTGCGGTCCCTTGGATCGGTCGTGCGGCTGTCGCACTCGATCGGCAAAAATCGGCCTTGCACGGGTTTCTGGACCATCGCTGACTCGGGGGGTCATGTCCGGTCCCGCCGCTCCCTCCGCTTTCGACAAGGATCATCCGTTCCCGGCCCGCGTGTCGGAGAATCGTTTGCTGAGTCGGGCTGGATCCGGCAAGGAGACCCGTCACTTTGTGGTCCGTCTGGAGGGCAGTGGATTACGCTACAAGGCGGGGGATTCCTTGGGAATTTTCGCCACTAATCGGTCGCAGGACGTGGCGGAGATCCTCGCGCTGATCGGAGCGACCGGTGACGAACCGGTCCTTTTGCCTAAGGCCACGGCTCCGCTGTCGCTGCGGGAGGCGCTGACGCGTCGTCTCGCGCTGGCGGGTCCGACTCGGAGGATTGTGGAGACACTGGCTGGTCGGGCGACGGATGCTACGGAGAAGGCCCGGCTCGCCGCGCTCCTGGTGCCGGAGGCCAAGGAGGCCCTGGACGCCTTTCTGGGGGAGCACGAGTACGCCGACCTTCTGGGCGAGTTTCCCAGCGCGCGGCTCAGTCCGCAGGAGTTGGTCGATCACCTGCGCAAGTTGATGCCGCGGCTCTACTCGATCGCCTCGTCGCCAAGGCTTTTCCCGGAGGAGATTCACCTGACGGTCGCGATCGTGCGCTACCGGACGAACGGGCGGGAGCGGCACGGGGTTTGCTCGACGTTCCTCTCGGATCGCGTGGTTACCGGCGAGACTCCAACGCCCGTGTTCGTGTCCCATTCGCATTTTGGTCCACCGGAAGACGGGTCGCGCGATTGCATTATGGTGGGGCCGGGGACCGGAATCGCGCCGTTCCGGGCGTTTGTCCAGGATCGGGCGGCGAGCGGCGCCACGGGGCGTAATTGGCTTTTCTTCGGCGACCAGCGTCGAACGACCGACTATCTCTACGAGGAGGAGTGGGCGGACTGGCAGGCGCGCGGGAAACTGCAGCGTTTGGATTTGGCGTGGTCACGCGATCAGGCGGCCAAGGTTTACGTGCAGGATCGCATGCGCGAGCAGGCCGCGGAGCTCTGGAGTTGGATTCGCGGTGGCGCTTCCTTTTTCGTGTGCGGCGACGCCAAGCGGATGGCGAAGGATGTCGACCTCGCCCTGCATGAGATCATCGCGTCTCAGGGCTCCCTATCCCCGGAACAGGCGGCCGACTACGTGAAGCAGATGAAGAAGGACAAACGCTACCAGCGGGACGTCTACTGAACGGCTTTGCCCGGTCTCGATCTTTTCAACTCACCCTCATCCCTTTCACCTCCATGACCTTCAATCAACGCAAGGCCGTCGTCACCGGCGCCGGTCGCGGTATCGGAAAAGCCATTGCTGAGGCGCTCGCGCGTCACGGCGTCAAAGTCATCTGCGTCTCCAAGTCGGAGTCTTCGTGCGGAGCGGTC
>CAIOYO010000296.1 GCA_903862595.1 uncultured Opitutaceae bacterium | reverse complement strand
TGTCCGCGCGAAAGCGGGCGATCGCGCCCGCGACCAGTGGACCGAACGCGCGGCGGCTGGTGGGCACGTGTGTGCTCACCGCCAGCGAGCTGAGCTGCTTGATGATTGCGACGATGCGCTGGACGGCATGTTCGACTTGGTCGGCGTTGCGGCGAACGCTCTCCGGTTCGTCCGGCTGCGCCTGGATCAAGTCGAGGTAGCCGATGACAATGCCGAGCAGGTTATTGAGGTTATGGGCGATCCCCTGCGTGACTGCTCCGATGGTGGCGGCGCGGCGAGATTCGGCGAGTCGGTGCTGCAGTTCGACCAGTTGACGATTGACGGTCGCGAAGCGGAGGTGGCTCAGAACGCGTGCGGTTGTCTCATCGAGGTCGATGGGCCGGGTAATGTAATCGATCGCGCCGACCCCGAGGCCCTCGATCTTGCCCTCCTTGGAGTCGCGGGCGGTGATGAAGATGATGGGGGTGGAACGGTTTTCCTCAACGGACTGGAGCCGTCGGCAGACCTCGATGCCGTCGAGCTCGGGCATTACGACATCGAGCAAGATGAGGTCTGGTCGATGATCCCGCACGGCGGCGATTGCCGCCTCGCCGGAGTGGGCGGCAATTACGGCCAGATTCTCGCGTTCCAGTCGTTTTCGCAGGATCTGAACGTTGACCGGCTGGTCGTCGACAACGAGAATCGTGGCGGTTCCCATGCGCGGTAGCAGAAGCGGAAAGTCGACGCTGGGCAAGGTCGCGGCGCGGGTGGGGAGGCCGCAGATACGCGTACTCGCGTCAGCGATTCGCGTGCGCGAGGGCGTGTGCCTTGACGGTATTCCGCATGAGCATAGCCACGGTCATCGGCCCGACTCCTCCCGGGACTGGGGTGATGAGGGAGGCCTTGGGTTCGACGGACGGGAAATGGACATCCCCGGTGAGTCGGTAGCCGGTCTTCCGCGACGGATCCGTCACGCGATTGATTCCGACATCGATGACCACGGCACCTGGCTTGACCATGTCGCCGGTCACGAACTCCGGTCGGCCAATGGCGGCGATCAGGACATCGGCCTGGCGTGTGATCGCTGGGAGATCGCGGGTGCCGGAGTGGCAGACCGTGACCGTACCGTTGGCGCCGGCTCGCTTCTGCAGCGCGAGCAGGGCGACTGGCTTGCCGACGATGAGGGAGCGTCCGACTACCACCACGTGCTTTCCGGCGAGGTCGACCTTGCTGCGGGCGAGCAGTTCCATGATTCCGGCGGGCGTGCAGGAGACAAAGCCGGAATCATCGTCTTGAGCGAGCTTCCCCAGATTCACGGTGTGGAAGCCATCGACATCCTTGTCCGGTGAGACCCGACGGAAAATGGCGAGTTCGTTCAGCGGCTTCGGGAGGGGCGACTGCACGAGAATTCCGTCCACCGTTGGATCGCCGTTCAAGCCCTCGATCAGGATTTCCAGCTCTCCCTGGGAAATCGTGACTGGCGGGAGGATGACCCGACTCTCGACGCCGATCTCGGCGGCGGTCTTTTCCTTCTTCCGGACGTAGGAAACCGACGCTGGATCGTCGCCGACGCGCACCAGAGCGAGGCAGGGCTTGCGCCCCTTCAGGCTGGCGACGTGGGCCTTGAGCTCAGCGATGATGGTTTCTGCGACCTGGTTACCGTCGATCAAAGCCATGGTGGAATACGGGTACCGGATCAGCGGAGCTGAAGGCTCTCGACGACGATGACAAAGTCCTTGGTACCGGGCAGGGCGCGAGCGGCTCCGAGCACGGCGACGGTGCGGCCGACGTAGTTCTCGATGGGCTCCGTCTGCAGCAAGCGGGACACGTCGAGATAGGCAAACCGCGAACCACTTTCGTCGGCCAGAGCCCAGTCGTAGGGACGGCGCGGGCGGAAGGCGCTGCGGGTGGACACGAACCGGCCTTGGAAGATCCGCGGTACCGCATCGCCTCCGGAATCGGTGAGACTGACGGCGGTGGACACTTCGCCGACCGTGGCGCCTTGGGCGGCCGCGCGCACGGGAGGAGGCGCGAGCGGGGCGGCGGGCGTGCTTGCGGACTCGGTGAGAGCCGCGCGCGGGGTGGAAGCAAGGGGCAGGGCAGCCGAGGAGACCTTGATGTAGCCGACCAGTGGGCGGGCCAGCTTCAGTTGGGTCCAGCGCCCGTGTAGGCCGGTGATATCGAGGGTCTCGCCGGCGTTGGCGAGCGTGAGGAGGGGAGCGTCTGCCTTGGGAGCCTGCCGCAGCTCGGCGCCGGGACGGACGTCCAGCGACTTGGTGATGTCCTTGTTTTGGACGTAGACCTCATGCGGGCCGGCGAGTTCGACGGCAGCCCAACCGAAAGGCAGGCTTGCCGGCTGGGGCGAGGCCAAGGTGACATCACTTCCCGCTTTCAGCACGGTGAAAGCGGCGGCCGAGGACTCCGGTTTCACATGGACCGGGGTGGGCTCGCTCAGCGGAAGAGCCGAGAGAATCGATGAAACGGCAAGAGCGACGGAAACGAAGCGGAGCGAAGTCCAGCGGATCATGGTGAACGGGGGGAAAGGGAGCGCGGAGTGCGGCGGGCTCGCGGGGTTTTTACCTCGTCGGGGGTGCTGCGCGGAAGCGAAAAGAGCAACTCGATCTCGCGCGGGTTGAGTGCCTTGCCGCCGCGCAGGGGGATGCCCTTGATGGGAAAGGCACCGATCTGGTAGCGGCGTAGCCGCTTGACCGGGAATCCGAGGGCGAGGAAGAGCAGGCGAATCTCCCGCTTCTTGCCGTGGTGCATCCAGACATCGAGATCGACGGAGGAGCCTTCGCGCTGGGGGTTCAGAAGGGCGGCATACTCCACCTTGTGGCGCTCTCCTTCGATCATCACGCCGCGTCGGAGCGTCGCCAGCCGTGACGCTGGGAAGGGGTCCTCGAGACGCACTTGGTAACGCTTCACGATCGTGTTGCGCGGGTGCATCAACCGATTGGCGAGGTCACCGTCCGTCGTGAGGATCATCAGTCCCTCGCTGTCCTTGTCGAGTCGTCCGGCACAGAAGAAGCGAAGCCGCTGGAGCTCCTTCGGAAGGAGGTCGAACACGGTATCCGGGTTGCGGGGGTCGTCGTTGGAGCAGACCAAGCCTCGTGGTTTGTTCACCGCGAGCGTCATTCGAGTTTGCGGTGTGTTCCGGACCTCACGTCCCTGGACGACGACGCGATCCTTTGCTGGATTGATCCGCTGGCCGAGAGTTGCGGGTGCGCCGTTGACTCGCACTTCCCCGGCCGTGATCAGAGCCTCCGCCGCCCGCCGCGAGCACAAGCCGGCGTCGGCGAGGAATTTCTGGATGCGGACGGACGGGTCTTCGTGCATGAGGCAGTGGAGTGTCGGGGTGGAACGTGCGGGAAGCAAGCACGCGCCGGGCTCACGGAGAACTTGAGCCATCGGGTGGCAGGCGCTTTGCTCTGGCTTTATGCAGCTCGAGATTCCTTCGGGACACTTCGCCGCGACCATCTTTGATCTGGATGGAACGCTGGTCGATTCCATGCCGGTTCACTATCTGGCATGGGATGCGGCAATGCGGGCCAATGGCCTGGAGGAGCCCCTCGACGAGGAGTACTTCTATGCCTTAGGCGGCGTTCCGACCCGTCGGGTGGCGGAGTTGTTCGCCGAGCGTTATGGGCTACGGATCGATCCGGACGCGGTGATGCACCTGAAGGAGGAGCTCTACTTGGAGCGGCTCTCGGCCGTCGCGGTGATCGAGCCGGTCGCGGCGGAAGCGCGCCGCGCGGCCGCGCGGCATCCCGTCGCCATCGCCACGGGCGGATTACCGGAGGTGGCCATTCCGGCGCTGGAGGCGGCCGGCTTGCGCTCCTTGTTCCCCATCGTGATCACGCCACGGGATGTCGCCCCGGGTCGTGGAAAGCCGGAGCCGGATATGTTCCTGCTCGCCGCCGAGCGGATGCGGGTACGTCCGGAACACTGCCTCGTATTCGAGGACGCCGAGCCGGGACTCGCTGCGGCCCGGGCAGCGGGCATGGCCACGGTGAGGGTACCGAGTCGACGGCGTTGAGCGTTCGGCTCAGCCCGGCACGGGGAGTGGCAATCGGCCTCGTGGGTGCAGACGTTACCGCGCGTGGGACGCGCCAGCTTAGTCTCGCGTCCGGAGTTGGATGGCTTCCGCGAGACGTTGGCTTAGGCTATCGCGCGTGAACGGCTTCTCGAGGAAAAGGGCGCCAAGCCTGCGGCTCGCCTCCATCACGGTGGGGTCGCCGGCATAGCCGGACATGAGGATGAGGGCGATGCCGGGCTGTGCGCGGCGCACCCGTTCCGCCAAGTCGTAGCCGTTCATTCCGGGCATGCTGATGTCGCTCAGCAGGACGTCGTGCGGAGAGCCCTCGTTGCCCTCGCAGCGGGCCAATGCCTCCTCTCCGGTTCCCGCCACGTCCGCCACGTAGCCGAGCGTTTCAAGGAGTGCCGTGGCCACGGCGCGGATCGCGGGATCGTCCTCCGCGATCAAGATCCGCTCACCGTCGCCGCGAGGAAGGGTACTTGATTGCGGCCGCGCACTGTCCGGGGAGGTGCCGACCAGCGGTAGGAAAACACTGAACGCTGCACCCCCGCTCGTACTCGGCTGGTGGATGAGTTCGCCTCCAAGACGCCGGACGATCATCATCGCGGTCGCGAGGCCAAGACCGAGGCCGCGGCCTCGCGGCTTCGTGCTTATGAAGGGCGAAAAAAGCTGTGAGCGGAGGTGGACCGGTACGCCGGTTCCGGAATCGGAGACGCAGAATTCGACGTAGTTGCCAGCCGGGAGTTGCGTTGGGTTGCGGGCTGGGAGTGCGACCCGCGTTGCGCTGATCTCAAGGCTGCCTCCATGGGGCATGGCCTCGTGGGCGTTGGTCACCAGGTTCGTCAGGACCTGTTCAAGCTGATTCCGGTCCGCCTCGACCCAGAGTGGCGCAGGGGAAACATCGAGTCTGAGGGTCGTCTGCTCGCTTAGAATCGACCGGAGGACCCCGCTCAGCGCCGGGAGCCACTCTGGGATGTCGATGCGCTCGGCGTGCGGAGTCGCTCGACCGCTGAAGGTCAACAACTGACGGCTCATGAGCGCGGCGCGCTGGGTCGCAAGGAGGATCTCCGACGTGCGATCGCGGAGGCTGGGTGCCGCTTCGGATAACTCGTCGTGCAGAATCTCGCTGTAGCAGCGGATTGCCGTGAGCAGATTGTTGAAGTCGTGGGCGATTCCTCCCGTAAGGACAGTCAGCGCCTCAACGCGTGCCGCTGCCTCGGATCCCCCACCGGAGCAGCCCAGCGCGCTGAGCAAACGGGGACGCAGCCACGCGGGTGATGCGAGGGGGATGTCCGACTCGGCGTGAAAGGGAGCGATCCAGACGGGCGCGGAAGGCTGGAGCTGCTGGCAGCGCTCAATGACCTCGGGCAGCAGCGGTGACTTGGGCGGAAGGACAAGCGCGATGAGGCTGGGAGCAGCGGCAAGGAGCGCGGTTTCCAGCTCACCGATCGAACTGACCCACTGGGCTCGCGACTCAGTCTGGGGGTGGCGCGCAACCAGGTAGTCCGCGAAGATCAGGATGGAGTCGTGAGTCATGGAACGCGGATACAGCGTTCAGTCCAACTCAAGTAACGCGGGAATCAAAGGGTTTTTCCGGGATTGGGGCCGAAGCCTGGAGATAAAGGCGGGCGGCCGTGACCGGTGCCGCAGCCGTGGCGGGGGTATCTAGATTGGGACGACGCAGGCTTTTGCTCAGCAGCAGGGACTCGACCTCGTTCTGTCCCTCGAGGACCGCGAGCGTGACTTCCCGGGCGACCAAGATGAGTCGCGAGCATTCGGCCTGCAGGACCGGATCCGTTTGCGCCATCGTGGTCTCGGAGCGCCGCAGCTGCTCAAGGCTCGTTTGGAGCTCCTCCAGAAGCATCTTGCGCTGGTCGGCGAGGGACGACGCGCCCAGCCAGCCGTCGCCTTCGCCCTCCAAGTGCGAGCGTTCCTGCGCAAGCAGCTGCTGAACCCTCTCACAGAGTTCCAGATGCGCGCGAAGGGCTACGATACGCTCGTTCACGATGCAGGGGCGGCGATTGCGGTGCCGGGGCCTTCCGGTGGGTTGGTCGACTCGACCGTGGGCTGAATCAGTTGCTGCCACTCGCGAGTGGTGCGCGCCTGCCACTCCAGGTGCCGGATTCGCCATCCCGCCATGCGAGCGAGATCCGCGAGTTGTCCAGAAGCAGAATCAGTCGGCGCCCCGGCGGCGACGACCTCTCGGTACGCGGTGAGCGCAGACTCGAAAGCGGCGAGTCGCTCGAAGCAGAGGCCGATCTGGTAGACGAGTGACAGCCTCCATTCCGGACGTTTGTCCATCGCCGCCAGCGTCTGATAAATCTTGAGCGCCGCTGCGGCGTCGCCCCGCTCGTAAAACTCATTAGCCAGCTGATTGCCGGTGCGTCGCTGCCATTCCTGCCAGCGCTCCGGCTGATCGAGTCGTCGCTCATGTTCCGAGGCCAGAAGACGTTGCACCAGTGCCAGCGCTTCGTCCGTGCGATCCAGCTGGAGCAGAAGCGTGGATTGGAGGTGAAGAGCCTCGGGGAGCGCCGCAGTTCCGGCTTCGGGTGTAAGGGAGGGCGCGAGGATCGATACCGCAGCGGCGCTTCGCCCCGCCCGGGCGTGCGCCCTCGCTCCCTGCAAGCGCGCCAGATTTCGGTCCTCGGGCGAGAGATCAAGTGTGACGAGGCGTTCGAACAGCTTGGAAGCTTCGTCGTAATGCCCGGCGATCAGGTGCGTCTCGGCGAGTTCGAATTGAGCGGTGCGTGCGAGTTGTCGGTAGTCGGAGGGTTCGACCGACGGCAGGTTGAGGGTTGCGTTGATGACGCTGTAAAAGCGACCGATCGAGAGGTCGTAGGCGCCCAAGCTGCGGAGCGTGCGGGCGAGTTCCAAATAGATCGCCGGATTGGAGGGGTGCTGAGGTGAGTCGCGGAGCAGCTTCTCGTAGATGGCGGCCGCCCGGGCGCCTTCCTGGCGGAGTCGATGGAGCCGCGCGAGGCCGAGGAGGACGCGATGATCGCGCTCTGGGTGGGGCGGGGCGGCCAGCAACTGACGCAAGGCGATCTCGGCCGTGGCATAATCACCGGCTGCGGTCTTGGCCTCGGCAATTCGCAACAGGCTCTCCTCCTCCTCTCCCGAGGTTCGAAGGGCCTCATTCGCGTCGTGTGCACGCGTTTCGGGTGGCACTGCGGGTGGCGCAGGCTCCGGTCCGGACGCAGCTCGCGCCGCCGACAGAGAGAGTCCGATGAGAAGAAGCACGAACAGTCGACGTCTCATCGCTGGCGGTAGGTCGCTGAGCTGGGGGGCACGCCTGGGTCGGAGGAACCTGGGAACACGAAGTAGGGAAGGAAATCGACCGCTCGAAGCTCGCGTGGAGTATCTTCCCGCAGAATCCTGACCGGCGCGGGCATGCGTTCGGGATCGGCCAAGGGGGCCTCGTTTGCCGGAGCCGGGCTGGAGGTGGTAGAGTCCGAGACGGTGGTGGTGGGTGGCACCTCCGACGGCACGGCGGTGGCGAAGTCCGGTGTCGCGGCGCGCACGATCGGTTCCAGCGAAGGAAGGCGTGGGAGATCTGCCGGAGCGGACGCTGCGGGTGCAAAACGGAGCGGCGGCGCGAGGATCACGGCCAGATACGGGCGCGAGAGCCTTGAGTAGCTGGAACGTGTTTCACCCAGAGCGGAGTGGGCGAACGGGCGACCCGTCGCGGCAGACACCGTGACGGGAAAGAGGCCGATCCAGAGGACGCTCGCTGACCAGATCCGGTGGTCAAAAAGCGGGTGGGTGCGTAAGGACATGGAACGCGTGTTCCCTTCGATGATACGGAGGGACGACGGTGCAACCGGGGGAAGTATCGGCTCACTCGTGGCGAATCTGGAGTGCGGACCACGTCCGATTGCGAGCCGGCGACCGACCGATGGCGAGCGACGTGCGCCCTCGCTCTGGGCAAACCCTTGATTTCCAGTCATCGGCTCGAGACGGTGCGCGGTGGCACAGGTCGCCCGTCCACGCGATTCCGCTTCTGGGCGCATCGTGGTGCCGCCTGTCCGCTTCCGGCTACGCTGACCTGCTTGGAACTGGGGCGAAGGAGTGGACCGCAGGAGCGGGCGCGGAGGCACCGGGGCGCATGAGCCAGTGGCTCAGCGTGCGATCGAGGTCGGATCGGGAGAAGGGTTTGGCCAGAAGCGCCTGAGCCTGTGCGCGGGCCAGGGGTGGAACGTGACCCTGCCCCAACGAAGGAGCGAGGAGCACGATGGGGGTCGATTCGGTGCGCGCATGGCTTCGGAACGCGCGAAGCGCTTCGGTGATCTCCAGCCCGCGCAGCGTCGTGTCCAAGAGGATCAAGTCCACCGGCACACGTTCGGCTGACTTCAGCCCCTGCGGGACGTCGACGGCCTCGAGAAGATGCCAGCCCTGAGTGAGGCACGCCTGCCGGGCGAGCGTGCGCACGGTGCGGGAGTCATCGACGATGAGCAGGGTGGGAACCATGGGACCCGCGAAGAAGGACTCTTCGCTGGCTGAACCGGCTAATCGGTCGCCTTCTGACAGGCTGAGGCGCAATCGACCAAAGCAGGGTAAAGACCCCGGTGGGAAAAGAAAAGGGCCCCGTCCGGCAAGCGGACGGGGCCCTTGAGGAAACGAGGTGCTGGACCGATTAGGCCTTCTTCAAGCCCTCAGCGACCGCGGCCTGTGCTGCTGCCAGACGGGCGACGGGGACGCGGAACGGCGAGCAGGAGACGTAGGTCAGCCCGAGCTTGTGGCAGAACTTCACCGAATCCGGATCGCCGCCGTGTTCGCCGCAGATGCCGAGCTTGATGTCGGGGCGGGACTGGCGGCCCTTCTCGATGGCGATGCGCATGAGCTGGCCGACACCCGTCTGGTCGATCGAGGCGAACGGGTTCTTCTTGAAGATCTCGGATTCCTGGTAGGCGCCGAGGAACGAGCCGGAGTCGTCGCGCGACATGCCCAGGCAGGTCTGCGTGAGATCGTTCGTACCGAAGCTGAAGAACTCAGCCGTCTGGGCGATCTCGTCGGCGGTCAGCGCGCCGCGTGGAACCTCGATCATGGTGCCGACCGAGTAGGAGAGCTTCACCTTGCGCTCGGCTTGGACGGCCTTGGCGGTGGCGTGGACGAGCTCGACCTGAAGGTCGAGTTCCTTACGGAAGCCGACGAGCGGGATCATGATCTCAGGCTTCGCCTTCACGCCGGCCTTCTGAGCCTCGGCGGCGGCCTCGAAGACGGCGCGCGCCTGCATCTCGGTGATTTCCGGGTACTTGATCCCGAGGCGGCAGCCGCGGAAGCCGAGCATCGGGTTGAACTCATGCAGCTCGTGCACGCGGTGCATGATCTTGTCGACGGAGATGCCCAGCTTGCGCGCGAGGTCCATCTGCTGCTCCTTGGTGTGGGGCAGGAACTCGTGCAGCGGGGGATCGAGGAAGCGGATCGTGGCCGGGTATCCCTTGAGCTCCTTGAAGATCCCGAGGAAGTCGCTGCGCTGGTACGGCAGCAGCTTGGCGAGGGCGACCTTGCGGGCCTCGAGGGAGTCCGCGAGGATCATTTCGCGCATCGCGTCGATGCGGTCGCCCTCGAAGAACATGTGCTCGGTGCGGGTGAGACCGATGCCGGTGGCGCCGAAGGCGATCGCGTTGCGCGTCTGCTCCGGGTTGTCGGCGTTCGTGCGCACCTGCAGGCGGGTGGCCTGAGAGCACCACTTCATCAGCTGGGCGTACTGCTTGAACTTCTCCGTGTTGCGCGCGGCTTGGTCGCCGTTGAGCAGACCGGCGATGATCTCGGACGGAGCGGTCTTGATCTGGCCCGCGTAGACGGTGCCGGACGTGCCGTCGATCGAGAGGAAATCGCCTTCGGAGAAGGCCTTCCCGGCGATGGTAGCGGTCTTGCGCTCGTAATCGATCACGACGGCGGCGGCGCCGCACACGCAGACCTTGCCCATCTGGCGGGCGACGAGAGCAGCGTGGGACGACACGCCACCGCGCGCGGTGAGGATGCCCTCGGCGGCGATCATACCGCGAAGATCTTCGGGGGAAGTTTCAACGCGCACCAGCAGCACCTTCTCGCCGCGTTCGGCGGCGGCCACGGCGCGGTCGGCATTGAAGTAGATCTTGCCGGTCGCGGCACCCGGACCCGCGGGTAAGCCGGTCGCGATCGCGGTCGCCTTGCGGACCTCGTTGAGATCGAAGATTGGCGCGAGGAGCTGTTCCAGCTGGTCCGCCGGATTGCGCAGGATCGCGGTCTTCCAGTCGATCAGCTTCTCCTTCACCATATCGATGGAGAACTTGAGCGCGGCGGCGGCGGTGCGCTTGCCGTTGCGCGTCTGGAGCATGAACAGCTTGCCGTCCTGAATGGTGAATTCCACGTCCTGAACGTCCTTGAAATGCTTCTCGAGGATCGCGCGGACCTTGAGCAGCTCCGCGTAGGACTTCGGCATCACCGCTTTCAGGTTGATGACGGGTTCCGGCGTGCGGACGCCGGCGACGACGTCTTCGCCCTGGGCGTTGACGAGAAACTCGCCGTAGAACTCGTTCGTTCCGTTGGCCGGATTGCGGGTGAAGGCTACGCCAGAGCCGGAGGTGTCACCGGTGTTGCCGAAGACCATGGCCTGGACATTGACGGCGGTGCCCCACTCGGAGGGAATGTTGTACTTGCGGCGATACACGATCGCGCGGTCGTTCATCCACGAACCGAACACGGCGCCGGCGGCGCCGCGCAGCTGGTCCCACGGGTTGTTCGGGAAGACCTTGCCCGTACGCTCGCGCACGAGGGCCTTGAAGCGCTTGACCAATTCCTTCTGGTCGTCGGCGGTGAGCTTCGAGTCTTCGATGTCGGCGTGGTAGCGCTCGTGCTTGAACGCTTCGATCACGGTCTCGAACGGTTCGTGGTCCTCGCCTTCACGCTTCTGCACGCCGAGCACCACGTCGCCGTACATTTGGATGAAACGGCGATAGCAGTCCCAAGCGAAGCGCGGGTTGTTCGTGCTCTTTTCCAGCGCGAGCACGGAGTCGTCGTTCAGGCCGAGGTTGAGGATCGTGTCCATCATGCCCGGCATGGAATCGCGCGCGCCGGAGCGAACCGCGACGAGCAGCGGCGTGCCGCTGGTCGCACCGAACTTGGTGCCCATGATGCGCTCCATGTTGGCGACGCCCGCCTCCATCTGCGCCTGCAGCGCGGCCGGGTAGGTGCGCTTGTTGGCGTAGTAGTAGGTACACACTTCGGTCGTGATCGTGAAGCCCGGAGGAACCGGCAGACCGATGCGCGTCATCTCGGCGAGATTGGCGCCCTTGCCACCCAGGAGGTTCTTCATGGTGCCGTCGCCGTCGGCCTTGCCGGCGCCCCACGTATAAACGTAACGGGGAGCCTTGGCGGCGGAACGCGCAGACTTGGCAGTGGCTTGCTTGCCCTTCGGGGCGGTGGTTTTCGCTTTGGATTTGGCGGCCATAAAAGAGAGAAGAATCCGGGTTTCAGTGGACAGCGGAGAGCTGACGCGAAGGCAGCCAGCCAATACCGCGCGGCAGGGGCCTGTCAACGGTGCATGGGCCGCGGGCCGCTGCCCGGTCGAGGGCGCGACTAAAGCTAGCTTTCGGAGCAAAATCTCCCATGCTCCGAGGTCCTGTTGTCTTCACGGTGAGCTTTCACGATTCGCAATCTCCTGACACCCCCGCCGCCGACTCGGAGTCCCCGGACCCTCGAGAGAAGCCGATGGGCTTCTTTGAGCATCTGGAGGAACTGCGCTGGACTCTGGTCAAGAGCGCGATCGCCTTCGTGATCGCCGCCGCTCTGGTCGGTTACTTCCTCAAGGAGTTCAATCACTTGCTTTTGTGGCCGCTGGAGTCGGTCGCGAAGGAGTATGGCCAGGTGGGCGTCGAATTGGGCACCACGTCGATCATGGAGGGATTCTCCGTCGTGATTCAGATGTGCACCATCGGTGGCCTGATGGTTGCAGCTCCCGCGATTCTGTTCTTTTTCGGCCAGTTCGTGGCCCCGGCCCTCACACCGAAAGAACTGCGTCTGATTGTGCCCGTTTGCACCTCGGCGGTGGTGCTTTTTCTGCTCGGTTCGGCGTTCAGCTTCTTCCTGCTCGTCCCTAGCACCATCCGCGTCTCGATCGAGCTGAATCAGCTCTTCGGATTCGCATTACGTTGGACACCAGGGGCTTATTACAGTTTGCTCACGTGGTTGGTTTTGGGTGTGGGCGCTTCGTTTGAGTTCCCTCTGCTGATCGTGATCGCGGTTTACCTTGGGCTGCTGGAGGTCGCTTCGTTGCGGCGCTATCGCAAGCATGCGCTGATCGGGATTTTTGTGATCGCGGCGATTGTGACGCCGACGCCGGATCCGTTCACGCAGACGATGTTCGCGGCTCCGCTCTACATCCTGTACGAGATCGCGATTTTCGCGGGTTCGAGGATCGTGAAGCGCCGGGCGCCGCCGTCTGCCTGATCTTGGGGGGGCGGTGGGGACGCTGGAAGGTGCCGGAGGCGTCCTTCAGGGGCTTGGCTTTGGGTTACCCGCGGAGACGGCTGGCGACGTCTGGATTGTCCTGCAGGTAGCGGGAGAGTCGTTCGATCGCGCGGAAGGTCTCGCCGCTGACGTGATGTTCTAGGCCCTCGACGTCATGGGAGATGACGGCTTCGGGGAGGCCAAGTTGCCGCAGAAACGTAGTGAGGAGTTCGTGGCGATGGGCGATGCGTGATGCCACCGCCTCACCGGCGCTGGTCAGCACCATGCCGCGGTACTTCTCGTGCTTGACCAGCCCCTCGGCGTCGAGGCGCTGGATCATGGTGGTCACGCTCGCCTGCGAGATCTGCAGCTCCGAGGCGATGTCGATGACGCGGGCGTAGCCCTTGCGGCGGATGAGTTCGCGGATGCGCTCCAGATAGTCCTCGGCGGCCGCGCTGGTGCGGCTCTTGCCGCTGGAGATGGACGTGGGAGCGGGCACGGGGCGGCTGGCTGGGGCTGGAGCGGAGCCCGGCGACCGCGCTCAGCCGCGGCGGCCGCGGCGTTGGAAATTGAGGACGGCCCGAAACATTTGCAGCGCGAGCCAGAACACGGCGCTCATGCAGGCTGCGGTGAGTCCCGCCCAGAGCGCGATCATCGACTTGTCGTTGGAGGGGACGTGCGACTTGAGCAGCACGAACATCAGTGCGAAGAACCCGAGGACGAGAACCGCGTCCACCACGAGGGAGACCGGGGAAACGGATTTCTTTTCGGCGGGAGAGGACATGATGCACCTAGCAAAAAGCGGGCGGGTCGGGGATGTCCACGACTTTCCGCGCGCCCGCCGACTTGGCCCGTTCAGGTGGCGGAAGGGTGGAGGGGGAGTCGGATATCCACGGCATCGGCCCCGAGCACGCTCCGCGAGGACGCCCCGGCCTGCTGAAAAAGTGCGATCATGCCGCGGTTTTCCCGCTGCACTTGGGCTACGAGCTCGTTCAGCCCCCGTTTCCGGGCGATGTCCATCAGCGCGTGAAGGAGTGTTTGGGCCATGCCGAGACGGCGCTTCGATTCCCTGACGATGAAGGCCATCTCTGCCGCCTTACCGTCTTCCATGAGACAGTAGCGGCCGATGGCGTCGATGACCTCGGTGCCGTCTGCTCCGGTCGAGAAGATCCCTAGAGCGAGATCCTTGTGCTGATCCACGCCCACCAGTTGCCGCGCGCGGGACGGTGTCATCTCGCGGAAGAAGTAGCCGTAGCGCAGTCGCACGGTCTCCTCGTTATGCGATTGGAAGAACGCGATCAGCCGGTCCGCATCCGCGAGCGTCAGCGGGCGCAGGCGGTGCGGTACGCCTCCAAAAGAGACGAGCCTCGCCTCCGGCACGTCCGAGCTCAGGGAGCTCCCGGGCGTCGCGCCCTCGGGGGGGCGTGCATCGGAAGCTCTACGATTCACGGTCAGCGCAGTGGCGGTTCCTGGTCCGCCGGTTGCGCGAGCTCTTCCTTCCAACTCAGCATCCGTGCCTGCGCTCCGAAATGCTCAGCGCGCGTTTTGTCACCGCGCTCCATCCAGATGCGCGATAGCGTCGTGTTGATGAAGAGGTCCTTCGGCCGGATACGGTGCGCATGGTCTGCGGCGACGAGTGCGTCATCGAGGTGGCGCTGGGAAAAGTGTACCTCGGCGAGCGCGTGCCACGCCTCGAAGGAGTCGGGGGCCGCCGATACGGCTTGCTGGAGTTTGGCGAGCGCCGACTCGTTTTCGCCCAGCGCGAAGTCGGCCGAAGCGTCGTCGATCAGAGTTTGGAGTGCGTCGGCGTGCATGGACTGGAGTCTTGGGAAAGCAAATGCCACCCGGCGATGAATGGCAAATGCCGACGCGAGCTAGAGGATGAGCATCGCGTCGCCGTAGCTGAAGAATCGGTAGCGGGCAGCGATGGCCTCGGCGTAGATTTCTTTCAACCAAGCGATGCCATCCTCGGATCCGGGCGTGAGAAAGCTCGAGACGAGGCAGAGCAGGGTGGAGCGCGGCTGGTGGAAGTTGGTGATGAGGCCGTCCACCCCGCGAAAGGTTGCCGGCGGAAACAGGTAGAGCGACGCTTCGCCTAGGTGCGACTGTCCGTCCGGACGTGGCGCTCCGTGCTCGCGCAGGAAGGCCTCGATCGCCCGGACGCTGGTGGTGCCGACGGCGATCCGGCGCGAGCGTGGCGGTTGATGCCCAAAAATCGCCTGTTGGGTTGAAAAAGGTACCTCGTAGACTTCGCGGTGAATGGAGTGATCCTCGACTGTCTCCGTCGAGATCGGTTTGAAGGTCCCCAGCCCGACGTGGAGCGTCACATCGTGCGTGACGACCCCCATCGTGGCGAGTTGTCCTAGCAACTCCGGGGTGAAGTGCAGCCCCGCAGTGGGCGCCGCCACCGCGACCTGCCGATCGGTTCGTGCGTAGACGGTTTGGTAGCGGGCGAGGTCCGCCGAGCGTGCCGCGGCGGGATCGTTCCGGGTGATGTAAGGGGGGAGCGGCACGTCGCCGACTTCGTTGGCGAGAGCGATCACCGAGCGTTGCCCGGAAACTCGGAACACTACCCGCGCCGCGCCCTCTGCATCCTTCTCCAGTACTTCCGCTTCGAAGTGATCACTTTGACCGAACCGCGCCCCGACCGGAAGGCGTTTGCCGGGGCGGAGAAGGCACCACCAGACCTCGGGTTCGCTGGTCGGACGGAGCAGTAGGCACTCCACCTTGCCACCCGAGGCTCGGGTCGCGGAAAGCCGCGCGGGCAGGACCGCCGCGTTATTGCGGACGAGGGCGTCGCCCGCCCGCAGCAGCGCTGGCAAGTCTGAGAACGTCCGATGAGACAACGTCCGGGAGGCTCGGTCGACCACGAGCAGTCGTGACCCGTCGCGGCGCGCGGCCGGGGTCTGAGCAATGAGCTCGTCGGGCAGCGAGAAATCGAAAAGATCAGTGGAGAGGGGAGGCACGTGAAGACAGGAGACAAAAGGCTTGCGCCGGAGGGAAGGCCGAGTTTGCTCCCACGATCTCAAGGCCGATGTAGCTCAGTGGTAGAGCAACGCTTTCGTAAAGCGTGGGTCGTCGGTTCAATCCCGACCATCGGCTCCAGTTTTCCGGGAGCGCCGGAGGAGTCTCAAACGCCTGCGGTTCAGTTGTTACCGATTGCCTCGTCGGTGAGCGGACCTTGCAGGAGTCGGCGCAGTCGGATCTGGGCGACCTCTTGCTTCAGATGGCGGGTGAAGAGGCGGAGTCGTTCGTGGACGCTCAGCGTTTCGAGCAGGCGCTGCTTCAATTCCGCATCTTCGCAGAGATTGAACGCCGCTAGGTCGACGTAGGCGTCTGGATCTTCGACGGTCTTGAGGAAGCGGTCGAAGTCGCCGGGTGATTCGCCGCTCAACCGTTGTCGGAGTGAGAGGAGGCGGGCCAGACTGGTCTTCAGTTTGAGGTTATCCTCATCAGGGGCGCCGGCTTGGCTGAGGAGGGGCCGGACACGGATGGTGCGGTAAGGTTCTTCGCGGAGGATTTCGAGTACCTCGATGCGGGCGAGCCCTTGGAGCAGGAGATTGGAGGTCCCGTTGTCGTTTTCCTGACACGCCCGGACGATTCCCACGGTCGCGATGCGGTGGGCGGGTTCGTAGCCTTGGCCAGCGTCGGAGGAATTGAGTCCGGCCACCGCAAAGAGACGATGGCTGGCCAAGACCTCCTTGAGCATCAAACGATACCGCGGTTCGAAGATGTGCAGGGGCAGGAGCGCCTGCGGGAAAAACGCCAGTTTCGGCAGGGTCATCACGGAAAGCTCCGTGGGCACCACAATCTCCATTTCCATAACGCGAGCCTACGCCGGGATCGTCGGGTAATCAAGGTGCGCCATTCCTTGTGCCATGGCTCGTTTGGAGGAGTCGGTGAGACAGGGTTCGTGTCACAGTGGCTCACTTTGGGAACAGCCGGGGTACTCGGTCCGCGGCCTATAACTTCATAAGTTAATATCAGTCAAAAACTAGAGTATAGGATTGGGGTCTAGGTATGGGCCCTGCTCTTAGGCTGGCACCATGAGTCGCATTCTTGGCATCGATTTGGGCACGACGAACTCCTGCATGGCTGTGATGGAGGGCGGCGAGCCGGTAGTTATTCCGAACGCGGAGGGGGCACGGACGACCCCTTCGGTCGTTGCGTTCACCAAGTCGGGTGAGCGTCTGGTGGGTCAAGCGGCCAAGCGCCAGGCGGTGACCAACCCGAAGAACACGGTTTTCTCCGCTAAGCGCCTGATCGGGCGCAAGTTTTCTGAGACTCGGGAAGAGTCGAAGAACTTCCCCTTCAAGGTGACCGAGGGTAAGAACGGCGACGCCTACATTGAGGTGCAGGTTGGCGACAAGACCGAGCAGTTTGCTCCGCAGCAGGTTTCCGCGTTCGTGCTCGGCAAACTGAAGGCCGATGCCGAAGCGTATCTCGGTGAGAAGATCACCCAGGCGGTGATCACGGTCCCGGCCTATTTCAACGATTCTCAGCGTCAGGCGACCAAGGATGCCGGCAAGATCGCCGGTCTGGATGTCCTGCGCATCATCAACGAGCCGACGGCTGCCTCGCTGGCTTATGGCCTCGACAAGAAGAAGGACGAGAAGATCGCGGTCTTCGACCTTGGCGGTGGTACGTTCGATGTGTCCGTCCTCGAGATCGGTGACGGCGTCTTTGAAGTGAAGGCGACCAATGGCGACACCCACTTGGGTGGCGACAACTGGGACGAGGCGCTGATTACGTGGTTGGTCGACGGCTTCCAGAAGGAAAACGGCATCGACCTTCGCAAGGATCCGATGGCGCTCCAGCGTCTGAAGGAAGAGGCGGAGAAGGCGAAGATCGCCCTTTCCTCCGCCCAAACCTACGACGTCAACCTGCCGTTCATCACGGCCGATGCCACGGGCCCGAAGCATTTGAACGTCAGCCTCAGCCGCGCCAAGATGGAGCAGATCTGCGATCGGCTCTTCGAGCGCTGTCTCTCGCCGTTCAAGAACTGTCTCAAGGACGCCGAGCTCGGCTCCGCGCAGATCGACGAACTCGTGCTGGTTGGCGGCATGACCCGCATGCCGAAGGTCGTCGAAATCGCCCGTCAGCTCGGTGGCAAGGCCCCGCATCAGGGTGTGAATCCCGATGAGGTCGTGGCCGTCGGTGCCGCCATCCAAGGCGGCGTGCTCAAGGGTGATGTCCGCGATGTTCTGCTGCTCGACGTCACGCCGCTCACGCTCGGTATCGAAACCGCTGGCGGTGTCTCGACCGCGATGATCTCGCGCAACACCACAATTCCGTCAAAGAAGACGCAGGTCTTTTCGACTTACTCGGACAATCAGCCGTCCGTTGAGATCGTCGTGCTGCAGGGCGAGCGTCCGATGTCGCGCGACAACAAGACGCTCGGCACGTTCCGCCTCGATGGGATCCCGCCCGCGCCGCGCGGCGTTCCGCAGGTCGAGGTCACCTTCGACATCGACGCGAATGGCATTCTCCACGTCTCCGCCAAGGACCTCGGCACCGGCAAGGACCAGAAGATCACCATCCAGGGATCGTCCGGCCTTTCCAAGGAAGAGGTCGAGCGCATGACCAAGGAGGCTGAGCTCAACGCCGAGGAGGATCGCAAGCGTAAGGAGTCCGTCGAGACCAAGAACCAGCTCGACAGCGTGGTCTACCAGCTGGAGAAGGCTCTGAAGGACGCTGGTGACAAGGTCCCGGCAGACAAGAAGGCCGCGATCGAGTCCGCCTTGGCTGACGCCAAGAAGGCGCTCGAGTCCAACGACACCGACAAGATGAAGGCGTCGATGGAACAGCTGTCCAAGGTCGGAGCTGATCTGTACGCCGCCGCCCAGGCTGCGTCCGGTGGCGACAAGGCCGCATCGGCCGGCGACCCTTCGGCGGGCGCCGAACCCAAGAAGGCGGATCGCAAGTCCGACGTCGTCGACGCGGACTTCGAAGTCGTCGACGAAGACAAGAAGTAACCCTTTCCGACGAAGCTGCGCCTCGAATCCGCCGTTCGGTGGGTCCGAAGGCGCTTCGTTGAAAACCCAACCCACCCATCCTAATCCATATGCCCAAAGTAAAGATCAAGCCCATCGGCGATCGAGTGCTCGTGAAGCACATCGAGGAAAAAGAACAGGTTCGCGGGGGAATCATCATCCCCGACTCCGCGAAGGAAAAGCCCCAAGAGGCCGAAGTCATTGCGCTCGGCACCGGCAAGAAGGACGAGAAGGGTAACTCCGTTCCGTTCGAAGTGAAGGTCGGCGACAAGGTGCTGATCAGCAAGTACGGCGGCACCGAGGTGAAGATCGACAGCGAGAAGTTCACGCTCGTCCGCGAGGACGACATCCTCGGCGTCGTTGGCTGAGGTCCCTCCCGTACATCCACTCCCATTCTGAAACACATTTACCATCATGGCCGCTAAACAACTCCTCTTCGACGAAGCCGCCCGGCAGAAGGTTCTGCGCGGCGTCGAACTCCTCTCCCGCGCCGTCAAGGTGACCCTCGGTCCCAAGGGCCGCAATGTCGTCATCGACAAGAAATTCGGCTCCCCGCTCGTGACCAAGGACGGCGTCACCGTCGCCAAGGAAATCGAGCTTTCCGATCCGTACGAGAACATCGGCGCGCAGCTCGTCAAGGAGGTCGCCTCCAAGACGAATGACGCCGCCGGCGACGGCACCACCACCGCTACCGTGCTCGCCGAGGCCGTCTACAAGGAAGGCCTCAAGCATGTCACCGCCGGTGCCAACCCGATCTACCTGAAGCGCGGTATCGACAAGGCCGTCGAGGCCGCCGTCACCGAGCTCGGCCGCATTTCCAAGAAGGTCAACGACCGCGAGGAAATCCGCCAGGTCGCGACGGTCTCCGCCAACTGGGACCAGTCGATCGGCGAGATCATCGCTGACGCCATGGATAAGGTCGGCAAGGACGGCACCATCACCGTCGAAGAGGCCAAGTCCATCGAGACCACCCTCGACGTCGTCGAGGGCATGCAGTTCGATAAGGGCTATCTCTCGCCGTACTTCGCGACGAATATGGAGAGCCAGGAAGCCGTCCTCGAGGACGCCTACATTCTCATCCACGAGAAGAAGATCTCCAACCTCCAGGAGTTCCTGCCCATTCTCCAGACGACCGCCAAGACCGGCAAGCCGCTGCTCATCATCGCCGAGGAAGTCGAGGGTGAAGCCCTCGCCGCGCTCGTCGTGAACAAGATCCGTGGCACGCTGAACGTCGCTGCCGTCAAGGCTCCGGGCTTCGGCGATCGCCGTAAGGCCATGCTCGAAGACATTGCCGTCCTCACCGGTGGCAAACTCCTCAGCGAAGACCTCGGCATCAAGCTCGAGAATGTCACCCTCAGCGACCTCGGCCGCTCCAAGCGGATCGTCGTCGACAAGGAAAACACCACGATCGTCGAGGGTTCCGGTAAGGCCTCGGACATCCAGGGTCGCGTCAAGCAGATCCGCCGTCAGATCGAAGAGACGACGTCCGACTACGATCGCGAGAAGCTCCAAGAGCGCCTCGCGAAGCTGGCGGGCGGCGTTGCCGTGATCAACGTCGGCGCGGCCACGGAAGCCGAGATGAAGGAAAAGAAGATGCGCGTCGAAGACGCTCTCCACGCCACCCGTGCGGCGGTCGAGGAAGGCATCGTTTCCGGCGGTGGTGTTGCGCTCATCCGCACCGCCAAGGCCGTCGACACGCTCACCGCCACGCTCGAAGGTGACGAGAAGCTCGGCGCGCAGATCGTGCGTCGCGCCATCGAGTCGCCGCTGAAGCAGCTCTGCTTCAACGCGGGCGTCGAGGGCGCCGTGGTCGTCCAGCAGGTCATCTCCAGCAAGGGCAACCAGGGCTACAACGTCGCCACCGGCAACTTCGAGGATCTCGTGAAGGCTGGCGTCGTCGACCCGACGAAGGTCACGCGCACCGCTCTCCAGAACGCGGCTTCGATCGCCGGTCTGCTCCTTACCACCGAGGCCATCATCACCGATCTCCCGGAGAAGAAGGAAGCGGCCCCGGCCCATGGCCACGGTCACGGCGGCGGCGGCATGGATTACTAATCCACCCCGCTTCTCACCGATTCGTTCTCAAGCCGACCACCTCAGGGTGGTCGGCTTTTTCTTTGGACCTGCTCCGCGTTAATCCCTTTTGCCCTTTCCATCACCCTCGATCCCGGTTTCGGTCGGGCCATGGACGTCGTTTTCTTGGGCACGGGCACCTCTCAGGGTGTGCCGATGATCGCCTGCGACTGCGCGGTGTGCTGCTCCCCGGATCCGCGCAACCATCGCACCCGCGCTTCCATCCACGTCGTCATGGATGGACTTCACATCCAGGTCGACGCGGCTC
>CAIOYO010000295.1 GCA_903862595.1 uncultured Opitutaceae bacterium | reverse complement strand
CGGCGCGATGATGAAGTGAGCCCACGAGGAAAGCAGCAGCGCCCACGCGGCGAGGAGCAAGGCCGGCCCCCAGCGAACGAGAAGAGGCCGCTCAGTCAGCATAACCCTGCCTTCCGAGCGGACTCACCGGCCCAAGCCGCGCCGCAGCGCAACGCGGGTCAAGGCAGAGGTTCGATGGTTCAAGACTCACCACTCCGCAGGCAAAACCCCGCCACACCCGCGGTCAATCCATGAGTCATCCGTAAGCCCGGCAAGCAGTGATGACTCGGATACCGCGTCGTTCGCCACGTCTCACGCGCTGCCACCCACAGTCCGCGAAGCGCACCGCCACGTACCCACGCGCCGACCGCCGAGCCGACCGCAGCCCACGGTCGAAAGGAGTCGGAATGCGCACCGTCCAGCGGGCCTTCACGGGCCTGTCACGGGCGCAACGCCCCCGCGATCACTGCCTCCAACACCGTCTCCGCCAGGCGCTCCGCCGCGTCCGTCTGGCCGATGTTGGTCAGGATCACCACGCCCGCCGACGGATTCGTGGTGAAGCGGACGTGGCTCGTGAAACCCGGGGTGCCTCCCGACTTGGAGAAGTACGTCCGGCCGTTCCGGGTTTCGACCGAGAAGCCCAACGCCATTTTCCGTCCGCCGAGGTCGAACTGGACCGTCTGCGAAAGCGCCACGGCGTCCGCCAGGGTCGCGGGAGGCGCGAGGTTCGCGGCGATGAAGGCGAGCATGTCGGTCCCCGTCGACCGAAGCGCACCACTCGCCTCCAGCGTGTCGATCTGCGAAGGCACCACGGCCCGGCCCTGCCGTGAACCGCGGGCAAGGCGGGCCGCGCTCGAGGCCGGGACGTTGACCCGCGTGTCTTTCATGCCAAGCGGATCCCCAAGGTACTCCACGAAGAGGGCGTCATAACTGGCCGACTTCGCCGCGTCCTGCAGCGCGACGCCCAGCAGGCCGAACCCGAGGTTCGAATAGGCCATCGCCGCACCCGGCCGCGTCCGGAGCGTCGCCCGCCCCAGGTAGTCGAACAAGAGAGCCCGCGTGTATCCCGCCGCTGGATTGGGCGGCGCTCCGACCAGATTATCCGGAAAGTCCGCCAAGCCTCCCGTGTGCGTCGCGAGGTGCACCAGTTGGAGGGGCGCGCCCGGGGAGGTGGGCAAAACGGCGTTCGGCAGAAGGCGACTCACCGGATCGTCCAGCCGCATGCGTCCTTTCACCACGCCGTCGGCCAGGATCAGCCCCGTCATCGGCTTGGTGTTGGAGCCGATCTCGAAAAGGGTGTCACCGCCCGGCGCAGCCGTCGATCCGAGCGCACTCACGCCGTAGCCGAGGACCGTGCGCACGTCGGGACCAATGATCCCCACCGCGGCGCCGACGATCTTCCCGCCTGCGCCAGTGGGGTCGATTTCCGGAGCAACGAGCGCGTCGATCTGCGCCCGCAGCGCCGCCGATGCCTCCCGCGCCGCCTCGGGGACGGGTCCCGGGGCCACGTCGGTCAGGTCATACACCTCCACCAGCGCCTCGCCGGTCCTCCCGGCGACGCCGCTGACCTGCAGGGTGTATCCGCCCGGGGGCAGCCGCGTGATCAGCGCCGCGTCCAAGCTGCCCATCGGCAGCGCGAAGGCGCCGCTCTGCTGGAACGCGACGCGCAGCCCCTCCGCCGTCGCCGCAGAGGGGCCGGAGGGGGCGCCCCAGTTGTCGTTCCCGGCGATCCGCGCGCCACCTTGGAACAGGTCAAGCTTCGGGTCGGCGAGCAGGCCCGTCACGCCGAACGGTTCCAACCCCGGGCCGACGGCCCGGACCAGCAACCGGCGGGCCGTCGCCCCCGGCGACAGGACCAGTCCCGGAATCAAGATCGCCTCCCCCGAGCCCACCCGGGCGCGGGCCGAAAGATTGGTCAGGGGCGTACCCGCGGCACCCACCTCGTAGACCTCGACCAGCGCCGTCCCCCGCGCGCCGACCGGACCCGTGACGTGGGCGGTGTAGCTCCCGGACCCGAGGCGGGCGACGATCGCCGCGTCCTTCGATCCAGCCGCCAACGCAAACGCGCCGACCGCGCTGAAGACAGGCGCATCCGTCGCCGCATGGTCGTCATTCGCTCCGATCCGGCGCCCCCCAGCCGCGAACAACTCCAGCCGTGGGTCCGCCAGCGGAGCCGACACCCCGAACTGTTCCAACGTCGGACCCACCGCGCGGATCAGGACGGTTTTTTCCGCACCCCCGCCGACGTTGAAACCGACGATCAGCGGCGCCTCCGCCGCCGCCTCCGCCCGGATGGCCAGGTTCGCCAAACGCGTTTCCTGCGCCTGCGCCGCCGGGGTCCCCGCGAGGATCCACCCGAGCGCGGCGCCCAGCACAGCGGAGAACGAACGCATACCGCAGGAACACAGGGACGAACGCGACATGTCAGCCACAAAAGACGGCGACAGCACCCCGCCCGTTACACGTGCGCCCAAGCCGGAGCGGCACGGCCAACGGCCTGACACCCTCCGGCCCCCCGTCACTCGGTTGACGGGCGGGCGTGATTCCGCTGCGATTCCCGGCATGCAGGTCACCTACTACCTTGAGGTCACATCATCCTGGTGCTTCTGGGCTGAGCCGGTCTGGGCGGACCTGAAGCGGCGGTACGCGGGCCGGGTGGCGTTCGACTGGAAGATCGCGAAGATGAACCCGGCCGACTTCCCGACCAGTCACCGCCAGTACGATTGGTTCCTGCGCCGGAGCGCCGCGATCACCGGCGCCGACTTCGTCCCGTCATCCGCGTACTACGACGTCCCCGCGCCGGGCGCTTACCCGGCCGCCAGCGCGGTCGCGGAAGGCGCGCGCTCGCTGGGCGTGACCGGCGACGAGGTACGCTGCGCCCTCTCCGACGCCGCCTACCGCAACGGCCGCAAGATCGGCCACCTCGAAGTGGCCATCGAGATCGCGGTCGCGGCCGCCAACGGCCGCCTCGATCCGCTCCCACTGCGCGAACGGGCCCTCTCCGCCGACGTCGCGGCGCGGCTCGACGCGACCACCGCTGAATTTCGCGCCCTGCAGGTCACCCAGCGGCCGACCTTCGTGCTCGAGAACAGCATCGGCGACAAGGCGGTGTTCTCCGGCGTGATCCGGGCGGAGCCGTTGGTCGCCGCCATGGACGCGATGCTCACCGATGCGGCGGCCTACGCGGCGTATCGGGAATCGTTCGGCGTTCCGCCGCCGTGACTGCAGCCGCAGCGGCGGCGTCAGGACCGCCGCGGCGCCGCGGCGGCACACGCGCGGAGGATGGCCTCGGCCGCCTCCCACGGCAGCGCGTCCGCGGTGCGGAAGCGGATGCAACTCTTGCCGCAGTCCAGGCCCTTCAGGGCTTTGCGGTGTTGCGCCAGCACCTCGGGGTCGACGTAGAGGGCGAAGTACTGCTTCTGGCGGTTGAACGCGCAGAGCATGTCCGCACCCGCACGGTACGTCGGCATGCCATACTCCATCGACTCCACCGCCCCGCCGAGATGGCGGCGAATGAGCTCCCGCAGCCGAGTGAGCGTGACGCGGTCATCGCCGGAAAACCCAGCAAGGTAGGCATCGACGGTGGGGGCTTTCGATTGCATCGGAAAACGACGGACGCGGCAGGCCGCCGCGGACGGCATTAGCCCCGCTACCGGCACGCGTTGTCAAGTTCCCGGCACCCGCCGGAGACGAGCGACCCGCCCGCTGAAGGGCTCGGTTGTACGCTAAATCCCCTCACGCAGCCCAGTCCGCGCAGAGGGTCTCGGCCTGGAGGAGAACGATCTTTGTCGCCTCCGCCTGCAGGTCCGGGGGGTAGCCGTGCTTCCGCAGGATTCGCTTCACCAGCACCTTGATCCGGGCGCGGGCGCTCTCCCGCAGGGTCCAGTCGATGGTCACGCTCTGGCGGACCTGCGTCACGAGCTCCGCCGCGATCACTTTCAGCTCGTCGTTCCCCATCGCCCGGACCGCACTCTCGTTCGTCGCCAGCGCCGAGTAGAAGGCCGCTTCGTTCTCGTCGAGTCCCAGCTCCTCCCCTGCACTGCTGGCCTTCTGGAAATCCTTCGCGAGCTTGATCAGTTCCTCGATCACTTCCTGCGTCGCAATCGCGCGGTTGTGGTACGCGTTCAAGGTGCGCTGCAGGATCTCCGCGAAGGTCCGGCTCACCACCACGTTCTTCTTCGACGCGGTGCGAACCTCATCATGGAGCAGCTTTGCCAGCAGCTCGGCGGCCACGTTCTTGTGTTTGAGGCCACGGACTTCCGCGAGGAACTGGTCCGACAGGATCGAAATGTCCGGCTTCTTGATCCCGGCAGCGGAAAAGACGTCGATGATTTCCCCGTCGGTCGTGATCGCCCGGGACACCAACTGGCGGATCGCCGACTCCATTTCCTCCGGTGATTTCGTCTCCAGCCCCGATCGCTTCGCGAGCTGCGCCTTCACCGCCTGAAAGAACGCGATGTCATCCCGCATGGCCTGCGCTTCGGCTGAGGCCGCACAGAGCGCGAACGCCCGGGAAAGATCCGTCACCGCGGCCACGAACCGCTCCTTCCCCTTCTCCTGCTCCAGAATGTGCTCCTGCGCCGCCGGAAGCAGCTGGAGCCGGGCGACCGGGCTTTCGCCGGCCCACGCCGACCAATCAAGGCCGTGCAGCATGCCGGCGATGACGTCGTGCTTTTCCTGCAGCACCGCCACGGCTTCCGCGGTGTCGACGCTCGGTGCGCCCTGCCCGCCGCTCTCCGTGTAGGTCGCCAAGGCTCGCTTGAGCTGGTCCGCCAAGCCCAAATAGTCCACCACGAGCCCGCCGGGTTTATCCCGGAAGACGCGGTTCACGCGGGCAATCGCCTGCATCAGGCCGTGACCCTGCATGGGCTTGTCCACGTACATCGTGTGCATGCAAGGGGCGTCGAAACCGGTGAGCCACATGTCCCGCACGATCACGATGCGGAAGGGGTCCTTGGTGTCCTTGAAGCGTTTCGCGAGGTCCTTGCGGCCCTGCTTCGTCCGGATGTGCTGCTGCCAGTCCGGGCCATCCGAAGCCGAGCCGGTCATCACGATCTTCACCACGCAGGCCTGCTTTGACTCGGCCTCGCGGTCGTCCTTCTCGGCGCTCCGCCACTGCGGACGGAGCCGGAGGATGGCGTCGTGCAGGTCCACGCAGATGCGGCGGCTCATGCAGACGGCCATCGCCTTGCCGGGCATCGCTTCGCTGCGCTTCTCGAAGTGGTCGACGAGGTCCTGAGCGACGAGGTTG